>DAORDI010000098.1:0-17404 GCA_035345895.1 Leptospiraceae bacterium
TTCATATGTAAATATATTGTGGTAAAGGATAAAAAACTGTGCTTTCCTGTCAAGGTTAATCTTTTTTTTCGAGAATATCTGAGAATTTACAATGTCTCATCTGTCTCAGGCCGGTTAATCGAATTGACTGTTTTTGATCTTTTCAGTGATTCTCTATTTATGAAACATTTCCTGAAGGTATTTATTTTTTCTGCTGCAGTTCAGTCAGTTTTCGGCTGGGAACTGAAAAAAGACAGTGAGGGGATCAGGGTTTACGTTCAGGAAAAAAAAGGTTCAGCCTTTAATGAATGCAGGGCGGAAACAGTTTACAAAGGCACGCTGGAAGCAGTTCTGCGCCTGATGAGGGACTCAGGCAGTCTTTGCGAATGGTTCCCTGACTGCGTGAAATATTCCGTAATAAAAAGAAAAAGCAGTTCGGATATTACAGGTCTGATTGCAATCAGTGCAGGTTTCCCATTGAAGAAAAGAGATGCGGCTGTCCGAATGCTCATTTCAGAGAATCCTTCGGAGGGCAGTGCAGAAATACATTTTATTTCTGTACCGGATGCTGCCCCGGTATCTGCGGATTTCCTCCGAGTGAAGGAACTCAGCGGAGCCTGGAGATTCAGAACTCTGGAAAATAACAGGGTTTCAGTGGAATATACGGCTCATATGGAACCCGGAGGATCGGTGCCTGCAGTTCTCGTAAATGCTTTTCTTGCTGAATTTCCTTTCAAGTCTTTTCAGAATTTTCTGAAAAAAGTCAGGGAATATGAAAAATAGGAATATGAAACATCTTCACTCTCTTCTACGAATGATACTGATTTTTACTGTATTACAGTATTATTTAATATTGATTTAAAATAACATAGTTTATATATAAATCACTGCCCTGCGTGTACAGGCGCGGCATTTTTCAGAAAACATTGAGGAAATCCTGCAGTTTAACAGCTTGCGATGAATCAGCAAAAACGGCACTTTCCGTGCTTGGAGTTCAGCCGACTTTTGAATTTCGGCAGGCGTTCCTGTCAAAACCGCCCGCCTGCAGACGCAGACATAAGGTGAGCAAATCATAAAGTTCAGGATTGACTGAGCAGTCCTTTTCCGGACAAGTCAGCAGTATTGAAAACTGGCTGCTGTTTTTCAATGCAGACTGTCAGTCATGGATAAAACATTCCGTTTTATTCATAAAAAACTTGCACTGATTCTCATTCTCTGCGTTCCTAGTCCCTGCGATGAGTTCTGGAATGAAATTATTGACTGCAGTTTTCCTTCTGCTGACTCCTTCTGTCTATTCTCAGGAGTTGTCTGATTTTTCCAAAAAGGCAGTCATTTCAGGGTTTGAAGCTTATAAATCGGTTCCGAATGAAAAAACTGCCGCATCCATATATGCCGGAATGGAAGAACAGCTGAAATCTTCAGGGATGAGATTAGAAAAGGCAGTCGGCTCCACCCTGAAAGAGCGTCTGGAATATGCAAAGAAAAACGGAGCAGGGTATCTGATCGAGGGCTATTACAGAAAATCCGAGGACGGGACACTGAATATTTACGGTCAGATTTATGATCCTCAGACAGGGCGGCTCATCGATGCTTTCAACAGAACCTATGATTTTCCTGAACTTGGGAATCTCAAACTCGACAAAAAGGAAATGGGCAGCTCTGATGAAAAAATTATTGAAGAATTTTCCCAGAAAACGGTAAAAAGGATACTGACGAATCCCAAACGGACTGAAAGACGTGAAAATATAAATGATTTTGTTGCTAGTCAGCCTATAGGGAAGGATATGAAAATTGAAGTTCCTCCGGAAGACGTAGCCAAGGCTTCGGAGGAAGTGTTCAGGATTATCGGGGAGGACAATTCTATTTCCATTGTGTCCAAGAGAGTTGGTCAGTCAGAGACAGCCGGGAAAACTTCCGCGATTGTGACAGTTCTTTCGAAACAGAAAATTCAGGACAGCGGTGCCAGAAATCTTGCCGATCTCCTCAAACAGGTTCCCGGAATCGAAGTTTTTTATGATCAGTTCGGATATTATAAGGCCTCTTTCAGAGGAGTCAGATCAAAGTCAGGGGTTCTTCTGCTTCTGGACGGTCAAAGGATAAACAATTTTTATGACGGGTCCACATTTTTGGATCTTCGTGCAGATGCGATAGAAAAAGTGGAAATCATTCGCGGACCGGGTTCTTCAGTTCACGGTACAAATGCATTTGTGGGAGTCATCAATGTTGTCACCAGAAGCAGTTTTGAAGGGAAAAGTTTCACTCAGGTTTCGACTAGAGTCGGTGCAGAAAATACTCTGGAACCCTCTGTTTTTTTCGGAAGCAGAATTGATGAAAACTGGAAGGTTTCAGGATATGCAGAAAAGTTTGCTTCAGACAGGAGACGCACTCACCTAAAAAATGATTCTACCTGCAATTCTGATTCCTGGTCAAAGCTGAACTGTTCCGGTACTGTACTGCCCCTTCCGTTGAATTCCGGGATTACGACAAACGACAGAAAGGATCAGACAAATCTTTTTCTCAATGTGGACAGGAAGGATAATTTTTTTCTCAAAGGCAAAGCAGTTCAGGAAAAAAGGGGACCGCATGTCGGCGAAATCGGCCAGGTCGTTCCGGAGTCGGAAATCGGATTCAGACTTTTCCTCGGTTCTGTAGGATTTCAGAAAATAGAGATTACTGATAATCTGTCTATTTCAGCAAAACTGTACGGGGATATGTATGAAAGAAAGGATGATATTCAGGTGGAACGAAAGGATGCATTGAGGCATCCGGGATTTTCAGCAAGAAAAATGAATTCCTATATTTATGAAACACACGGAACTGAATCCATTCTTCAGTGGAATGCAAGGAAGAATCTTGTTGTTCTTCTCGGTGCAATGTATGAAAGACTGATTCTGCGTGATTTTGAAATAAAAAAAAACTATCTGAGATCGGATACCAATACTCTGCTTCCTGTATTTTTTGATTATGATTATGCCAGGAAAGAGCAGATAAAAGACCGTCATATCAAGGCGGTTTTCGGACAGGCGATTTATGATCCGTTTTCCTGGATGTCTCTTACTTTCGGCGTGAGGTATGACGAGTATTCTGATTTTGGAAAGACTGTGAATCCCAAGACAAGTGCCGTAGTCACTCCGTTTGAAAACACTCAGTTCGGAACACTGTCATTCAAGTTTCTTCTCGGATCTGCTTTCCGTGCTCCAACTTTTCAGGAGCTGTACGATCAGACTCAGGCCTATCAGGCGGGCGGTGTATTCGGAAACAGGAAACTGAAACCTGAAACAATTCAGACTGCGGAAATCGGTATGGATTACATCACTCCTTACAGACCTTTGAGTTTTCAGCTGAACGGTTTTTACAACTCCGTTAAAAACAATATTGCTGCCCTGAACAATTCAGGCACATTTCCGAGCGAAAGGGACAATTACAATAATCTGAGAGGAGTGAGAATCGGCGGAGTCGAAGCGGAAATCAGGCTCTCCTATTCTCTCAGAAATTATATTTTCCTGAACGGTTCCTGGTTTCAGGCGCAGGACTACGGAGGATTCCCTCCGAATACAGGAAAGGACAGTATTACGTTTCTTCTGGATGTTCCGCAGGCACGTGCAAACTTCGGGATCAACTGGGAAATCACAAGATATTTCACTCTGAACAATACAGTATGGATGTCGTCTGAAAGAAGATCAAATTCCAGGTTTGCCTTCGAAACACAGTCAGACAGAAGTTTCCGTATACCTCAGTATCATATCTGGAACATAAGTCTTGCAAGCACAGAGGATTTATGGTCAAGAGGGACATTCAGACTGAACATTTTTAATGCACTGGACTATAAAAACTATGACGATTCAAATTATGCCATTCCTGCATTTACGAACCGCTCGATTCCGTCTGCCTTTCAGTACGGACGTTATGCAGAATTCAAGATCAGCTGCAGTTTATAGGAGGTTTTATGAAATATTTTATATTTTTTCTGACTGTGTTTTTATCCTTCTGCTTCCAGAAAACGAACCAGGCAGTTTCGGGAGCAGAGGCAGTCACTCTCGTTGCGGCAGAAGGAAAAGGCGTGCTTGGACTTGATCTTCGAGTGGGAAATATGAGCTGGACAAGAGGATGTGAAACCCGGATGGCCAACCTGATCGCCGATGCATTTGTCTGGAAAAGCGGAACGGATATCGGCTTCATCAACGGGGGTGCAATTCGTCACGACAGGGGTGTCGATCTGATTGCAAAAGGCACTGTTTTTTCCAGAACTCAGCTGGATTCCTTTATGCCGTTTTCCAACAGTCTGGTCGGAGTCAATCTGAACGGGTACAGACTGAAACAGGCACTTGAAGGAAGCGTAAACAAACTTCAGACAAACAGGACAGCTCTTTCCTCTGACGACAATGATTCTGACGGTCCTCAGCATGGAAACTGCTACGGAACAGTAGGCGATCTCGACGGAAGCGGAAGGATACTTCTTTTCAATTCCAGATGGAGAGTGGAAATCAATCCTGCAAATACAGCTCAGACAATTACGGGTACAGCATCAGATAAATCACTCAAAGTTGCCGCAGAGGGGAGAAGAGTTGTAGGCATCTACTTTGACGGAAAGACAGTCTATTCCAATTCTTCAGGAGATCCTGCTTCAGGATGGGGGACCGGGAAAACATCCTGCACAGTCAAAGGAATCTTCTTTTCCTCGAGTCTTGCCTGCAGTTTTTACAGCACAGTTCTATCAGATTTTTATGCAGGAGGGGGAGATGAAAACCCATCCTTCAATCCTGAACTGGCTGAGATTGCAAATGACGGAACTGCTGTAAACACCGGAAAGACATTCGGTGTAGACAAGAATGCAATTCTGGAATATATCATTAATTTTTCTACATATTATCCCAGGATAAGCGGCAGACTTGTGATGCCTTGATTTTTTTCGGGTGAGTAAAGAATCGTCTGCTGTGCAAGAAATTTCTCGGCTTTGAATTTTGGCAAGTGTGAAGGGTTTTTTGAGAGTATCAGTTTTTACCTGATTTCTTTAAGAATTCTTTTTTTGCATCTTCCAATTCTGAAGGAGTCAAACATTTATATTCTATCCTGCTGCCCGCCTGAATCTTGAAGACCTTCGCAGCATAACTGTCTCTGTCTTTCATTTCCAGAAACTGCTGACAGGAGACCCCTGATTCGAGTTTTGCTTCCAGTGCAAAAGTATCAAAATCTCTGTCTTTGATTGTCGATTTTCCCGACGCCGTAATAAGAACTGCCAGATAGTAAAGTATTGCCATACCGCTATTCCAATTACTGTCAGGCTGCAGAAAAGGGCAAGGATCAGTCTGTGAACAGACCTGCTTTTTTGGCTACTTCGAATATATGTCCTGTTCTCTTCTGTTCCTTCAGAAGTTTAGGGTGCGAAAGAATTTCGTACACTACATCAGCAGGGAGATCCTTCCATTCTCCGAATTCCTGCTTGTATTGAACTACGGGGACTTTGGCAAAAAGAATGAATGCCTGAAACTGCCAGATCTGATGTTCCAGAAGAAATTTTAACGTTTCTATATCTTCCACTGCCTCTGCAGTAATGACTGCATCCCTGTTGTCTGCCAGTTTTTTGCAGTAGTCTATGAAAGCAAGGTTGTCCAGAAATTTTACTTTGTCCTCTTTCACCTTGAATTTGAAACTGATCGGATCCAGTTTGAATTCCTGTATCATTACCCCGAGATCCAGAACCACCTGATGACTCGAACTCTTCACTCCGAAGTCGTCAGCAGCAAAACTGAACCCGTAGTCCCAGAAACACTGACATACATCTTTCAGGAAGTATTCCGTTTCTTCATAATGTTTTTCAATCAGTTCAAATCGTACATTCTGAGGAAGCAGGCTTCTTGAACGGATCAGCATATTGAATCTGTTGACTTTTTCATGATTGGAGAATGTGTCGATGAGTGACTGGGGAGAGATATTGAATTTCAGCAGTCCTGGAGCCCTCTCGCATGCAATAATGAGTTTCTCCAGAATCAGAAGTTCAATTCTTTTGATATCCTGATCGTTTGGAATGTCGCTGATGAGATCCTTGTAACCCTTGTACGCGCCGCCTCCGACAAATACCTCGCCTCCTTTTACCGAAAAAGTCTTTTTTTTCGCGTCATAGAAGACTGTCGGCTGAATCATCGCTTCATGAATGCTGCCTGAGATATAGTTGTTTGCACGGTTGAAAAATGTCCAGCTCCAGCGCACAAGATTGTCATTCAGATTTTTTTCTGAAGTAATATACAGATCTGTATAGATTTCGTTGACTGTGGAAATATAATTGCTCTGAGTTCTCGCTATTCCGTAGTCAAATGAGCAGCTTTTCTTTCGGAGACATTCCTGGTGAAATCTTCCGAAGCAGTTGTCTATGTTCGGCTGAAGGCCTTCCGGCTGATCGCCCAAATAGGCGAGTCCCATAAGAAGGCTCTGCCTGCCTTCAATAAAATAAAAACCGACCTTGATGTGCTCAAATTCCAGAATTGTCCTGATTTCCTTTTTCAGCATGGAAATGAAGTCGACAAGCGTCTTGTGCTGAAGATTTTCAAAACGGATCAGAAAAATAGGTCTTCCCCTGTTTTCTTCTATGAATCCTTTCTTGAAAGATTCCAGATCCTGAAGATCACTGTGTTCATCTTCAGCAAGAGCCAGGTGCTCTGAAGATATATCCGGTCTTTTATCACTGTGACGGTTCATAATCTAAATCAGAACTGGTCTCACAGTGCAGTTCATTCTGGCTGCAGTCAATTTTGGGCAGAAGTGCATTTTATTTTCCTTATTTTCATTTTCCATAACGTTCAGCAAGGGCTGAAAACAAAAAGAATCTGACAGATCCTCAAAAAGAGTCAAGAATTCTTTTTTCAAAAAAACAGAAAAATTTGCCGGAATAATTTTGTATTTACACTCATTCAATTGGAAAAAATCTAAACATAGAATAAATCCTGCACTGCGAGGAAATCATGGAACTGGATTCCAGAAAACAGAAGCTGATTCTGGGCATTTTATTTATTGCGGCTCTCGGACTGAGGCTTTGGAACGTCACCAATGATCTGAATGATTTTCATCATTTCAGACAGACTTATACTGCAGCATTTGCAAAACATTTTTATGAATATTCAATGAATATATTCAAGCCGAATCTCGATATCCTGAATTACAAGAATATCTCTGAGTTTCAGATCTACGCATATATGGTCGCAGTATTTTACAAGATATTCGGGTTCCATGACATTATCGGCCGATTCATATCCATTTTCTTTTCTGCACTGAGCTTTTTTGTATTTTACAGACTGGTGGAAAAGGTCTACGACAGCATTACTGCACTCATTGCCGCATTTCTCTTCTCCTTTCTCCCTCTGATGATTTTTTATTCAAGAGTGTTTATGCTGGAATCCATGATGCTTTTTCTTTCCATTTCGCTCATCTACACATCGCTTCTCTGGATTGAGACGGAAGAGAAAAAGTATATGGCCGCAGCCGGAGTGTTTACTGCACTGACTCTGCTGATCAAGATTCCCACTCTGTATATGCTGATTCCTGTCGCATTCATGATCCTGAACAGATACGGATTCCGATTCCTTCTCATGCCCAGGTTTTACATATTCGGAGTTCTGAGCATTACTCCTGCACTGTACTGGTATTTTCTTCACGCCAGGCTGTTTCCTGAGGATTCCATTGTGGACAAGGAGGCGGTAGGGATTTATTACAGCAGAGAAGCATGGGAATACTATTTTTATCTGATGAAAAATCCGGCAACATGGGCGAAGATTTTCCTTGAGCATATTGCAGAATATCATCTGGCTGTTTCCGTTTTTCTTTTTGCACTTGCGGGAATTTTCCTGAATTTCCGATCTGCATTTTCCCTGAAAAAAACCTATAATTATACGCCAAATTCCTGGATATTTCCTTTCTGGGTTCTGGGATTCATAGTATTTATTCTTGCTTTCATTGCACCGAATGCGGCGCATGAATACTATCAGCTTCCTATTGTTCCCCCGATGATCGCAATCGCCGCATTTTATCTTCGGAACATTCTTGAGATGTATCTTCAGAACCGAAGCAGTGCATTAATGAAAACAGCATTATTGATTCATGCAATACTGCTTCTGTCCATACTTCCGTTCTCATACGGAAAACTGAAAGCGAGACTGACACCTGATCCTTTTTACAACAGGTTCGGTGATGAAGCCAAAAAGCTGACAGACAGAAAAGACCTGGTCGTGGTTCTGGACAATACTCCCCGTACAGAGGTGTTCTACTTCAGTGACAGAAGGGGATTCCAGCTCATTATGCCTGGAGTGTTTCAATTTGCTCTGAGCACAGTTCCTCCTGAAATCAAGACAAAGTACATTTCCGAACTGGAGGACTACAGATCCAAGGGTGCAAAGTATTTCTTTACCCCTTACGGAGAATTTGCAGTGTACATTCCCTGGTTCAAGCAGTATCTGGATGAGAAATACGAATGCCTTCTCGGGTGCAATGTAACTCCTGAAATGGTTGTAAGGAAGGATCCTTCCATCAAAGGGTTTATCTACCGTCTTTCGGAGAAATGAGTTCGCTTTTCGGTTCAGCCGAGCCTCCTTTGGCAGAAAGGATGAAACCGGAAAGTCTTGACAGGGTGACCGGTCAGGACAGGACAGTCAATGTTCTGAAGAGGCTGAAAAAACCGGTTTCACTGATTTTTTACGGACCGCCTGGCACGGGAAAAACCAGCATTTCCATGATCCTGTCCCGGAACTGGGGACTTCCGTTCCGATATCTGAATGCCGCCTCTGCAGGAGTCAAGGATATCAAGGATATCGCAGCGGAGACAGAAAGGACAGGGAGCATCTGTGTGTTTCTCGATGAGATTCACAGGTTCAGTTCCTCTCAGCAGGACAGTCTTCTGGACAGTGTGGAGAAGGGCAGAATCATTCTGATGGGAGCAACTGCCGAAAATCCTGCATTTCGAGTGAACAGGGCGCTTCTTTCCAGATGCCAGATATTCAGACTTTATCCCTTGGAAAGAATTTCATTTTTCGCACTCTACGAAAGAGCTGTCAGTGATTTTTCACTGGGAACTGTCCTGGATGAGCATTGTATAGACAATATCATTAATTTTTCCGGAGGAGATGCAAGAAAGTTTCTGAACTTCCTGGAACTTCTCGACTCGCTCGACCCGCCGGAAGAAGGATGGACCCCTGAATCAGTTTCAGAGGAATTTTCTTCACAGGTAATTTCTTATGATAAAAATAAGGAAAATCATTACGATTACATTTCTGCTTTCATAAAGTCTGTAAGAGGAAGTGATCCTGACGCAGCCCTTCTGTATCTTGCTGCAATGCTTGAGGGAGGCGAGGATCCCCTGTTTATCATGAGGCGGCTCCTTATTCTTGCCAGCGAAGATGTTGGCAATGCCTCCATTCAGGGGCTGATGCTTGCCGAAGCAGGGCTTTCTGCACTGGAAAAAATCGGGATGCCTGAGGGAAGAATCATTCTTTCTCAGGTCACCTGTTTTCTTGCTGCATCGCCGAAGTCGAATGCCTCCTATCAGGCGATGGGACTGGCACAGGAATTCGTGGAGAAGAACAGCAGTAAAATTACAGTTCCGCTTCATCTCAGAAATGCACCAACGTTTCTTCACAGGAAAGAAGGAAATTCCAAAGGATATCAGTATCCTCACGATTTTTCTCTTGGCTTTATCCTGGAAAATTATTTTCCTGACGAATTAAAGGAAAACCCTCCTCAGTTTTATTTTCCTACGGAAAGGGGAACCGATAAGACTCTGAAAGACCGGCTCGAATCCATCTGGTCCAAAGACAGAAGGAAAAAATACTCTCAGTAGAAAAATATGCCCGACAAAAAAAAATCTGAATTTATAAATGAAGAAGAAAAACTTTTTACAGAAGTAGAATCCATACAGGATGAAATTCAAAGCAAAAATCTTGCCTTCATTGAAAACTATCTTCTTTACGCACACCCTGCGGATATAGCAGAGGCAGTGGAAGTTCTCAAAGAAGATGACTTCCTTTTTCTCTTCCGTCACTGCGAAGAGGAAAAGCAGAGAAAAATTTTCGTGGAGCTTTCAGACGAAAAACAGTCTGTTCTTGTGGAAAATCTCAGTCTGAATGAACTCAGCATTATCATCGGACAGCTGGAATCCGATGAAAAAACTCATTTCTTCTCAGATCTGGACAAGGATAAAGCCGAGGAGATTCTCGGAACCATCGGCAGAGAGGAATCCAGAAGAATCAGGCTTCAGCTGGAATATGAAGAAGGCACTGCAGGAAGAATGCTGAATCTTGACTTTGCGGTCATCAGAACTTCCGACAGTATGAGAAAGGCAATTCATTCTCTCAGGCAGACTGCGAAGGGAATGGATATATATATAATATATGTCGTGGACGAACTGGGAATGCTGAAAGGCTGTGTCCGTCTGAAAGACATTCTCCTTGCTTCGCCGAAAATGAAAGTCTATAAGCTGATGAAGCCTGTGAGACCCATCCATGTAAACACTCATCAGGAAGAAGTTGCCAAACATTTCAGAAAGTATGATCTCGTGACCGCGCCGGTTGTGGATGACGAAGGACGAATGATCGGAAGGATTACTGTTGATGATGTTCTCGATATTGTGCAGGAAGAGGCAACGAAGGATATTTACGGGCTTGCCGGAGTGGGAGAGGAAGAGACGATCAAGACTTCTGTCTGGGGTTCAGTCAAACACAGACTTCTCTGGCTTTCCACGAATCTTGTAATAGCAATGTTCACTGCATCGATTGTATCTCTTTTTGAGGACACGATACAGAAAATAGTCATTCTTGCATCTTTGATGCCTATTGTAGCCGGAATGGGAGGAAATGCAGGAACTCAGGCAATTACAATTATGGTGAGAAGTCTTGCAACAGGTGAGCTTACAAACTACAATTGGTTTTCCGCCGTCAGGAAAGAATTTATGATCGGGATTATAAATGGACTTACAATAGGACTCATTACATTTATTGCCACATATTTCATACGGTTCGATCTGAGAATCTCTGTAGTGATCGGCCTCGCAATGCTGATCAATTTGAGTATTGCAGGACTGATAGGTTCCCTTGTTCCCCTGATTCTGAAGTTTTTCAAAGTGGATCCTGCCGTTGCATCGTCAATTTTTGTCACTGCATGCACGGATATGTTCGGTTTTTTCTGCTTTCTGGGGCTTGCTGCCAAAATTCTCACCTGAATTTCATGTAAAATAATGAATTTTGGTAAGAAAAACTGAAAGGAAAACTGTCATATAAAGCGGAGGCGGCTAAAATTGATCACAAGGTTCATTACAGTCGGGTTTATTCTTGCTGGGCTTTTCATCTCCTCATGTTCTTCCCGGAAGAAAAAAATTCTTTTTGTAATGCCTCTTTCTTCATTAATCAGCAGCACTCATTCCGTCGGAGGAACTCTTTCGGGTCTTTCTTCCGGTTCAACTGTTGTTCTTTCCAATAACGGAACGGATACAAAATCACTCAGTGCTGACGGAGTGTTCAGTTTTGACATCAGGCAGAACAGTGAAACTGCCTATTCTGTGTCCGTGAAAACTCAGCCTGCCAACGCAGTATGCACTGTTCAGGACGGGACAGGAACCGTAGCAGGATCTGACATCAGTTCTGTCAAAGTCACCTGTGCAAATTCAGCCTCATTTAAAATCGGCGGAACTGTTTCCAATCTTTCCGGAACTCTCATTCTATCTAATAACGGATCCGACTCATTGACGCTGAATACGAGCGGATCTTATGTTTTTACCTCCCCGGTTCTTTCCGGAAATTCCTATTCAGTCTCTGTGCAGTCTCAGCCGACCAGTCAGAACTGTGTAATTCAGAATGCACAGGGAACTGTGGGCAGTTCCGACATTTCAAACATTGACATCACCTGCACAGGGAATGCAAACGGAGCACTTTCAAGCGGTACTATCATTAATACCCTTGTTTTGACAGGCGGTGTGACCACATTCACAGGTTCATTCTGTGCTCCAAATACAGTCTGTGCCACCGGATCCTCCGGTTATGCCGATTCGGCAACTCCCTCTTCTGTCCTGTTTGACAGTCCTTCAGGGCTTGTGACTGACGGGACTTATCTTTATTCAGCGGACAAGAATAACAATGTAATCCGCAGGATTTCACTGAGCGACGGATCTGTTTCCACTTTTGCTGGAAGCGGTGTGCAGGGACATACTGACGGAATAGGAACCAGCGCACAGTTTGACAGCCCTGAATTTCTGACCACAGACGGTGTTTTTCTATATGTAGCAGATGCTCCGAACAACTGTATCCGGAGAGTTGTTCTGGCAAACGGTCAGGTGACTACACTGATTACAGACAATACAAATCTGAAGAATCCCAGAGGAATGGTTGTATACGGAAATTATCTTTACATTTCAGAAAAAAATAATGGAAAGATTTTAGAGCTGAATCTGTCTACCAATGTTCTGAATCCAGTCGCATCAGGTCTGAATGATCCTAGAGATATGACTTTGGTCGGTTCCACTCTTTACATATCCGACAAAAGTGCAGATGCGGTGTATTCCGTGGGAATCGGTATTTGGACATTGAACACTCTTGCTGGCGGCGTTCAGGGACATCTTAACGGAATCGGTACCGCAGCAAAATTTAAAAATCCGGAAGGAATTGTCTCTGACGGTACAAACCTTTATATCTGCGATACCGGCAATAATTCTGTCAGAAAAATTGATCTTTTTTCCGGAACTGTAAGCACGGTGGCAGGAAATACGCCGCCTTCCACAACATCAGGATATGTCAATTCATCCCTGTCTTCGAGTGCCAGGTTCAACTCCCCGCGAGGAATTACGAGCGACGGAGTCAGTCTGTACGTCTCTGACAGGAACAACAATACAGTCAGGAAGATAAACTGAATTGTCCGATGGGATAAAAATCATCATATTCCCCGTTGAAAAAAATCTTGACATCCCGCCAAATCCCTATCCCAGAGTGGATATTGGGGGATTTTTATCCATGGAAAGGAAAATATATATAAAAACTGTCTCCTTATTATTCATACTTATTTTTTCATCAGGATGTCTGGCAAGAAAGGTTAAGCTCAAATACGGCAATACATCTATTCTGCTCGGAACTTTTGCCTTGGGAGGAGCTGTAAATAATTTATTTGGAACCCTGGTGCTGAAAAACAGCAACGGGGATACAGTTACAGTCAAATCCAGCGGACAGTTTGTGTTCTCTCTCAAACTTGCAGATGCAGTATCCTATTCAGTCAGTGTAAGTTCTCAGCCCTCTATGCAGAACTGTATTTTGGAAAATCCGGAGGGGGTGATCAATTCTGCGGATGTGACAAATATAAAAGTGACCTGTACAGGAAATTCTTACGGTCCCTTGGTGAGCGGAACTATTGTCGCTCCTCTGAGTTTTACAAATGGAGTCACTACTTTGGCCGGTTCCTATGCTGCACCGAATTCTGCCGGTACTTCAAATTCAGGCTTTACTAATTCGGCAGATGCAAGTGCTGTTCAGTTCAGCGGCCCTGAAGGAATTGCCACTGACGGAACAAACCTCTTTATAGGAGACAAAAATAACAATGTCATTCGGAAAACAGTGATTGCGACGGGAGAAACCACGACACTCGCAGGGAGCGGGGTCAGAGGAATTCTCGACGGAACAGGAACCTCTGCTAAACTGGATACCCCGGTGGATCTGACCTGTGACGGAGTATACGTATATTTTTCTGATCCCAGTAACAGGGCTGTAAGGAAAGCGGAAATTTCTACAGGGAAAGTAACTACTATCATCTCAAACAACAGCAAACTTGTGACTCCGAAAGGTTTGATCGTTTATAATAATAAGCTTTATATTTCTGAGGATACAAATAATGCTATTATGGAACTGGATCTGTATACATTGAGCGTAAAAACTGTTCTGACTTCGGGAATTTCAAATCCGCAGAGTATGACTCTTGTCGGAAGCACAATGTACATCAGTGACCGAAATACACACACAATAAGGAAGACAGTAATCGGTACATGGACAGGATCAATATTTGCCGGTATTTCAGGAAATTCGGGACATATTGACGGAACGGCCACATCTGCTCGGTTCAACAGTCCGGAGGGAATTACAAATGACGGAAATTATCTTTATGTCACTGAATCAAACAACTGCATCCGGCAAATTGATATTTCCACGGGTACTGTCACTACACTTGCAGGACCTTCGACAGGAAACAGCAGCGGTTATACAAATTCGTCTGTACACTTGAACGCGCTTTTCAGTTCACCTCGTGCCATAACAAGCGATGGGAGTGCTTTGTATCTGGCAGACAGAACCAATTCTGCAATACGCAAAATCAATTGATTTAATTTCGACCTGAAAATAATCAGAAAATGAACAATGGAAAGAGAAATACGAGGAGATGGTTATGAAAGGAAATTCTGAGATTATTGAAATTTTAGGGGAAGTCTTAAGTGCTGAACTGACAGCAATCAATCAGTATTTTATTCATTCAAAAATGAATCAGAACAGCGGTTACAAAAAACTGGCTGATTATATGAAAAAAGAGTCTATCGAAGAGATGAAACATGCAGATATGGTCATCGAAAGGATTCTTTTTCTCGATGGAGTGCCTGATCTGCAGAGATATATGAAAATCAAGGTCGGTAAAAATATTACTGAAATGCTTCAGGCCGATCTGGAAGTGGAGTATGCTGCTGTGGAAAGACTCAATCGGGGCATTGATCTCTGTGTAAAGTTTAAGGACAACGGATCGAGAGAGCTCCTTGAAAAAATTCTAGTCTCTGAAGAAGAACATATTGACTGGATTGAAGCACAGCAGCAGATCATCGCTGATATCGGTGCGGCAAATTATCTGGCTCAGCAGCTGGAATAGATCAAAGACGCAGTTTCCTTGGACGTAAATGCTGTGTAAGTGAACTGTCAGCAGTCTCAGATTTTTCCTTACTCGGTATTTCGTTCAGGCATTTGCAAAGAACAATTCCTTCATTGTAAAAGCAGAACTTTTTTGCAGATAAAAGACGGAAATAATCGGATTACTCCCTCTTTTAGAGGTCCGAAAGAATATCTCTTCCATAAAGCAAGCAGTTTTTGTCTCAAATATACGATGAATTCATATGATTCCAATGAATTTTTCCTTGTAAATTCCTAACGCTTTTTTTGTACTCAATTCAGATGAGACGGAGAAGTGAGGCAGTACAAAGCTGTTCCATTATCCGAAACGAGGGAAAATGAAGATCAGAGACAGAAGAAAAGAAATCACCATTTATATAAAGAACGATGAGATTGTGGACGGAAAACTTTTCCATAAAACTCTTCTGGATAAACTGGTGGAGCTTCATGTGACAGGCTGCACGATCGTGAAGTCCAATGCCGGTTTCGGAATGGATATGAAGCTGAAATACACTGACAGCTATTTTACTGAATTTTGGTCGAGGGAATCCACTGTCATTATTACTGTCATAGAAACTGAATCGAAGACGGAGGAGATTATTGCCCTTCTGGATTCCTGTATGCCGCAGGGAATTGTGAGTATAAAAGATGTGGAAGTAATACGTTATACGAAAACTGTGGTTACTGACGAAGATATTAAACTGGCGGAAAATGCCTAAATGAAACACGAAATCAGTAAAATCCGAAATTTCTCGATTATTGCACATATCGATCATGGGAAATCCACACTTGCAGACAGGCTGCTGGAACTTACCTTGGTGACAGATCAAAGAACCAAAAAAGACCAGATCCTGGATACGATGGATATTGAACGAGAAAGAGGGATTACAATTAAGGCTAACAACGCATCCTTCGATTTCAAATCCAAGGATGGAAATACGTATCTGTTCAACCTGATTGATACTCCCGGGCATGTGGATTTTACATATGAGGTTTCCAGATCTCTGATGGCATGTGAGGGTGTTCTCCTGATTGTAGATGCATCTCAGGGAGTGGAAGCACAGACCTTGGCAAATCTCTATCTTGCGATGGAAAATGATCTGAAGGTCATACCCGTAATCAACAAAATTGATCTCCCAAGTGCTGATATTCCGAAATGTATGGAACTCATTGAGGATACTCTGGGGCTTGATTCTGAAGAAGCTATCCCTATTTCTGCCAAGACAGGTCAGAATGTGACTGAGGTTCTGGAATCCATAGCCAAGCTGATACCTCCTCCCGTCGGCGATAAAAATGCTCCCCTGAAAGCACTGATCTATGACTCGTATTTTGACAATTATATGGGTGTAGTCGTCAAGGTGAGAGTTTTCGAGGGTTCGGTAAAGAAAGGGGACAGGATTTTCCTGATGGGGAGCGGCAAGGATTATGTTGTGACCGATGTGGGAATCAACAGACTGCAGCTGATGTCGCAGGAATCGCTGAGTGCCGGAGAAGTGGGATATATTATATCCGGAATTAAAAAAGTCGCCGATGCAAGAACAGGGGACACTGTCACTCTTATGGAGAGACAGACAGAAGAGCCTGTACAGGGATACAAGGAAGCAAAACCTATGGTATTCTCCGGACTCTTCCCGATCAACGGAGAGCAGTTTGATGAGCTTGTGGAAGCTATGGAAAAACTGAAACTCAGTGATGCAGCACTCGTATATGAAAAGGAAAACTCACTGGCTCTCGGTTTCGGTTTCAGAGTAGGTTACTTAGGGCTTCTTCATATGGAGATTGTTCAGGAAAGACTGGAAAGAGAATTCAATATTGACCTGATATCTACTGCACCTTCCGTAAAATACAGAATTACAAGAACAGACGGCGATGTTTATGAAGTGGACAATCCTTCCAAGTTTCCTGAACCGAATCTGATTCAGAGTATGGAAGAACCGTATGTGAAAGCAACAATCATCACCCCCAATGAATTTGTGGGAAACCTGATGTCTCTTGTCATAGACAAACGCGGAGTACATCAGGATACAATATATCTCAGCAAGGACAAGGTGCAGATGATTTATGAGATCCCTCTTTCTGAACTCATATTTGAATTCTATGACAAGCTGAAGTCTTACACAAAAGGATATGCATCCCTTGATTATGAACCGATCGGATACAGACAGGCAAATCTTGTAAAGATGGATATTCTGGTAAATCAGGAACCGGTTGACGCTCTTTCTGTAATTGTCCACAGATCAAGGGCAGAGCAGAGAGGGAGAGCGGTTCTCGAAAAACTGAAAGAAATCATTCCAAGGCATCAGTTTGTGGTGGCGCTTCAGGCTGCTGTGGGAGCGAAGATTGTTGCGAGAGAGAATATCTCTGCAGTCAGAAAAAATGTGACTGCAAAATGTTACGGCGGAGATATTTCCAGAAAGAGAAAACTTCTCGAAAAGCAGAAAGAAGGGAAGAAGCGGATGAAGCAGTTCGGTTCAGTGGAAATTCCTCAGGAGGCATTTCTTGCTGTCCTTAAGACAGGAGACTGAAAAAAAACAGAGAGGCTGTCTGAA
>DAORDI010000099.1:0-17314 GCA_035345895.1 Leptospiraceae bacterium
ACAGCAAAGGTAGGGCCGACTCCATAGATTCCAGATTTGCGAGCCCTTAAGCCGTCGGTACGGTGTGCAGCCGGAGGCAGCAGTATGGGTCTGTCTGCCGAATAAAACGGAAAATTTATATCACAGAGTTTCTAAGTATTTATACTGATTTTCATAAATAATTGCGCTTTTCCCACCCGGCAGGCTTGATTTTACTGAGTTCTGAAAGATAAATACGCAAAGACTTTTGAAAACCAGTATAATACTAAGTGCAGGATTTACTGTTATTCCTTGTACAAAATCGGGAATCAGTGCAGAATCCTTTCCGAAGGCAGGATGCTTATTCTCAATGCAAAGTTTTTATTGATTCATCCGAATCTGTACAAATACTGGTCAACTGTGAATTCTGTCATATTCAATCTTCATTTCCTCTGCTTTTCTGAATTTCTTTCACGGAAAGCATTCATGGATTTCCCGCAAGATTGGATATCTGTCTTCAGTCTGCGGAAATCAGGGCGGTATCGGCAATGAAAAACATTTTTCATTCTGCCTTTGGAGAAAAGGGTGCCGACTTGTACTCAAATGCAATTTCATTTATACTGAATTCAAATGTGGACAGAATTCTTATTTTTGATCTGGATGGCAGAATCCTCGCCTGCAACAGTTCTATGATCGAGGCTTACGGAAATGATATTTTAGGCAAAAGCATCTATGAGTTTGGAAGCAAGGATGTAAGTGAAATAAGAAGAAAGTATATTGAAGAAGCTGTTTCTTCACGAAGAGCTGTACACTTTGAAGATCATACAGAGAACAGAATCTCCGATGCAGGAGTGTATCCAATATTCGATTCTTCCGGAAATATCATTCTTTTGTACGGAATCACTCATGACATTACTGAATTAAAAAACAGGGAAAAGTTTTTGAGTCTTGAGGAAGAGAGATACAGAATCATGATATCTGCTGTCCCTGATCTGATTTTCCGTCTGAGCAGGGACATGAGATACCTGGATGTTCATGCTGCGGATTCCTCTGAACTTTATCTTCCCAAGGAAAAGCTGATCGGCAGATCCGTCTTTGAGATATTCTCGAAAGAGCTCACGTCTGCATTGGAAATTCTTGTAAAGAAGGCACTGGATACAGGAAACGAACAGACCTTTGAATATTCACTTGAACTTCCTTCCGGCATCTGCTGGTTCGAACTCAGAATCATCAGGCTTAATTCGGACGAAGTGCTGGCCGCTGCAAGAAACATTACGGAGAAAAAAAATTCTGAAATCCGAATTCTGAGAAGGGCTAAATTCCACAAGGTGCTGAATGAAATCTCTTCAGCGTTTGCAGGGAGCAGTGCCAGGAATCTGTTTGACAGAATCGACTATCTTCTGGGGGCTCTCGGACGTCTTCTTTCCGCTGAAAGAGCGTTTTTTTATGTGATGTCGGAAAACAGAAATGCACATGCTTCCAATATCTGGTTCCGTTCGAATGAAAACCAGGCAGCCGATTTTTCCGGGATGTTCAATATAAATGTATCCGAGGAATGTGCGGCTGAAATCGAGAAAAACGGTTTTGTGCTGATTCACGAGGATGAGATCCGCAATAAAGGAAACATCTGTCCGTTTTACAGGATACTCGATAAAGATACAAAATCATTATATTGTGTTTCTATATTCGGGGCCATGCAGAAAATGTTCGGCTTTCTCTGCTTTCAGTCCCTTTCGAACATTGATCTGAATGAAGAAGAGATCATACTTCTGAATCTTCTGGCATCCTCTGTCTCTGAAACAGTGCAGAAGGCAGAAACAGAGCTGGATCTTTTCAGAACAAATAATGAACTTTTTCAGTTTGAGTATGCGACCAATCAGGTGAGCATAATTTCAAGAACCGATAAAAAGGGAAGGATTCGATTCGTAAATGAAAACTTCACAAAAATCAGCGGGTACACTGCAGGCGAACTGATCGGAGCAAAGCACAGCATTGTCAATTCAGGATTTCATCCGAAGCAGTTCTGGACAGAAATGTGGAAGACTGTCACTTCCGGAAGAGTCTGGAGGGAGGACATTCGGAACAGAACAAAAAAGGGAAGCTATTACTGGGTTGATTCGTTCATTATTCCGATGATGGACATCAACGGAAGTATTACCGGCTATCTTTCCATCCGTTATGACATTACCGGCAGAAAAATTATGGAACAGAACCTGCTGAGAGCGGTAAATGATCTGAATGAAACCCAGAGACAGGCCAAGCTCGGTCGGTGGGAACTGGATCTGGGAAACGACATTCTTCTCTGGTCTCCCGGAATATTCGATATTTTCGAAATTGATCCTGAGGTTTTCCCGGCAACATATGAAGGTTTTCTTCATTTTGTTCATCCTGAGGACAGAGATACTGTAAATAAAGCTTATTATAAATCTCTTGAAACTAAAGAACGATATGAAATAGTCCACAGACTTCTGATGGATGACGGAAGAGTCAAATGGGTCAGGGAGGAATGCAGTACAAATTTTGACGAATCAGGAAAACCTCTCAGATCAGTGGGCACTATTCAGGACATTACTGTTCTGAAGCAGGCAGAACTTCTGCTCAAGGACGCCAAGGAAAAGGCAGAGGCAGCCAGCAGGGCCAAAAGCGAATTCGTTGCAAACATGAGTCACGAGATCAGGGCACCTCTGAACGGAGTGATCGGTTTTAATGAGCTTCTCTCTCTGACTCCTCTGAACCCGATTCAGAAACAGTACACTGAAAACATAAACACTTCTGCAGTCTCCCTTCTCGGAATCATAAATGATATTCTTGATTTTTCCAAAATTGAAGCAGGCAGGCTGGAACTGGATGAAATCAGAATCTCCATCCGCGAGCTTCTCGAAGAATCCTGTGATATCGTAAAACTTTCTGCAGGAAGAAAGAAAATTGAAATCATACTGAACATTCCGCCTGACGTTCCTGAATATATGACGGCTGATCCAGTGCGACTTCGGCAGGTGATGGTGAATCTTCTCGGAAATGCAGTGAAATTTACGGAAAGAGGAGAGATTGAAATCAGTCTTAAGTTTCAGGAACTTTCCGAAAAGAATCAGGGAATATTTCATTTTTCTGTATCTGATACTGGGATAGGAATTACGGAAGAACAGAAAGAGAGGCTTTTTCAGTCCTTTGTTCAGGCTGATTCATCGATCGGAAGAAAATTCGGAGGAACCGGGCTGGGACTTTCCATTTCAAAGGGTCTCATTTCAGAAATGGGAGGAAATCTTGAACTTGAAAGCAGTCTTGGAGCGGGGAGCAGGTTTTATTTTTCTCTGAAAAGAGGATATGAAAGATCTGAGCCGCCTGACGCATTTATCGGTTTTCGAAAAGTGCTTGTCTGTGTTCAGAATGTCAGAACTGCAGAGATGATCTGCAGAATGCTTGATAGAATCAATGTATTCTCCGAGGTTGAATATTCTGCACATTCCGCAGTATCCAGGCTTTCCTTGGACAGAAATTTTGACTGCATTATTCTGGATTTTGACATTCCTGAAATTGGCGGAGCGGAAATGCTGAAAGTCATCAGGAAAAGACTTTCTATTTCTGCAGAGATGCTTCCTGCCGTTCTGGTTCATTTTGCCGGTCAGGACGGTGCGGTATCGGAAGCTTTTCCAGATCTGAATGTTCATTACAGGATATCCAAGCCGGTAAAAGAATCGGATATTTACAGGATCTTTGACAATTTTTCAGATGAAAGGCGACGGAATGATATTTCAGATGATTCCATCGAGATATCCGGGAAACCGATAAAGATTCTGATTGCAGATGATGTGGAACTCAATCGTATGCTCCTTTCTCAGGTTTTAATGAAGATATATCCCCAGACGGAGATATATGAAGCAAAGACTGGAAAGGATGCAGTCAATGAATTTCTTATTTATTCACCCGATCTCATATTTATGGATGTGAATATGCCCGATCTGGACGGATATCAGGCATCTGAAAAGATCAGGGAATTTGAAGCTTCTTCCGGGAGTTCTGTCAAGATCATTGCACTTACAGCAAATGCCGCAAATGATGAGAGAGACAGGTGCATTGCTTCAGGTATGGATGATTTTCTGTCCAAGCCTTTCAGAATTAGAGAGCTGAAAAACATACTCGAAAAAAATCAGATTCTCTGAATCTGATATTCATCTTCATTATATGCTTGACACCCTTCCCTGTAAAAATTATCTGAAGATATGGAACCGAATATTCAGGATATGATGGAGCTGCAGCTTGATTCGCTCTATGCTGAAAAAGAACTTCTTGAAAAGGAACTGGGAATATCAGATCCTGTGCAGATTGTCCGGATGATTCAGAGTATGCAGATTCAGCTGGAAGATCTGTATTCATGGAAGGAGAATTATGAAACAGAGGATATCTCTGTTCTTAAAATCTATGGAAACAGAAAAGTCTTCATTAAAAGAAAAGAAAAAGAACTCTGAACATAAGGAACTGGAGAAAGAAGATTTATGGAAGAACTTGTAAAGAGAATGCAGGAACAGGCATCTATGTGG
Source organism: Leptospiraceae bacterium (assembly GCA_035345895.1). Lineage (GTDB taxonomy): Bacteria > Spirochaetota > Leptospiria > Leptospirales > Leptospiraceae > DAORDI01. Next base: position 4,497 of record DAORDI010000099.1, read on the forward strand.
GCGGAATCCGGGATGCGTTTTGTCTCACAGGAGATCTGTGAAAAAATTCCCAAAATGAGTCCGTCTGAACTCGATGAATTTGATTTCGGAATCATTAAACTCGATGACAGCGGTGTCATCAGGATCTATAATCAGACTGAATCAGAGAAGGCAAATGTTCCCAAACTGTCGGCTGTAGGAAAAAACTTTTTTACTGCAGTGGCCCCCTGCACGAACAATTCCCTGTTTATGGGAAGTTTCAGAAAGGGCGTTGAAAAGAAAGAAATGAATTTTATATTTCCCTATACGTTCACATATAAAATGAAGCCTACACCTGTAAAAGTGCATCTTTACAGAGATCTCGCCACTCAGACAAACTGGATTTTTGTAAAATTCTGAAAAGGAAAAATTGAGCTTCAGAGAAGAGATTTACGAAAGACTTCAGGGGCGGCCTTATCCGCTGTTCATTTCCAGCGAACATGTAATTTCAGCGGCATCTCTATGGGCATATGTCAGGCAGTGGACCCTTTTTTTCAGGGAGAACGGTCTGTCTGAAGGAGGATGTGTATATACAGAATATACCGGTGCAGTATTTCCTGCCATCCTGATTGCCGCTCTGCGGGAACGTCTGAATCTCTTTATCGGAAGAAAAGGCAGTTTCCTTGGATTCAGTGATAAGATACGACCAGTGCACATTTCAGACATTCATATCGGTTCAGATCTGCTTCCTTCAGGAGAAGCAGACTTTTCCGGAAAATTCAGCTTCCTGGAGACAGAGGGGATATGGCTTCTGACTTCCGGAAGTGCAGGATTTCCCAGATGGATAAATCTCACAGAAAAAAATATTTTTACAGTGATTGTATCCCATATGAAAAAGATGAATATTCAGGAAGGAGAAAAAATACTTTCTGTTCTTCCCTGGTCGCATGTGTTCGGTCTTGTCATTGATCTTATGATCGGCCTTTTCTGCGGGGCTGAGATTTACAGGATACCGGGTCTGAAAGATCCTGAATCTATTGCAGCTACGATTCTTGCGGAAAACATACATCATTTTCACTGTGTTCCTCTGACGGCGGAGAAGATGATGGAGACAGAAAAGGGACGTGAAGCCCTTCTTTTTCTCAGGGGAGGTGTGATCGGGGGAGCTCCTGTCAGCAGAAGAACTGCAGAATTTCTGAAGAGAACCAGGCTGAGAGTCGGATACGGACAGACGGAGGCCTCTCCGGGCATTATGCTGGGTGAGTCAGGGGAATGGGACGAGTTTTTCATAGGCCGGCCTCTGGGATGCAATATCATGATAAATAATGAAAATATGCTTCATTTTTCCGGGGAAAATGCCTATGCAGCATCTCTGTCAGAAGACGGAACTGTAGAAAAAAGACGGGAAGATTCCGTGAATACAGGCGACCGTGTAATGCAGGAAGGGGACAGGTTTTACTTCAGGGGAAGGATGCACTCCAACTTCAAGCTGGGCAACGGACTTTTCGTGGAGGCCGTTCTTCTGGAAAGCAGGCTGAGGGAAAACACGGACTCAAATGTCTTCATGATTTTTACTGAAGATTATGAAAATATTCAGATTGTATCCCAAAGATTCTCTGAAGAAGACTCGAAACTGATCCGGGAAATTTTTGGAAATCTTCTTCCCCGTCTGGAGAATGTCTATGTGCTGGATGCCTCTCTCTGGGAATTCAATCCCAAAGGAGAGATCCTCAGGAAAAAAATTTTAGAAAAACTGAAAACTGCAGGAGAAGAACAATGCAGGATAATGAAATACTCGAATCACTCGAACTTCAGCTGAATCTTCTGTATTCTGAAAAAGAATACCTGGAAAAGGAACTGAATGTTTCAAATGCAGAGGATCTGATTTCAATGGTCAGGAGTCTGTCTATGCAGCTGGAGGACTTGTACAGAGAAAAGGAAAACTGCATTATTATTGAAGACAATATCATTACAGTGAACGGCGGCAGGAAGATCATGGGAACCAGACAGAAAAATTGAATCATCAGATTCTGATTTTACTGATTCATCGCAGACTTTTAAACTGCTTGATTCTCCTAATGCTTTCGGAAACTGATTGCATCTAGAAGGCATATTGTATTTGCGTAAGGTGAGTGAGTAAGTAAAAATTCCGGAGCTCCTGCATTCCTTAATTTTGTTTCCGCATATGAGTTCACTGTTCAAATATTGATTTTCTGGAATAGGCCGTCATTCCTTTCTCCTTACTGAAAATTCTATCTGACTCTTTTTCCTTCCGATCTTGCGATGATCTGTTTCTGGATTTCTGATGTTCCTCCGCCGATCTCCGCAATCTTGATATCCCTGTACAGTCTGCAGACTTTGTATTCTTCCATATAACCTGCCCCACCGTGAATCTGAACAGCCATATTGCAGACCTCCCTGGCATAGGTTGATGCCAGAAGTTTGATGATGGAAGTTTTTGCAGTCAGATCCACAGGATAACCGTTGTGCAGTTCTCCCTCTTTGCCGGAAAATCTGTCCATCATCCAGGCAGTCTCGTGCAGAAGTTCTTTCGAGGCAGTGTACTTTGTCAGCATTTCTGCAAGCATGAATCCTACACTCTGATGTTTTGAAATCGGTCTGCCGAAAGCCTTTCTTTCCTTGGAGTATCTTTTTGACTCTGAGAGACAGGCGGCCATGACTCCGGTAGAATAGGCACCTAATGAAATTCTCTCCCGGTTGAATGCATCCATAATGATTTTAAATCCTCTTCCTTTTTTTCCGAGAATGTCGGATTCAGAAACCTCTGCGTTTTCAAAGAAGATTTCCCCTGTGGGCGAACCTCGAAGGCCCATCTTGTCCATCGGCCTGCCCCGCGACACGCCTGCAGTTTCCATATCCACTATGAAAACTGTCTGACCGAGTTTTTTCTCACCGTCAAAAGCATCTGCCAGAACAAGTGCAAAATCGCAGATCGGAGCATTTGTGATGTAAGTCTTCTGACCGGAGATATAATAATTATCTCCTTTTTTCACTGCCTTTGTCTGGATATTGGAAACGTCAGAGCCTGCACCCGGTTCAGTGACAGCAAGTGCACCGATGATCTCTCCCTTGATAATATTCGGGAGATACTTTTCCTTCTGTGCATCAGTGCCGTGTTCTCTCAGGGGAAGACCGAAAAGACCGACTGAGGCACCGGAGGAAAAAAATGTGGAACCGCAGTATTCGGAAAGTATTTCCTGCGCAAGGACAGAAAGCTCATACCCTGAATCCGACCCTCCGTACTTTTCCTCATGCATCAGGCCGGTATAGCCTATTTCATAAAGTTTCTTATAATGAAACCTGGGAATCATTCCTTCTTTTTCAGACTCTGCGGTGTAGGGTTCTATTTCCTTTCTGCAGAAATTCCGGAAAGTATCCAGAAATGTTCTGTGCTCTTCGTTTATTTCAAAGTTCATATTGTCCTCAAATATTGGCAGAAATGATTGCTTTCATCACTTCCGATGTTCCTGCACCGATTGTTCCGAGTCTGGCATCTCTGAATGCTCTTTCGATAGGATATTCATGAATGAAGGAATATCCCCCAAAGATCTGTCCTATGTCGTACATGACCTGGTTTGCAGCTTCAGTCGCATAGAGTTTTGCAATGGAAGATTCAATCGGTGCAGAAAGTCCTTTATCCTTCATGGATGCGCTTTTGTAGATAAGAAGTCTGGCCGCATCGAGTTTCATCCTGCATTCTGCAATCTTGGACTGAATTGCCTGAAAGCGGAAGATGGGCTGACCGAACTGATGTCTTTCCTTTGCATAACGCACTCCTGCATCGAGCATTCCCTGCATGGAACCGAGTGAAGCGGATACAAGCACAGTTCTTTCCCATTCGAGAGTGGCACGGCCCACGCGCACGAATCCTGAATTTTCCTTAGTGAGAATGTTTTCTTCGGGAACTTCCATATCCTCGAAGATAAGTTCGCTTGTAGTGCTTGTCCTCATTCCCAGCTTGTGCAGTTTCTTTCCTGTTTTGAATCCCTTGAAAGTTTTTTCCACAATGAATACGGAAACGCCCATTGCTCCTTTTGCCTTGTCTGTCACTGCCATAACGATGAATACATCCCCGATCGGTCCGTTAGTGATGAACATTTTTGAACCGTTTATAATGTATTTATCTCCTTTTTTCACTGCCCTTGTCTCCATACTTCCTGCAGCATCACTTCCCGAAGAAGGTTCAGTAAGTCCTAGGGCAGCAGTCCATTCACCGCTTGCCAGTCTGGGAAGATATTTTTTCTTCTGAGCATCAGTTCCGCAGAGAACAATAGGCATACAGCCGATGATGCTGTGTGCGCCCCAGGCAAGAGTCAGTCCTCCGTCCATTCCGCCCTCTGCGAATCCTTCCGTAGCAAGACAGTTCAAAAGACAGCTTCCTCCCTGTCCTCCGTACTCCTGCGGAATAGGAAGACCCAGAAGTCCCATCTCTCCCATCTTCATCCAGATGGAATGATCCCAGACTCCGTTCAAATCTCTTTCTTCCGCACTGGGAAGAACTTCTTTCTTGGCGAATGCTTTTACAATATTTTTAAATTCTAAAATATCTTCCGGTATTGCAAAATCCATGATCACTCCGGCGGGAGCACCTTGCAGGTGCCCTTGATGACTGTCTCTCCTCTCTGGTTTGTCCAGAGAAGTTCCAATTCGACTGTTTTCATTCTGTCCACTTTTTTCACCACTTCTGCAGTGCAGGTGACTGTGTCTCCGAAATAGACAGGACTTCTGAACTTATGATTCACTTCGAGTGCAACAGTTCCAAGACCGGGAAGTTTCATCCCGAGCACATTTGCAAGAAGGGATGCAGCAAGTCCTCCATGCGCAATCCTTGTCCTGAACTGTGTAGTCTTTGCATATTCCTCATCCACATGAAGAGGATTGAAGTCTCCGCTGATCCCCGCAAACATATAGACGTCGGTCTCTGTGATTGTCTTAGTGAAGCTTGCCTTCTCTCCGATCTGAATTTCTTCGAATGTTTTCCCTTTCTTATACATTTTTTACCGGCCTGAAATAGAGTATGTCGTGGAGAGTTCCTGTTCTGTCTTTTTTGTCTCTCCATACAGCTTCCATCCTGAGTCCAGTCTTAAGTTCAGATTCAGGAATCTCGGATACAATATGATAGACATGAGTGTTTGCTCCGTCCAGTTTAATGTACCCGAAAGTGTAGGGGGGCTTTGTAGGCTGACCTGGAAATTCCATATGCACAGTAGTGTAGCTTTCCAGTATTCCTGAGTTGGGAAGTTCCAGCCATTCAGTGCATTCCTCAAAACAGACTCCGCAGAATGCCTTGGGGGGACACTGCACCTTGCTGCACTTGGGACATTTTACTCCGTAGAACTTTCCTTCATTCTTCAGTCCTCCGTAGAATCTTGCAAGTGCAGATCCGTACACCCATCTGTAAGGAATATTGACCTTTCCTTCAATCTTTCCTACCAGATGAGCATTTCCTGCATGATCCTCCACGATCTTGTTTTTCTGAATTTTTCCTGTGGCGGTCTTAGGAAGATCAGTGACGATCTCAATCACCTTCGGAAATTTATAGCCTGCGATCTTCGGTCTGAGAAAGGACTTCACATCTTTTTCCGAGATTGTGGCCCCTGCCTTGGGAACAATGAATGCACCCACGACTTCACCGTATGTTTTGTCAGGAAGGCCGACCACTGCACATTCGGATATATCATCATGCTTGTATAATACTTCTTCTATTTCCTTCGGATAGATGTTCTCGCCGCCGCTGATGATCATCTCTTTTTTTCTGCCAACGATGAAGTAGTATCCTTCTTCATCCCTGTATCCCAGATCCCCAGTATGAAGCCAGCCTTTCTCAATCGACTTAGCAGTCTCTTCAGGTTTCCGGAAATATTCCTTCATTACGTTTGGACCGCGGACAACGATCTCTCCGATCTCTCCTGCCTTCAGCTCTTTTCCTTCATTGTCCCAGATGGCCATTTCCTGACCCGGAATGGAGATTCCGATAGAGCCGATTTTTCTTGTGCCTAAAAGAGGATTCAGTGAGGATACACAGGTTCCTTCTGAAAGTCCGTAACCTTCAATGATCTTTCCCTTGAATTTTTCCTCAAACTTGTGGAAGACTTCCACAGGCATCGGGGCAGCGCCGCAGACGCAGGCTTTCAGGAAACTCAGGTCTTCACCGTCAGCCTCCTTCATCTCGTTCAGATAATTGTAGATTGTGGGCACTCCGCTGAAAGTAGTGCATCTGTATTTTTTCAGTGTCTGTATGAATGTTCTGGGCTTGAACATTTCTTCCAGAACCACAGTGGCGCTGCTCTGCATTGCAGCCATCATGGATGCAATCTGCGCATTCACATGGAAAAGAGGCATAATGCATAGTGCAGTATCGTTTTCTTCCAGATCAATCAGCTGTCTTGCCACATAACTGTTGTATAATATATTGGAATGAGACAGTACAACACCCTTAGGATGTCCTGTAGTTCCTGAGGTATAGATGATGGATGCGGAATCTGATCCTTCTGTCTGTTCGGAATATTTTGGGTCAGATTTGGATATTTCCTCATGAAGAATGAGAGAAGGATATCCTTCCTTTGCAGGTTCAGTGAGAATGACTGTCCTGATCTTGGGAAGATTTCCCCAGATGCCGTCTAGCATTTTTCTGTACTGCGGAGTGGTGCAGATGACTTCCGCCTCGCAGTCGTTGATGATGTATTCGAGTTCTTCCGATTTTAGAAGAGTATTGATTGTGACTGCAGTGCTTCCGCATTTCATTGTTCCGAAATAGCAGAAAAGAAATTCAGGCGAGTTTGGAATGAGGATGGCGACATTGTCTCCCTTTTTCACTCCGTTTCTTCGCAGAAGATGAGAGGTTCTGTTTGTCACCTCGTCAAATTCTCTGTACGTCCAGGATTTTTCCTGGAAGATCAGATAATTCTTGTCCGGATGTGCATCTGCCTTGGACTGCATCAGTTCTCCGATTGTGGAGTAGGGGCACTCTGTTTTATACACTGTGCTCATGCAGTTCCTCCTTTTTTCGGAACAAAATATTCTATATCCCGTATTGTGCCGTTCGGTTCCTTTTTCCATACCGGCTCAAGTTCATCTCCGGATTTCAGCGAGAGAAGAGTCTTCTCATCTGCGACCACAAGATGAATGAGTTCAGTGTCTGCTCCCGTAAACTGAACAGCCGCCATCATATAAGGAAGAGAAATGTTCTCCGGCATATTCCAGGGAGCCTCATATACAACTGTGCCTGCCTTGAGTCTCGGAACTGTCTTCAGAGGAATGAGTCTGTCCATCTTTACATTCGCATAGGGCGACCAGCCCTGAGGGGGAAGGAACACTTTTGAAGTTTTGGGACACCTGACTCCTACGATTTCTTTTTCATCTCTGAGCTTGGTCAGAAATTTTCCGACTGTCTGTCCTGGACTCCATTTATAGTCCATCTCCACTGAACCGTTTAAAATTTTTACAGTGTTCTCAGCCATTTTTGTTTCCTCTTTTGCGGAATGAATCCTGAATATCTTTTTCCTTGGACATAATCATTACAGTATGAAACTGTATAGCGCCGCCCCATCCGTGTGCGAGACCGATCTCCGCGTTCTTCACCTGTCTGTCTCCTGCACGTCCCATCAGCTGAAGAGCAATTTCCGCCTGACGGATCATTGCAGAACCTCCGATGGAATTGTTGGAAAGAACTCCTCCGCTCGGATTCACAGGAAGTTTACCGTCCATCCTGGTCACGCCTGAATCAATCAAAGCCTCTGCAGCAGTTCCCCTTGCGCAGAGTCCAAGACCTTCCAGCCAGATCAGATGCTGACTTGTGAATGCATCATAAATTTCAATGACATCAATGTCTTCGATCGGGTTTTTAATTCCCACTTTTTCATAGCAGCTCTGAGCAGCTTTTTTCAGAGCTATCGGGTCAGACCAGTCTCTGTCCACATAGTTTACTCCGTCAGAAATTGTGGAGGCTGTCTGAATCCATGCCTTGGGCACATCCATCTGATCTGCCTTTTCTTCGCAGGAAAGAACCATTGCACAGGCTGCATCGCTTGTAGGACAGGAATCCAGAAGTTTGAAAGGAGTGGAAAGCCAGGCCATATTCATCATCATCTCTTCGGAGATCTGAGGAAGCTTGAGAGATGCATTCGGATTGTTCAGAGCATTCTTTCTCATCATTGTTCCGATTTTTGCAAAATGTTCTTCTTTCGCATTGGGAAACTTGCTCATATAAATTCTTGTCTGAGACGCCACGGCTGACGGCGCACCTGCAGCGAAGTCGCGTCCCATCGTAGGCGAGTAGACCATACTGAGTCCTTTCTGCACGGAACTTTCACTCAGCTTGTCTCCTGAAACCACCAGCACATTGTCGAACATTCCGGATGCCACCAGATACCATCCTGCAATAGTAGTGGATGCTCCTACTGTCCCTCCTGTCTGTATCCTGTAATGAGGTTTTAATGCTCCGAATGTAAAATCGGTCGCCCACATTTCCGGCTCGCTCAGACCTTCAAAAAATTCAGGACTGCTGCTGCATACAACGCAGTCAATATCGTCTATGGAAAGACCGCTGTCGTGAAGTGCAAGACGGGCACCCTCTCCCATCAGCTCAGGAAAATTGACATCCTTTCTTTTCAGTTTGGTTCTTGTCTGACCGACTCCGGTCACTGCCACTTTTCTTCCCATATCAGTTCTCCAGTACGAATGCGATATTGGCCTGCATTCCCAGCCCTGCCTGTGAATGAGCAAATCCCCTGGATGCTCCTTTCACCTGAACCTCTCCTGCCTTTCCTGTGAGCTGCAGATACACTTCCATAACTCTTGCAAGACCAGCTCCGTAGATGATGTTCCCGCAGACAGCTCCTCCGCTCGGATTTACAGGAAGTTTTCCGTCCGGACCAAAGACTCCTTCGCGCAGAAGTTTTCCTGTCTCATTTTCTCTGCAGAATCCTGCAGATTCCAGAAGCATGAGTTCCTGATGTGCATACACTGAATGCACCTCGGCCACATTGATTTCTTCCGGTTTCAGTTTTGCCATGGACAGAGCCTTTGCAGATGCAATCTCTGCACTCTTGAGTCTGGAAAAATCTCTGTAAGTAGGATAATAAGCGTCAGAGATGAAACTGGTGCCTGTAATGAAAGCAGCATTTTTTTTATGCTCTTTTATCCAGTCGTCTGTCGCAATGATGAGGACAACACATCCGTCTGCAGTCTTCCCTGAATTAAGTTCACGGATCGGAACGGCAATCGGTTTTGATTTCAGAATCTGTTCCACTGAAAAATCGCCGGCCGCCTCCTTCAGAACACGGGGATTGTTCTTCCCGGAAAGTCTGTTCTTTCTTGCAGTGAGTGCAATGTCTTCTTCTGAGAGACCGCTTCTCTGCAGGAAATATGATGCCTGAAGACCGGCCACTGTATGAGAGTCGGCACCCACAGGACGCAGATAAAACGGATCTGCAGACAGTCCGCTGAATGCGGAGAGTCCGCACTGAGAACCCTTGGAGAATGCAACGATCATTCCTGTCCGGAACTTGCCTGAAAGAAGTCTTGCCATTCCGTAGTGAAGACCCCAGGCTCCGTCTCTTTCCACCTTGGACTCTTCCTTCAGAAAAGATCCTGCAGCTTCCACAGTCTGAACGTGATTGATGGCAACCCCGTCGAGCACATCGTCTCCAGCCTGAATCACAGTGTCGATTTCCGCAATCTCCATCCCTGTATTTTTCAGTGCCTGTTTCACAGTATAGAAGACTGTGTCTTCCACAGACCAGTCGTCGTTTCTGCTTTCGATAGTAATTCCGTGACCTATTATTCCGATTCTGTTCATCAGAATAACCATAGTATTTTTTTGACGGGAGCGTCAAATATAAAATTTGACGTTTGCGTCAAATTTTAAGGAACAGTGCAGAATCAGCCCGAAGGGAATTTGGGCCGAAACTTCATGAACAGGACGGAATTCAGAATTTCAGTATGCCGAATTTTCCATTATATTTTACTGATGCTGTATTTCCAAGTTCATATGGATATTCCGAGAGATAATCCACTTCTCCTGAATATACTGTCTTGTCGAAGATGAACGGAAGAACTTCCTTTCCCTGCCTGTCGACTGCTCCCCACTTGTCGTTTTTCAGGAGGAAGACCAGTTTTTTTCCTGGAAGTTCAGATGTCGCTTCATAGACTGCCTTGCTCTTTTCCTTTCCTTTAATGTCGAGAAAGATCCCTTTTTCTCCTTCTCTGAATGCAAGCGCAAACTCCTCATCCATCCTGTTTTCGATTCTGCTGTACACTGCAGTCAATGCCTCGCCTTTCGGATTGATGAGAAATACCCCAGTCCTGTCTTCAGCTGCGGCAAAACCGTTTCTGAATTCTCCGACCGACTTGAACTTAGGCTCAATGAGCCAGTTTCCCTGTCTGTCGATGACTCCGCATTTTTTCTTCCAGGAGGCGACAGCTTTTCCGTTCAGGAAGCGGCTGACTGATTCAAATTTGCAGGGAACAGCTTCGTTCAGATCCTCATCAAGTGCGCCTGTCTTTCCTTCCCGGGTCACAATGAGAAGTCCGTCGGAATATTCATAGTCAATATAATTATATGTGTTTTTAGTTCTTTTTTTCCCGTTTCTGTCGAGAAGAGAATACTTCCCTGTGCTTCTGGAGGGAGGGGACAGTCTTGCAATCAGATTTTCATTTACCAGAAATACGTACTGTCTTTTCAGAGGCAGTATGACTTTTCCGTCCAGATCGTACACTGCATAGTGATTGTCGTCCACTGCTGCAGTGATGAGTCCGCTTTCATAGGCGACCCATTTGAATTCAGGCGGGACTATGACTTTTTTAGGCGATTTTACTATCCCGAAATGAGGACTTTCGATATCCTCCATAAAGCCTTTTTTCCGGAACATAGCGATTCCTCTGCAGAGATACTGAAGGATGTCATAATCGTTGAATCCTTTGAATATATTTTTATTATCAGAATTCAGATAGACAGCTTTCCCTTTTTTTGCTCCGGACAGGATTTTCTCACCGGATGCTGCATCCTCTGAAATGCTGTAAAAAGCGTCTATTTCCGGCAGTTCTGTAAAGTTTCCTCCTCGGTCAGTGAATCCCCATTTTGCACCGAGTCTGGCCGGTGCAAGTCCGTTTTCAGAGAAATCCTGAATCTCTTCAAACTTAGGCGGAAATAGCATTCTGCCGGAACTGTCAATGAAAGTCCATTTTCCGTTCCTCATTACACCGTGAGTTCCTGTTTCCGAAAACAGTACATCCTCATATTCCTCCGGATCTGCAATCCATTCAAAACTTTTCTTCTGTGTCATCATCTGTCCTCGGTTCTCTAAAGATAATATTTCGATCAGATTATTTTACTGTGTATCTTTGTAAAACAGAATGTGAATCTGTGGGTTAACCCTTACTGACAACCTGTTGCGAAGCCATCAGGCGGGCAACAGGTTGGTCTGCAAGGTTTCGCCTTACAGGCGAAAGGGTGGACCTGCTGCGAAGCCATCAGGCGGGCAACAGGTTGGTCTGCAAGGTTTCGCCTTACAGGCGAAAGGGTGGACCTGCTGCGAAGCCATCAGGCGGGCAGCAGGTCTACCTTCGGTCGCCGGTTTGCGGTTGTCTTAAAGCATAAAAAAATGATGTTTATGCGGAGACGCTGCTATCAGCTTCAAGGCTTCCATTTTTCAATGAAAACTTCGAAATCATCCAGACTGCACCAATGGCGCCATTCCCGCTTTAAAAAGAATCTGAAAATATGAAAATCAAATTTCACATCTTTAGATCCCGATTTCCAGATTCTCTCTTTCAGAGCAGAGACTGTTTTTTGAAGAGCATAGCTGTAGTCTTCCCAGCCGAGCATGATCCAGCTCCGGATGACAACACCTTTGTTTTCCAGTTCCTTGGGAAACCCATCCAGAGTGTGCAGGTGACTCCAGACATAACCTCTGTGTCTGAATTTGCGGGGATGTCTGAATGCAGTTAAAAAATACTCTCCAGTATTGCCGCCGTCTTTGATATGACTGACAGTTTTCAGTTTTATTTTTTTACTGCGGATCAGTTTTTTCCGCTCCTGACTCAGATTTTTTGCAGTTCTCCAAAGGTATTCTTCCGGATTTTCAAAGGAAATCTTCTTTCCGTTTTCATCCTTGATCCAAACGGATTTTTGAGAGCTGTGAAAAGGTTCTGTATTGATGATGAGATAAGGCTCTATCAGACCGTCAGGAAAGGCATAGAATCCGTATTTCTTAGGGGCGATATGGAAGACCCTTCTGAAGTCCTTTTTCTCGATGTCTTTCAGATCCTGTCTGAAAGAACGAATGACCCCAAAACGCTTAAAACAAGCACCGTCTGCTTTTTTCATCAGTATTCTCCTGTTAAGAATTACTAATGAGCAGTGGAACCTCCTTTATTATAAGCTTTCATATCAATCTCCCTGTATTTTATGACGGCAGAATCTGAAATTTCCTTAGCATAAAGAGTTTTTTTCAATCAACTCGTAAAATTTTTCTTCCTCTATAAAAGAGAGGTTTCAAGGATGAAACTGTCACTGGCTGATACCGACAAAAATCCTAGTAAAGGCTTATAATCAGTCACAGCATAGATATGAATTAAAGAAAATACAATCCTGATTGAACGCCTTTGTATTGTCTGCATTCGAGGATAAATGAATGCTGAGTTCAGGGAAGCTCTTTAACTTGAGACTGACCTGAAGATTGCACAGGAGAATATTCTCTGCCGTGAAAAATGGGTGATCATTTATCCGATCTGGTGGGGTAACTCCCGGTCAGTGTCATTAAGATATACTGATATTCATAAATAATTGCGTCTTTTCTTGCTGGCTGCCCTAATTCTATTGAGTCGATAAGAAATGA
>DAORDI010000100.1:0-17207 GCA_035345895.1 Leptospiraceae bacterium
GGATGTTATGCTTTCTGCAGCAGAACCCTGCTCAAGGTTGTTCTGGTGAACCTGACTGTGAATGCAGTAAAGTTTACTGCAGAAAACGGCAAGGTTGCTGTCGGATGCACTTTGACTGACGGCAGGTGCACTGTATTTGTGGAAGATACCGGTGTTGGAATCTCAGAGCAGGCTGTTCTTGATTTCAGAAGAAAGCTGGCACTGGAATCGTCAAAAGGAACAAAGGGAGAAACCGGTTCAGGAATTGGACTGAAAATCTGTGCGGATCTTCTCAGTAAAATGAACTCGGAACTGAAGCTGGAAAGTCTCGACGGAAAAGGAAGCAGATTCAGTTTTGAACTGCTTACTGAAAATTGATTCAGACCGGATCAGGAGCAGTTTTCACTAAGATAATACTTTTGATATATAATCTTTAGAATTATGATAAAGATATATTCGGTGAATACTGCAGTAATTTATTGAATTTCCTTTCCTGCCTCTGTTCAGCGCACAGTGTCTGAGATATAATCCTGCGGCTTGTTTTCAGGATTATCGTTTTTATGATATTTATCAATATATAATTTCTATACATTGTATGATAACTGGTTGACATTCATTATTTGAAATGACAGAATATTTATATGGCTATGGAAAAGGCGGCAGTATACATATTGGATGATCATGAGATATTTCTTACGGGTGTCAGGGTTATGCTCGAAAGGAGTGGGCTTGCTTCTACTGTAAAAAGTTTTTTAAATTTGTCTGAGCTTTACGATGCGGCAAAGAATGAAAAGCCCGATCTGATCATTGCAGATCAGATGCTGGGACAGGGAACAGGAGCAGAGGCCGTTCTGAAACTGAGAGAGCTCTACCCTGATCTGAGAGCAATTATAGTGAGTTCAGCCAGGGACAGGCTGATTAAGGAAGTCTGTGAAAGAAATTCGATTCAAGGTTATATAGTAAAATCGGAACCGGAAAAAAAGTTCCTCTTTTCGGTCAGAGAGGTACTGCTGAACAGAAAAAGTTATCCTGATTTTTCGGAAAGCAGCGATATTTCTGATGACAGGTTTGAAACAGTAAATCCATTTTCCAAGCTTACGAAAAGAGAGCTTGAGCTTGTCAGGCATCTGGCAAACGGCCTTCAGATGATTGAGATTGCAAAAGAAATGGGCATTTCTCAGAAAACGGCCGATAATCACAGAAGAAGCATTACAGAAAAAATTGGAAAGGTGACAACCGTTCAGCTTGTGAGGCAGGCTTATCTGTGGGGAGTTGTCAGAGAAGAGGTGATGGATGTAAAGCGGTAAACGTCCGGAACTCTGCTTAAATTTTACTATGCAGTAATCCCCTCTATGATAAATTGTATTAGGGATTGTATCTCTTAAAATTCGGAGAGGTGAATGTTTCTGCGACTGAAATTACCGACTATTGTTTTCTTTGTGCTTTTTCCGGCTGTTCTTCTGTCCGAGACAATTATGCTTCGGAACGGAACTTCCATAAAGGGAAAAGTGCTAGGTCATGACTCCGAATCGGTGACGATTCAGTCCGACGGCGTCACCAAGACGATACCGAAATCCAGCATTTACAAAGTCATTTTTTCTCAGGGAAATTCGGAACTGAAGAAATTTCTGATCGAAAAAAAGGGTCTTGATTCCAAGCACGAGGATGATCTCAAGGATTTTGACGACAACAGTGCTGATAAAAAAGAACTGGCTCAAAAACTGAACCAGCTCGAAAAGAAAATTGATAAAATGGAAAAACGGCTCGGAAAACTCAAGGACAGGATGACTAAACTGCGGGCTAAAATCAAACAGAAAGAGCAGGAAGAAAAGAAAGGGTAAAAACGATTACCCTTTTCTTTTTTTGAAAGCCTGACTCAGACTTTCTGACACAGAGAACAGAACAGGGATGTAAAAAAGACTGCCTAAGGTTCCAAATCCAAGCCCCCAGCCCAGAGCCAATGTCATAGGAATCAGGATCGGATCGGAACCCCCAATGCTGTAAGCTGTCGGAAGCAGACCGCCCATTGTCGTGAGCGTGGTCAGGAGAATGGGACGGAAACGGCGTCTTCCGGCTTCTGCAAGAATTTCGTCATATGTCACTCCGTCAGTCCTTTCCTTCTGAAGCTGATCAATACAGTCAACAAGTACAATCGATGCATTCACTAAAACACCTGAGAGTCCAATGATCCCGATCATAGCCAGAAAGCTGATGGCTTTTCCTGAGAGTGGAAACCCCAGAACGATCCCGATCAGCCCCAAAGGTATTGTGGAAAGGATGGCAATCGGTTTCAGCAGACTGTTCATCGTGAGCGCAAGAATCGCAAAAATCCCGAAAACAGCAAAAAGACCTGCTTTTGCAAGCGATGCCATTGATCTTTCCGTATCCTTCTCTTCTCCTCCGATTACAAGGCTCAATTCAGGATATTTTTTACTGAAATCGGAATGAAATTTCTTTATGATTATTTCATTTGCCTGAAGGGAGGATATTGATGCTGTTTCTACATCTGCATATACTGTGATTGCCCTTTCGAAATTCTTGTGGACCAGCATTTCGGGAGCTGATTTTTCCGAAATCTGCGAAAGACTTCCCAGCTTTGCAGTCGGACCGTGTGCAGTTCTGATTGGAATGTTCGGTATATTCTTTTTGTTTTTTCTGAACTCTTCATGGTAAAGTGTTCTGAGATAAATTTTCTCCTTCCCTTTTCGGAGAGTTGCAATTCTGTTTCCGTCAAAGACGCTTCTCATTGTGTCTGCAATCAGAAAAGTGCTGACCCCTGTCAGTGCCTCGAGTTTTTCGTTCGGTCTGATGATGATCTGATTTCTGCCGGATTTGTAGTCGTCTCTGACATTGATGACTCCTTTGATTCCTGCCATAAAGCTTTTCATCTCTTCAGTCAGATGGCGGATTTTTTCATAATCCTTTCCCTGAATTGAAAGCGTCACAGCGGCACCGATCGGAGGCGAGGGAACCAGCTCTTCCACAAATATGCTGACCAGTTCCGGAACTGCCTTGATCTCCTTTTCAATGCTTTTTACGATATCCTCTGCCTTTCTTTTCCTTTCCGATTCAGGGGTCAGGAACACCGTGATGATTGCAAGCTGTTCACCGAATCTGGAAAGCGGATCATCCGGATCTGTCTGCTGTACACCGATTTTAATGGAATAACTCATCAGTTCATCCTTCGGGATTGTCTGAATGATTTTTTCCATCGGAAGAATTTTCTTCCTTGTATCGGAGGCTCTGAGACTGGGAGGAAATTCCGCCTTGATCAGAAGGATCTCCACATCTTCCTTGGGAAACAGAATGAATTTCATCCGGGTGAAACTGATGAATGAAATGATTATAATTGTAAATATTATAATTAAACTGATGTATTTTCTGCGGAGAACGGTCTCAATGAGATGCTTGAACCCTCTGTCCAGCGAATCAAACACAGAATCCAGTTTTTTCCTGAACCTGCTTTCCTCTTTTTTCGACCTGAGGCCGAATGCAGAAAATCTGGCCGGAAGAAGGAAAAAGGATTCGAAGAGGCTTGCAGTGAGGGATATGATTACTACAAGAGGAATCTGCCAGATGAATTTTCCCATAATCCCGGACATGAACATCATCGGAAGAAAGGCCGCGACCGTAGTCAGATATGATCCGAAGATCGGCATTGCAATATCGGCTGCCCCGGAGACAGATGCTTTTTCGAGAGATGTGCCGCTGTCCATTTCAAAATAGATGTTCTCTGAAATGACAATGCTGTTGTCCACAAGCATTCCCAGAGCAATAATGATTCCCATCATGGAAATTATATTGAAACTGACATCCCAGAAGGGAATGACTGCGAATGTAAGAAGGAGTGCAAATGGGAGCGAAAGTGAGGAGATGACAGCCGTTCTGAAATCCATAAACAGGAAAAGAATCCCGAACACAATTGCAAATCCGACCATTGCGTTGGTCACTACGACATTCAGCCTGACTTTAGTTCTTTTGGCCTCATCATTCAGAGTAAATGTTCTGACCCCGGAAGGAGCTGTTTTTTCCAGTTCCGTCATCCTCTTCTTTACATTCTCCACTGTGTGGATTGCATCAGCCTTTTCCTTTTTGACGATACTGAGAATCAGTCCTGGACTGCCGTTCGAAACAGCCAGAAATCGGGGGTAAGAATATGTATCCTTGAACTCTGCCACTTCTGAAAGCCGGATCTGATTGAATGCTTCGTTGGATTTTACAGCCAGATTTTTCATATCGGAGAGCTGTTCAAATTCCCCGTTTACCCGTATATCTTCTGCGTTTTCGTTTTCAGTGCTTCCTGCAGGAAGGTTCAGAATTCTTCCTTTCAGAGTGGATATGATATCCTGCATATCGAGACCCCGGGAATGCAGTTTTTCCGCGTTTACACTGATATGCCATTCGTGATCTCTTTTTCCGAAGATTTCCACTCTGGCAACTCCGGGCAGTTTTTCCAGTTCCTCCTTCATAAAAACACCGTAACTCTGCAGAGTGTTTTCATTATCTGCATTAAAAAGAGAGAAATCATATATAGGATAACTTCCGCTTTTTCTCTCTGTCATCTTCGGTTTTTCAGTAACCTGAACAGGAAGGTTCTGAACGCTCTCAACAGCCCTTCTAATCTCTGAGATCACCTTGTCTGGATTTTTGTCCTCCAGATCCACCCTCACATCGATGTCGGAAACGGAGTTTCTGGATACAGAACGGATCTCTTCAATTCCTTCAATTTCCCTGAGTTTTTCCTCGATGGGAAATGTGACCCTGAGTTCCACATCCTCAGGGGAGGCTCCCGGAAAAACGGTGGAAATCACCATCTGCTTCATTTCTACGCTGGGAATGGAATCCCTTCTGAGTCCTGCCAGACCTACCGCACCGGAAATCAGTATGAAAACAGTGCAGAGACCGGCAAGGAGCCTGTTTCGAGTGAAATATTCTATAATGTTTTTCAAATCTTTCAGCCCAGTTCGTTCAGTCTTTTTCGTGCAAGTTCTATCTGCTCAGTCTGTCTTTCCTTGGCAGTTCCCCCGAAGACATTCTTCTTGTCTGCGGATGCAGAAAGGGACACGGCCTCTTCATATTCCTTTCCGGTGAAAAAATGAGAGATTTTTGTCCGGAGAGATTCCGGTGCATCGGAAAGAACGTAACCCTGCTCGGCACATTCACCGACCAGACGGCCGACATATTCATGAGCATCTCTGAAAGGCACGCCTTTTCTGTTTACAAGAAAATCAGCAAGATCGGTTGCAGCAGCAAAGCCTTTTTCCAGTGAATGTTTCATGTTTTTTTCCTGAAATTTTAATGATTTAATCATTTCAGTCATTCCTTCCAGTGAAACAAGCACTGTCTCTTCCGTTTCGAATACGGGAATTTTGTCTTCCTGAAGATCCCTGTTGTAGGCGAGAGGCAGTCCCTTCAGAAGAAACATCATCTGATTCAGATGACCGATGACCCTTGCCGATTTTCCGCGAATCAGTTCTGCAATGTCGGGATTCTTTTTCTGAGGCATTATGGATGATCCCGTTGTGAGTGCATCAGGAAGCTGAATATAGGAAAACTCTACAGTATTGAAAATGATGATTTCTTCAGACATTCTGGACAGATGAATCATCAGCTGAGATGAAGCAAAAAGATAATTCAGAAGATGATCTCTCTGTGATACGGCGTCTATGGAATTCTGGCTGAGTTTTGACAGTCCCAGCTCCTCTGCGATCAGATCTCTGTCAGTAGGATAATTGACACCGGCAAGTGCTCCTGAGCCCAGGACAAGTACATCATTTATTTCCTTCGCGAACAAAAACTGTCTGAAGTCTCTGTACAGTGCCCAGAAATGTGCCAGAAGATAATGAGATGCCCGGATGGGCTGCGCCACCTGAAGATGAGTGTATCCAGGCATAATGATATCAGTAGAAGCCTCTGCCTTTTTCAGAACCGCTTCGAGAAGGTTCTTCAGTGAGTTTTGGATTTTTACTATGCTGTCCTTCAGATACAGACGGACATCCTGTGCAACCTGATCGTTTCTGGATCTTGCGGTATGAAGTTTTTTTCCTGCACTTCCGATGAGTTCCGTCAGCCGGGATTCAATATGCATATGTATGTCTTCCAGTTCCGGACGGAATTTCAGTTTTCCTTCCTCTATCTCTTTTTCTATCTGAGTGAGGCCCCTCTGTATGTCGTCGAATTCCCTTTCAGTGAGGATTCCCATCTGCTTCAGATTTTTTGAATGGGCACGGCTGCCTAAAATATCATGATGATAAAGTTTATAATCAAAGGAAATGGATTCTCCGATCCTTTCCATGATAGGTGAAGTAGGGGACGAAAAACGCCCCCCCCAGAGTTTAGTTTCCTTTTTATCCAAGTCAGTCCTTCTTTTTAAAATCCAGTGATACTGAATTGATGCAGTACCGGAGTCCGGTAGGTTTCGGTCCGTCGCTGAATACATGCCCCAAATGACCTCCGCATCTGGCACAGTGCACCTCGGTTCTGGTCATAAAAAAACCTTTGTCGATTTCCTTGCCTACGTTTCCTTCTTTTACAGGCTCATAAAAACTCGGCCATCCGGTTCCTGAATCAAATTTTGTATCAGAGGAAAAAAGTTCATATCCGCATGCCGCGCATATGTAGATTCCTTTTTCCTTATGAGCGTGGTACTTTCCTGTAAATGCCCTTTCAGTCCCTTTTTTGCGGAGAACATAAAATGCCTCCTCACTCAGAACTTTTTTCCATTCCTCGTCAGTTTTGACTATCTTGTCTTCCATTCTGCGGACCTCATTTTTCTCTTTTTTTACTGACTGTTCTTTTGCAAAAGCAGAATTCAGCAGTAGAACAGCACCTGCAATAAAAATCTTCAACATATTGTTTCCTTTCTGGTTAAATTTGAAACTTCTGCACTGAACTTAGACGAAATCCCTCTGTTCAATGCGCATTTCACGGTATGATTTCTCTGAAAAAATAAAAATGTTACCCTTCGGATCTTATTTTGTCCGGTTTTCACGTATTATATATACAGAAGAGCAGGAGGACGCGATGAACAGAAAAGAGAATGCAGCAAAGGTTTCCTTTTCGGAATATTCCGAAGAAGTGATGAATATGAGAACTCTGCTTGAAAACCTGGCAGAGCAGCTCAGAAATCAGCCGAAGGTCCGAAAAAGAAAGCTCTACAAAAAGGTCAGGATTTCGAGAAAAAAAATACTGCAGGGTCTTCCGACACTTCCTTTTACGGAAGCCGGAGAGAGCTGAGCCTGATTCAGTCCGGAAATCTTTGCTTCGTGCAAGGCTCCGGATCTCTGAAACTCGGTCTGACGTTGGTCATATCACCGGAAAGACCGACGTGAAAAGAGAACTGCATTCAGATCCTGCAGAATATAATGTTTAAAAAAGATTAAATCAGATATGTGTCAGTTTTTGAAAAAATAACAGTATTTAAAACGAGGCCATTTTTCTGCCGTATCTAAAAATGAGAATCATTCTTATTATTTATTGATTTATAATCCTATTCCCGATTTTAAGATGCTCAAAGACAGACTGGTCTTTACGGCAGTCCGAAAAAAATTACGGAGAAGATTATGGCAGAAGTTAAAGGAAAATTCATTACTCTTTCATGCACACTTTTGGAAACTAAGCCTAAGGCAAAGCAGGAGGCTCTTCAGAAAGTAAAAGAAATGACAGGAAAAGAGTTCGATGAACTTGATCCTGAAGGCTGGTATGACACTAAAGTTTTTCAGGCTGTGTTCAGTTCAATTGAAGCGAATACATCAGTTCTTCTTGCAAAGGCAGCAATCAAGCTCATTGGTCAGAAAGTGTATCCTACAATTGAAAAGACAGCAGGTCTGCCTCTTCATCTGAAGACACCGCTCGATTTTATCAAGTTTGAAGCGGAAGGATTTCTTCAGAATCACAGAGGAGCTGATGTTCAGCCCAGAAAGATCATTGCTGCTGTTGACGGAAATGTAGTGATTCAGGCAAATTCACCCGGATATTCTCCTCTTCTGATTGAAGGTGTATTTCTCGGAATTCTGGAAATGTGCGGAATCAGAACTGGAAAAGTGGATATGAAGGAAGAAGACGGCAACTGTGTATACTATATCACCTGGCAGCCGATTTAAACAAGCTGAATTCGTCGATTGAACGGATTCATTTTAAATATTTTTTCATTAAATCAGCAGTATTTCTTTCCCGGCTGATATGCTCTGCGAATGATTCAGGGATGCCGAAGCAGGCTCCAGCAAGTGCCCCTGCAGCTGCACCGATTGAGTCAGTATCCCCGCCCAGAGAGACTGCATTTTTCAGAACATTTTCAAATGACCTGCCCTGTTCAAATACAATCAGAGCAGGGGGAATGCTTTCCATTGAGGCCAGTCCCATGGAATAGCTTTTCAGAGGTTTTTTTGTTCCGATGATTTTCCAGCATTCAGTCAGATCCTGATTCCCGTTCAATGCATTCCGGACAGCAATGAACATCGCAAGAGAGGTTCTTACTGCGTCAGGATGAGTATGAGTGGTGCGGCAGTATTTTTCGACTGTATCCAGATCGGCCGTTTCATACAGTGCAAGTGCAGCTGACCTTACTGCAGCTCCGTTGCCCCAGGAATCAGTAGGTGCACATATTTTCTTGGAAAGCATTTCGTCCATCCGGCTTCCGTATCCGCGTTTTCCGTCGTAAAATTCGATTAGAGTTTCGGAAAGAGGGAGATCATATCTGAAGGCTTTCATTACGGAAAGATACATCAGTGTATCGTCTGTATACGAACCTACTTTATGTCCGAAACCTTTCGCAGCCTCTTCTGAGCTTCTGGATTCAAATGGAGAACCGAACATATCCCCGAGCAGGAATCCGAATGCAGAGTATATCTTAGCCTGAAGCACCGTTTTTTCAGTCTTTCCAGTTCCACCATTTCAGCTTTTCAGGTTCTCTGCTGTTTTCAGGTGTTTCTGCAAAATAGACTGCCGTTCTGAATACATAGAGAAGACATCTGTCCTGCACTGTCCCTGCGTATTCATTTGACTTTTCATAAAGATCATAAGGATTTTTATTTTTAAGATCCTCTATTCCCCGAATCCCAATGTTCCACAGATCTTCGGAAATGGATTTTCCGATTCCGGGAATTTTTCTCAGACTGAGGAGCACTTCATTTTTATCCATACAGAGATTCTGAAAGAATGTTTCTGATTTCTTCCAGGCCTCTTCCATTTTTAGACGAGGCAAAAATGACTTTTAATTCAGGAAATTCCAGTGCAAGGATCTGTTTTTCCTTTTTCAGTACGGCAGTTTCCTTCTGGTTTCTCTTGTCGATTTTTGTGCGGATGAGAACAGGCTGTATGTTTTTTTCCAGACATACCTGAATCAGATCCTTTTCTTCTTCAGGAATTTCCCTTGCACTGTCGAGCAGAATGAAAAGAATCTTCAGTGTTTCTGTGTGGTTCAGATAGCCGTTGACCATCTCAATCATTTTGTCCTGAACGGATGCGGACACCTTTGAGTAGCCGAATCCGGGAAGATCCACGAAGAACATCTTTCTGTTCAGAAGAAAAAAATTCATGCATCTTGTTTTTCCGGGAGTGGAGGAGACTTTTACGAGTTCTTTTTTTTCCAGAATTGCATTGATCAGACTGGACTTGCCTGCATTGGATCTTCCGCAGAATGCCGCCTGGGGCATAGTGGGATTTTCAGGGATCTTCCTGAAATCGTGGTGAGAGGAATGAAATTCCGCAGATTCAATTTTAAAAGTGTTCATATATATATTGCTCCAATGTTCAGATATCACTGAGCTCATCCGAATACCAGCTCAGAAGAACTCTGATGTTTCCGTTTCCTTCTGAATATACAGGTAAATTTTTTCGAAGTACAGAGGGAATTCCAATTTCTCTGAAAATTTCAGACAGTCTTCTGTGTTTTTTTCTGTAACTGACTTTCAAGTCTCCGGAATAGTTCAGAAATTTTTCATTTTCAGAGAGAGTTCTTTCTTTTCCGTTCCAGAACAGTTTTCTGTCTGCTTCTGAAAACACCGGTTTGCTGAAGGCGCCTGAAGACAGGGGAAGCAGGTACAGATCCCTGTCTGCACTTCTGTAAAGAAGAAATTCCCTGTTTTCAGTGCTGAAGGATCTCCCAGTGCGGAGAAGTTCCTTTGTGTTTTCCAGAAATTTTCTTTTGAAAGGGCTCCTGTCGAAAAGTCTTGCATAGGAATCGAGTATTCGTTTAAGATCGGAAAGGCTGATTTCGGAAAGTCTCTGACCTGAGATTCGCTGAACGGACTCAGATTTTATGCTCGTTTCTGTATCGGCCAACGCCTCATCCGGACTGTCGTGAAAGTTCCAGTATGTCTTGAAGCTGTCTGCTCCTTCCTCTGAAAGAAGAGGCATTACTCCATGCCTGATCCTGTTCCTAGTGTACTTCATAGAAGCATTGGATTCATCTTCAAAGATTTTCCAGTCTTCAGTTTTCAGTATTTCCTGCATTTCTTTCATTTTGAAAAAAAGGAGAGGGCGGAAAATTCTGTCCTCAAATACAGACATTGTGCGGAATGCAGCCTCGCCTGCACCGCGAATCAGATGAATCAGAACAGATTCCAGATAATCGTCAGAGTGATGTCCCAGAGCGATGATCAGATTTTCTTTTTCGGCTG
This sequence comes from Leptospiraceae bacterium, assembly GCA_035345895.1. Lineage (GTDB taxonomy): Bacteria > Spirochaetota > Leptospiria > Leptospirales > Leptospiraceae > DAORDI01. The sequence goes on from DAORDI010000100.1 coordinate 10,599, forward strand.
CCTTCTTCAGAAGATCCTGCCTGACGAATCTTCCTGCTTCTTCCAGACTCATTTTTTTTTCCGAAGCGACTGCAGGGATTTTTTCCTCCCGGTATATAAACGGATATCCTGTATTTTTAATAAATTCCAGTATTTCTTTTTCCTGTTCTGAATTGTCTCTGATTCTGTGGTTCAGATGAAAAATCACAGGTTCAGGCGTTATGCCGTTTCTGTGAAGAAGTCTGTACAGCTCCAGAAGGAGCCTGGAGTCCTTTCCGCCTGAAAATGAGATCAGTGTTTTTTTTCTGAAGAGTTCGAAGAAGTTTTTTGATCTTTCTGCGAGAGACTGAAAGATCCTTTCGGAAGTTTCATGCATTTTTTTTCACGCAGAGAAGAGTGATGTCGTCCTGCTGCATATGATTGTTTGTGAACCGGATAATATCTTCATATACTTTCACCAGAATTTCTCTCGGAGGTTTTTTCACTGCATTCTGAAAGCTTGTAAGAAGCCTGCTTTCACCGTAGAATTCAGATTTAGTATCCTGAGATTCAGTAGCTCCGTCGGTGAAAAGAAAAAGAATGTCTCCCTTTTCCATCCTGAATGAGCCGCTTTCCACAGTTCCTTCAGGAACAATTCCCAGGATCATTCCGCCTGTCGGCACGACTTCCACTTTGTTTGTCTTCTCGCGGTAGATCAGAATATGACCGTGACCTGCTCCTGCATATTCCACCTTGTTTTTTCCATGATAAAACTTCAGAAGAGTGAGCGACATGAATCTCTGGACATTGGAATTTTTATAACTGTGATAGAGATGTGAGTTCAGTTCAAAAAGCATATCCCTGAGAGAAACTTTTTTTCTGACGACTGAATGCAGGATTGTTCTGGCAGTTGCCATCACCATTCCTGCAGGGATTCCTTTTCCGGATACATCCCCGATTGCTGAGATTGTATCTATGCCGTCGGGAGACTGCAGGAAATCATAATAATCTCCTCCGATTTCCCTTGCAGGAATCATAAATCCGGCAAACTCATAGTCTGCAGAAACAGGAGCAGTCCGAGGAATCAGATTCATCTGAATGTCGCGGGCTATCTCCACTTCATTTTCGAGTCTTGCCTGCCTTGTCATTTTATGATAGAGGTAGGAGTTGTCGATGGTGATCTTTGCAAGTTCAGAATAGGAATCGAGGACATCAATTTCATCTGCACTGAAATTTTTGTATGAGTTTCTTCCCAGTGCAAATGCGTATCTGCTCGATTCCAGTGAAAAGGAAGGGAGCATCATTATCTTTGATCCGGTGAATCCCATGGATCTGGGAAATTTAAGTCTGTTATGATCAATGAAATAAGGCTTCAGTGTTACAAACAGATAACTGATCTCCTCCAGGTCCTCCACTTCAAAACTGGACTGATGAATATCTATCCTGTCCAGTGTCTTGATCAGTGCGTGGACTGTCATTGCCCTGTATTTTTCATTATATACAATGAGATAAAAAACATTTGCATCAATGATTCCTGAAAGGGTCAGAAGAGACATCCTGATGATTTCCTGAGTGTTGTTCAGATACATCTTGCTCAGGGTCAGACCTGTGGTATGGAAATTCTTGAACTGAGTGTACTTAGTGAGGTATCTGCTGTACTCTCTCGAAATGTAGAGTGCCTTGGAAAAAATGAGAAGCAGTCTGTGAAGAGACTCTCCTTTATTTTTCAGAAGATGGTCTCTTTTTTCCTGGAAGGAAAAATCAAAGATCAGGATGGAATAGCATTTTTCCCGGTTCACCAGCGGAAAAAGATACAGAAATTTTTTCTGCAGGATTTTCATGTACGACCAGGCAAATGGACGAAAATTTTCCTTTGCAGAGGTCAGGTTTACCCGGACAGGCTTTCTCTCTCTGAAGCATACATTGAAAGGATGATCTTCCTCATGGATATCACACCCTATCTGACGGAATATAGGAGAAACTCTTTCGTCGGAAAAATACTTGTTGATCCAGAGAATTTCATTCAGCTCATCGATTTCGATCAGGCCGAATGTCCTGATTCCGAATTCGGATATGAGTCTGGCCTGAAATTCCTCCCAGAGTCTGTCTTTCTCCAGGCTGTAATGAAAAAGACTGTAATTTTCCTGATCTGTCATTATTTTATAAACACGACCGACTGAAACGGCCCGAGTCTGAGCTTAAGTGTCCTGGATACCTTGTCATACTCGTAGTCTCTGAATGTTGCGGATGTCCAGAATTCGGGTTTGTTTTCCCAGAAAAGAGGATAAGGATAGTACACTGAGATTTCAGCCGCCTCTTCGGTCGGATTCCAGAATCCGGCTGCTCCTCCCGGATTGTAGATCCCTCTCGGAAATTTGTATTCCATGAGTCCAAGCGGCTTCGAAGATTCCGCCTGACATGCCCTGCTGATGGCAACAGCCTTGTGGAAAAGAGGCATTCTTTCCGTATCCAGTGTGGACAGATTGTCGCTGATGAGAAGCATTCCTCCCGAGAGACCCATGACTGAAGCCATCAGTATCGTCTGATCGTAGGTCATCTTATTTTTATCTTTCCTGATAATCAGACAGTCAGGGTCGTTCAGCCAGAAATTTCTGTGCATGAAACTTCTGTACAGACCGTTGATGAGAGCCTTTTCAGTACAGAGTGCATGTCTGTCTGAAAGCCACTGGCGCAGTCTCTGCACTCCCCAGAAAGGAGTCACATCACAGCTCACTCTCATTCCGTCAAATACTCCTGCAGAAGGAAACATAGGTGCTCCGCATCCCAGAAGGAAAGTATTTTTGCCGACTGTATTTCTGATCATCTGGATTGCCTGCGAGTATCTCTGTGCAGGAGAGATTCTGCTGTTGTAGGTGACACCGTCGAGAGCCCCCGCATAGAGGAAGTCCAGCTTCAGATAATTGTATCCGTATTCCTTGGAGAATGTACTGAATACTTTTTCCAGATAGTCGAGTGCAGCAGGATGAGTGACATCCAGGCAGAAAGTGCTGTCCCAGATTCCCCAGATCGGCTGATAAATTGCCTGAACAGGATTTCCTTTTTCATCTTTCAGAATGGCTTCCGGGAAGGTCTTGAAAAAACTGGAATTTCTTTTCTGAAGGAAAGGTGCAAGCCAGATCCCCGGTTTCAGATTTTCTTTTTTGATTTCATCTGCGAGGTACTTCATCCCGTTAGGAAATTTTTCATTGCAGATGAGCCAGTCCCCGATCTCTCTCTGATACCCGTCGTCAATCTGAAAGAATTCCACAGGCAGATTCTTCGTCTTGAGTTCCCGCAGATTCTGAAGAATGTTCTCTTCTGTGATTCCTGTGAAATAGTAGTACCAGGAACACCAGCCTGTCGGAACAGGTTCTGTTCTCCGTTTAATCCCTGCTTTTTTCGCGAAAGCAGCGCCGAATTTTTCGAGTGCATCCTCGGGAGTAGTATTCTGAAGAGGTGTAAATTTGACTGCAGTGAGAGAATAGGGGGTGTTCATCTTGAAATCAGGCATACAGAAAATATCGTAAATGATCTGAATCTTTTCTATTCTTCCTGAATTCAGAACAGTTCTGATTTTCACATTCTGATCAATCGGAGGAAGGACTGAAATGAGAATTCCCTTTCTTTCCTTTTTATCCCAGAGAACAGTAAGACCTTCCGACTGAAAGTCTCCCTCCTTTCCGGAATGCTCAGTATAGAAATTTTCCTGAGATGTTCTGAGGAACTGCAGGATCGGGGATACATCCCTCTCAGTGGAATTGCAGACTGTGCTGAAGCTCCAGGACTGATAACCGTGCTGAAATACCTCAAAATTCCCTTCAGGAAGGGCCAATGGAAGATCAAATGTAAGTGTATTGATCCTCATACCTACCATCGGTCTCTGAGTGCTTTTCCAGTTGACTGTGCCCTGAAAACTGAATTCACCTTTGGTCAGCTTCTTCTGTGTGATGATCACATCAAAATTGTCAGTCACATTGCTGTCGGAATTTTTAGGAAGAACTGGAAATTCTTCATAAAACTTTGTTTGAAACATCTGGTAGTCGAGACGATAAGAAATCATAGCTTTTAGAACCTATGTCAGGAATTAGGTTATTATGCCGCAAAAACAATCAAGTATAAAACCAAAAGTATTTACCGGAGATTTAGATCAGGAATTTCTGGAAATGTACCTTTCAGACGATCGCCTTGCCGTGGACTGCGAAATGATGGGACTCAATCCCAGACGGGACAGACTCTGCGTGATCCAGATGAACGATTCCAGAAATCACTACAGTCTGGTGCAGATTCTGCCGGATCAGAAGACGGCACCGAATCTGAAAAGGCTTTTGGAGCATTCCGAAACTGTAAAAATTTTTCATTATGCCAGAATGGACCTCTGTTTTCTGGAGTCCAAGCTGGGAATTCGGACAAATCCGGTGTTCTGCACTAAGATTGCGAGTAAACTTTCCAGAACTTACACCGACAAGCATGGTCTGAAGGACAATATCCGCGAGTTTTTCGGTGAAAATATGGACAAGAAAAATCAGTCGAGCGACTGGGGGAAAAAAAATCTTTCCCGCGACCAGGTGGAATATGCCTGCGAAGATGTGAAGTATCTGATTTCACTGATGCATATTCAGACAGAAATGCTGATTCGGGAAGGAAGGATGGAACTGGCAGAAAAATGTTTTGCGGCACTGCCTGTCATCGTCAGCCTGGATCTTCTGGAACTGCAGGGGGTCTTTGAGCATTGAAAAAATCCTCCCGCAAATTTATCTGTCAGAACTGCGGGGAGATTTTCCCAAGATGGGCGGGAAAATGCGAGTCCTGCGGAACGTGGAATTCCATTCAGGAAGAAGTCTCCGGCACTGAAAAGTTTTCCGAAAAAAAAAGAATTCTCGCTAAGGACTATTCTTCTCCCAAGGAACTCTCTGAATTTACGGAAGACGGGACTGTAAGGTCTTCCTCAGGATTCAGCGAACTGGACATTGTGCTCGGGGGCGGGATTGTAAAAGGCGGACTGTATCTCATCGGAGGGGAACCTGGAGTAGGCAAATCAACTCTAGTTCTTTCGATTGCGGCAAAACTTGCCGGAAAAAGTAAAATTCTTTATATTTCAGGGGAAGAGTCTCCTGCTCAGATCAAACTCCGTGCAGAGAGGCTCAAGCTTTCGGGGAAGAATCTCTTCCTCAGCTCCGAGACCTGCACTGAAAAAATCTGTGCAATGCTCGAAGGGGAATCTCCTGATCTGGTCTTTGTGGATTCTATCCAGACAGTTGCCAGAGAGAATACTCCCTCTCAGGCTGGGAGCGTGACTCAGCTCAGGGAGTCTGCTCAGCTTTTCCTCGAAACCTGCAAGAGTCTAGGAATCCCTATTTTTCTCATCGGACATATTACAAAAGAAGGAAGCATTGCGGGACCTAAGGTGCTTGAGCATCTGGTGGATGTGGTTCTTTATTTTGAAAGTGATAAGTGGAAATATTATAGAATTCTTCGAGCAGTGAAAAACAGGTTCGGTCCTGTGGGAGATGTGGCAGTGTTTGAAATGCAGACTGAGGGCCTCAGGGAAATCTCAGACAAGAATCATCTTTTCATTACAAAGGAGCAGTCGGAGAGAACGGGTTCAGTGATCTCTGCAGTTCTGGAAGGAAGCAGGGCGGTCGGGATAGAGGTTCAGGCGCTAGTCTCCACCGGAAAATTTTCTCACGGAAGAAGAATGGCAGAAGGGATGGACAACGGAAGGCTCATTCTTCTCTCTGCAGTCGTAGAAAAATTTCTGAGCATTGAGATAGGAAATAATGATATTTTTGCAAATCTTGCAGGAGGACTGAAGGCGGATGATCCAGGACTTGATCTGGCTGTCTGCGGTGCGATTACATCCAGTTTTCTAGGAAAAAAATTTCCTGCCTATACTGCGCTTCTTGGGGAAGTGGGACTTTCCGGAGAAGTGAGAACTGTTTCGAATCTGTCCGGCAGACTGAGAGAACTGGCAAGCATCGGGATGCAGAGAGTCTATGTTCCCTCCGGTTCAGTTCAGGAGACAGACTCTGAACTCAAGAACAGAATTGAAGTCATTGAAACAGGTTCCATTGAAATTCTGAGAGAGCTTTTTCATTAAATTAGAATATTTTGCATTTAATTTTCAGTTTTCGGTTCTGTAATTGGATTTCTCAGTCTGCTTCACTGGAAGGAAAAAGAGTATGATGCAGCAGAGATGTTTATCTGAAATCCTGCGGACTGAAGGTTTTCCAGCTTGAAAACAGCACTGTATTGGAAAAACCGGAAATAATGAGCTGTATTATCAATAATTTTATTGATAATACAGCTCATAAAAACAGAGTCTGGATCAGAGCAGATGAACTGAATACAGTTTTCAGGGAAACCAGGAACCGGTTCAAATAAGTTTTCTGGAGTATGCTGAAACTTCGGAAACTGTCTATGATATAGAAATGGAAGGAGCATATTTCTTCCTGTATGGTTCATAACTGCGGAATCGGTACCACTGTATTTGCTGCAGAGCAGTGGGAGAAGATGCTTCTGCCTCTTCGGATATTTCGCAGTGAAATTCACGTTCTCGCACCAGTCGCCGATAAAAATCATCCCAAATTCTGAAAACTCTGATTGATCTGAGAAGTTCCTCCGAAACCCTGCAATCAAGGAGTATTTCCCTAT
>DAORDI010000101.1:0-5916 GCA_035345895.1 Leptospiraceae bacterium
AGTCCAAGTCTTTTTTTGCTTGACCTGCCTGTTCTCCAATAGTTTCTGGCATTATTCCTAATATGGAAACCGAAAGTGTATTATACCAAGAACTGAACAGGCAGGAAATTGCCGAGCTGAAGAAGATTGCCGCTCTTTGGAATATTCCTAAATTTGGGGGCAAGGATAAAAAACAGTCTGTGCAGCAGCTCTACCATGCTCTGCAGGATGAATTTCTGCTCAAAGGAGTTTTAGAAAAACTCACTCCGATACAGGTATCCATTCTCACTCAGATACTGAAGAATAAAAACGTACAGACTCTCGGTGAAATCATCAGAAAAGTCAACCTGCCTCCATTGAACGTGGAAATGGAGCTGGGTGTTCTCAGAAAATACTCATTAGTTTACCAGAGGAAAAACAGAGAACGACTGACCAATAATCTGGACAAGTACCATGCATTTGAAGAGATTGCAGGACACATCAAACTGGATACAAACCAGAAGGGCGAAAAATTCAGACTCAGCCTGGAAAAAAATTACATCAAGCCTGTCCTGAAAAACATCTCTCATACTTACATAAAAGCTCTCGGACTGAAAAAAGCAGAGTCCGAAAATGAATTTTACAAACTTGCATTTTCAGATGAAGGAATCAGCAGAATTCTGGCAAGTCTGGATGAATTTGAAAAGGATACGATTCTTCATATCTATACGCACGGCGGTGTCATTGAGTCTGAAGTACTGAAGCATTATATCGTCGTCAACAGAGGCAAGTTTGAAGATACAGTACCTCTTCTGACTGAACTTGGGCTGATATTTGATACATATTTCCTCGAAGATAAATTCATACGAATTGCAGTTCTGCCAAGAGAAGTCATTGCATACATTCAGAAAAATCCTGTTCAGCCTTCCGTAAAGAAAGGAACAAAACAGAAACAGGAAAAAACTGCTCACAACGATCTGGATTTTTTCCTGAACATCAAAAAGATGATTTCGTTCATTTCCAGAAAAGGTCTTGGACTTGCAAAATCAGGAAAGATCAAACAGGCAGACAACAAGAGAACGGAACAGGAACTGCTTAAACCGGATATAGACATATTCCCTGAAAAGGGTCAGGTTTACCAGATTGAACTCATCCTTCCCATACTGAAACTTCTGGGTCTTGTAGATATCAAAACAGAAAATGTCATTCTGACCGGCGATACTGATCTCTTTCTGAGGAAAGATATCTTTGAAGTGATGAATACTGTCATCCATGAAGTGAATGAGGTCAGATCCAGAAGATTCAACCCTCCTGAAGTCTTTACTGCTACTGAAGTGCCGTTTTATGATAAACCGATTCTGGACAAGACTGTAAAACTGATTATCGAAGTCGGGAAAGTAAGTCTGCCTATGATGTTTTCCATGATCGCAAGAGAAAATCTCATTATGAGTCCTGGTTTTAAAATAAAGAATTTTGAAACCGATCTCCATGATCTCAAAAAAGAAATCGTCAGTGCAATTTTCTATCTTCATCTTTTCGGTTTACTCGAAGTGGAGTATCCAGGCAGATTCCTGACTCTTTCAGAACTCGGGAAAAATTATTTCCAGAACAAACCTCTCAACAAAACAACGGAGAAAGGCGGGATCACTATCAATCCTGACTTCTCTATTATTGCTTTTCCTGAAAAATGTTCCATCACTGGAATTCATCTTCTGAAAGTCTTCACAGAACTGAAGGACTATGACAGAGTATTCACATTCCAGCTGAATAAAGACTCTTTCCAGGAAGGAATTCTTCTTGGCTATGATCATCAGCTTTTCATTCAGTTTCTCAGAGAATCCAGCAAAGGAGAACTTGCTCAGAACCTGATGTTCCTCTTTGACGACTGGAGCAGAAACCTGCCGATCATTGTCGTCAAGGAAGACTGTGTTCTCGTCAAGACTGAAGAGACGCATGTTATGGAAATGCTTGTAGGTCAGATTAAGGGCAAGAAGATCATCATTGAAGAAATCAGTCCAAATGCAATTCTGATAGACAAGGCAAAAATTCAGGATGTCATACTGGCTTCAGAAAAACTGAATATGATCATAAAACTCATTCAGTAGGTCTCCACTGCTTTTCTCTGTCTGTACAGTCGGCGGAAATAGGATATAATATAATGTTTTTTGCGTAAGTCACAGAGTGGATAAGAAAAGTTCCTCAGCCCAAAATTGCGGACTATTATTGAAGCTGCTCTACTTCTGCTCTCCCGCTGTTCTGATGCTGCAATGTGCCGAGTCATTCCAGGAAAAAGCTGCCTTCCGGAAATCAAAAACTGTCAGCAGTATTGGAACTGTCATCAGAGTGGAAGGCAGATTGAACTGGAAGGCTGCTGTCCAGAAATGTGCCGATCTGAATGCAAGACTCCTCTCAAAGGAAGAACTAGCGTTTATCTACGAATCCGATCAGAAAAATGAATGGGTTCTGGAAGGTCCCTCTTACTGGAGCTCTCAGGAAAAGTCGGCAGAAAATGCCTTTTATATGAATATGAAAACCGGATATTTCGGATACTTATTCAAATCATTCCCTTACTCAGTAAAATGTATCCGTCTCTGATTCGTCGTTATATTGAATCATTCGTTCAATATAATAGAATTCTTGTTTACAAAAAACTGGAACTTTCAGATCTGTTCTTTAAGACCTCTGCATTTATTCTGTCTGCAGAGAAACAGGCTTCCGTTTAATTGGAGATTTTATGAAAAGAATATATGTCCTAATACTGTTTTTGATGCAGATTTTCTGCGGACGTTCCGGAAAGGAAATCACTCTTCTGAATGTTTCTTATGATCCGACCAGAGAGTTTTTCAAGGAGTACAACGAAGAGTTCGCAAAAGTATGGAAAACAAAGACAGGAGCTGATATCAAAATAAATCAGTCGCATGGGGGAAGCGGCAAGCAGGCCAGAAGTGTAATCGACGGACTGGAAGCTGATGTAGTGACCCTGGCTCTCTCCTACGACATCAACGAGATTGCATCCAAAGGTCTAATCGATGCCGGCTGGGAATCCGCCTTCCCGCACAGAAGCACACCTTTCACTTCCACAATTGTATTTGTAGTCAGAAAAGGAAATCCTAAGAACATCAAAGACTGGGATGATCTTGTCAAACCGGGTATCGGAGTCATCACTCCAAATCCAAAGACAAGCGGAGGAGCAAGATGGAATTATCTTGCTGCCTGGGCATACGCTTCAAAAAAAATCGGGAATGATGAGAATAAAGTCAAAGATTTTATCAAAAAGTTATACAATAATGTTCCTGTTCTGGATGCGGGAGCGAGAGGCTCTACTACAAGTTTTGCGCAGAGAAAACTTGGAGACGTTCTCATTTCCTGGGAAAATGAAGCCTTCCTGATTATGGACGGCCCGGGAAATGACCAGTTTGAGAAAGTGATTCCCAGTGAAAGTATCCTTGCAGAGCCTCCGGTTGCGGTCGTGGAAAAATCGGCCGCAAAAAGAAATACAGCGGAAGCTGCAAAGTTTTATCTGGAACAGCTGTATTCACTGAATGCACAGGAAATTGCAGCAAAACACGGATACAGACCTAGAAATGAAGAAATCATGAAAAAATATTCGGACAAATTTCCCAAACTCAGTCTGACTGATATCAGCTTTTTCGGCGGATGGAACAAAGCACAGAAAGATCATTTTGCAGACGGCGGAAACTTTGATCAGATTTACACAAAATCTGCCAAAGATAAGCAGGAAAATAAGTGAGCTTATAAAAAATGTTCAGCAGAAAAAATGACATCCTTCCCGGATTCAGGCCTACAATGGCATACACACTCTTCTATCTGGCACTGATTGTGCTGATTCCTCTTGGAGCTCTTCTTTACAACGGAAGCAAGGCAGGATTTGAAGGTTTTACAAACGTAATGAAGGAAGAACGAGTTCTTTCTGCAGTATATGTAAGCTTCGGGACGGCACTGACTGCATCTGCAATCAACTGCATTTTCGGACTTGTCATAGCCTGGTGCATTGCCAGATACAGTTTCTTCGGAAAAGAAATACTCGACACTCTGATCGATCTCCCTCTGACTCTGCCTACAGCAGTTGCTGGAATCAGCCTGACTGCGATCTATGCAGAGACAGGTTTTATGGGAAAATTTCTTGCAAAGTTCGGAATAAAGGCTGTGTTCAATTTCACTGGAATTACAATTGCACTTATGTTCATCGGACTTCCGTTCATTGTAAGAACCGTCCAGCCTGTGATTATGGAACTGAGCAAGGAGGATGAGGAAGCCGCGTCCAGTCTGGGAGCGACCAAATTTCAGACATTCCGGTTTGTTCTTTTTCCAGTCATTCTTCCTTCGCTGATTTCGGGATTCGGAATGGCATTTTCGAGATGCCTCGGAGAGTACGGTTCAGTCATATTCATTTCAGGAAATCTTCCGTTTAAGACAGAAATTCTTCCTCTCATCATTGTGACAAAACTTGAACAGTATCAGTACCAGGATGCGACGGTCATTGCATCGTTTATGCTTCTCTGTTCGCTTCTAATACTCGGTGCACTGAACATTCTTCAGAAAAAAACGGGCACCTTCAAGGCAAACGGACACTAGGAAAGAAAATGGGATCGGTCATAAAAGTACGTTACATTCTAATATCATTAAGTTTTATCTTCGCAGCACTGTTCCTGCTTTTTCCTCTTTTCACTGTATTTTACTATGCATTTGAGAAAGGAGCAGACATTTTCTTCAACACTTTCAAAGATCCGGACACACTGTCTGCATTCAAACTGACCCTGATCGCTTCAGGTATTTCAGTTCCTCTGAATATGGTATTCGGAGTATCTGCTGCCTGGGCAATTGCAAGAAGAGACTTTTTCGGAAAAACACTCTTAGTCTCATTCATCAATCTGCCCTTCTCTGTTTCACCAGTGATTGCAGGACTCATTTTTGTTCTGCTGTTTGGACTTCAGGGATTTTTCGGACAGATTCTGAGTGATTCAGGCTTCAAGATCCTTTTTGCAGTTCCCGGAATAGTGCTAGCAACAATATTCATCACATTTCCTTTTGTGGCTGCGGAACTGATTCCGCTTATGGAAGAAATGGGAAAGGAAGAAGAAGAGGCTGCAAGAATTCTGGGAGCTGGAGGCTGGCAGATATTCAGTCTGGTCACTCTTCCGAACATCAAATGGGGACTTCTTTACGGAGTCATCCAGTGCAATGCAAGAGCCATCGGTGAATTCGGTGCAGTTTCGGTCGTTTCAGGACATATCCGGGGACTGACGAACACACTCCCTCTTCATGTGGAAATACTTTATAATGAATACAATTTTGCAGGAGCGTTTTCTGTGGCTGCCCTTCTTGCATCTCTTTCCATACTGACTTTATTCGTGAAGAAAATTGTTCAGCTGAAAAAATGAAATTCCTTCTCATTTCTGCCCTTATTCTTTTCGGCTGTCAGAGCCCGGGCAGATATGAACTTGGACTTCTGGACAGAAAACTGGAAGACAGCAGATCCTATAAAATAAAAAATATTATAAATCCTCATACATTCAACGGAAGTTTCGGAAGAGATTTCTGGATCTCTCTTTACAGAACATCTGACAGGGACTCAATTCTCAAAGATCCGAATCTGGATGCTTCTGTATACAGTCTGTCCCGTGCAGACAGATACCGGTTTCTCTATATCCTTGAATTCTATTCTGAAGAACCGGGCAAATCGGATCTTTCAGAATTTCCTTCTTTCCGATTCGGTACAGTTTACAAAAAACCGGATCTTATTTCAAAGTACAGATATGTAATGATCCCTATGAATGCAAGACTGAGAAGACCGGGAAAACCTTTCAACGGCTACGACGTATATCCCTTTCTTCCTTTGCAGAATTACAGTGAGAATACAAAATATCTCAGAAAATCTGTGAGATTTGAAGAAACAGTCAGACTGTATTTTCTGCTGGACAGAGAAGAAAAGGAAGT
>DAORDI010000101.1:6016-10072 GCA_035345895.1 Leptospiraceae bacterium
TTTGTAGGAACTCCCACACCAAACACAGCCCTTTCATCCGCAGGAGCTCCTGCACGCCACACAAGGCTCTTCCTTTGTAGGAACTCCTACTCCACACACAGCCCTTCATCCGTAGGAACTCCTGCACCAAACACAGCCCTTTCATCCGTAGGAACTCCTGCACCAAACACAGCCCTTTCATCCGTAGGAACTCCTGCACGCCACACACGGCTCTTCCTTTGTAGGAACTCCTACTCCACACACAGCCCTTTCATCCGTAGGAACTCCTGCACCCCACACAGCTCTTCCTTTGTAGGAACTCCTGCTCCACACACAGCTCTTCCTTTGTAGGAACTCCTACTCCACACACAACCCTTCCTTTGTAGGAACTCCTGCACCCCACACAGCCCTTCATCCGTAGGAACTCCTGCACCCCCACACAGCCCTTCATCCGTAGGAACTCCTACCAAAAGAAGCTTTATTTTGGAGAAAACTGAAAAACACTGGTCTTGACCAAAATGAAAGCAATACTGAAAGAAAACTCAAAAGTATCTCTGCAAGATATACCTGAACCAAAAATAAAAGAAGATGAGGTTCTGATCAGAGTCCATACTGCCTGCTGCTGCAGAACAGACAGTTTTGCCGCTCAGGGAAAAATCAGAACTGCAAATCCACTTGTGCTCGGTCATGAATTTTCGGGGACAGTGGAAGAGAAAGGATATGAGGTCAGAAGTGTAATTGTAAATGAAAGGGTCGCAGTCATGCCGATCTGGAAGGACAGTTTCGGAATGTACTCCGGTGTTATGCTTGGAATAGACAGAAACGGAGGATTTGCAGAATTTGCATCTGTGCCGGCAGAATGCATTCATAAGATCCCTGATGAATTGAGTCTGAAGGAAGCGGCCTATCTTGAACCTGTCACAGCTGCCCTGGCAGTCATTCAGGCTGATTTTTCCAAAAAAGGAAAATGCGTCATTCTGGGAGAAAACAGAATATCCGATCTTATTTACAGAATAATGATTTTTTATGGATTTCAGAATATTACAGTTCTTTCTGCCGGAAGCATCTCAGCTGTATCGGAAAATGAATTCGATTTCGGGATTGAAACGGAGGCCGAATCAGAAGGGTTCTCTCATCTGATCAGAGCAGTCAGGCCCAGAGGAAAGATCATTCTGAAAAGCAGGCAGCCGGTTCCTATGCAGATTTCCGTAAAGAATATAGCAGAGAAGGAACTTGTTCTTCAGGGAGCAGGTTACGGAAGTTTTGAAGAAGCAGTCAAAATTGCCGGGAGTCTGAAATTGAGTGAACTTATGCTGGACACTGCAATTGAAAAAATTCCTGAATTTCTTCTGAATACAGATATGGCGGGAACAGAAAAAAAGAAAATCTGTTTTTCCTTCTGATGTGCGGAATAACTGCAATATTTCATCCTTATAAAAAAATCAATCCGGAACTGCTTCTCCGATCAGTACATTCATTGAGACACAGGGGACCGGACGGAGAAAATATCTGGATTTCCCGAAACGGTCTGGCCGGCCTAGGGCATACTCATCTCAGCATCATCGGGACAGACAGGGGAAATCAGCCGATTTCAGATTCTGAGGAAAGATATGCAGTTTCAGTAAACGGAGAAATTTATAATTATAAAGAAATACGGAAAAATCTGATCAGGTCGGGATCTGTCTTCAGGACGGATTCAGACAGTGAAGTCATTCTTCATCTATACAGAAAATACGGCAGAGAGATGATGAGGCATCTTCGGGGAGAATTCGCATTTGCTGTTTATGACGGAGAGAAGAATCTGGTTTTTGCAGCAAGAGACAGATTCGGGATAAAACCTCTGCACTTTCATCTCAGCCCGAACGGCACATTTTACACTGCGTCCGAAGCAAAAGCGCTGCATTCTGCAGGAATCACACCGGAATGGGATCATTATTCTCTGTACCATTCCATGACTCTGCAGTATCTTCCTCAGGACAGGACTCTTTTCAAAGGAATATTCCAGCTGAAACCGGGACATTTCCTGGAGTATTCCAGAGACGGACTCAGAACAGAAAAATACTGGGATATAAATTTTCCGGTCATTGATTATAATTACACAGATGATCAGGAATTTTTTGAAGCCGACTATGAAAAGGAACTGGAAAAAAAACTGATTGAATCTGTTCAGATCAGGCTTCAGTCGGACAATGCGGCATACTGCTCTCATCTGAGCGGCGGAATAGACTCTTCTCTCATCGCAGCGCTTGCAGCCCGGTTCGGAAAACAGAAACTTCACTGTTTTACAGTGTCTTTTCCTGGATGGAAATATGATGAGGCTTCTCTTGCGGAAAAAACAGCACAGCATATCGGTGCGAATTTTACAGCAGTTGCCGTAACTGCAAATGATCTTTCGGAAGTTCTGTCCGATGCAGTGTATTTCAGCGAAGGAAATGCAATCAACTCGCATCTGGCTGCAAAATTTATACTGAACAGAACAGTCCGAAAAGAAGGATATAAGATTGCACTCACCGGAGAAGGCTCGGATGAAATCCTTGCAGGATATCTGCATCTGCTCACTGATCTGAAAGGCAGGACAGAGAGTTCTGACAGAGGCGTGCTCGGGATTCATGTACCCGCAGAAGACCTGACTGAGATTCCTGAATTTCAGACAGCTCTCGGATTCACTCCATCCTTCATTCAGGCAAAGATTCTTTCAGGCAGGAAAATTCGTTCTCTGCTGACGGATGAGTTTAAGAACCTGTTTTCAGAAGAGCAGATATTCAGAGATTTTACGAATTCATTGAATATAAAAACATATATCAGTGACAGAAACAAGGCGGATCAGTCCGCATATATCTGGATTAAGTTCACGCTGGCAAACTACATTCTGAAAACACTGGGCGACGGCACAGAAATGGCGCACGGAATTGAAGGAAGAGTTCCGTTTCTGGATCATATCCTCGCAGAATCAGCCGTCAGTATCCCGATTTCACTGAAAATCCGGGACGGAGTTCAGAAGCATGTACTGCGACAGACAGCAAGGAAATTCCTGCCGATAGATGTAACAGAAAGACCCAAACAGGCATTTATGGCTCCTCCATTCAGCCTTTTGAACGACAGAAGAGGAATCGAATTCGCAATGGACTGCTTTCAGAGTGCCGATTTCAGAAATATGGGAATATTTGATTCAGAGAAAATAATGAAAATGGCATATAAAATATCACAGAAAACACCGGAGGAGCAGACTGCGGAGGAACCCTGCATTATGCTTCCTCTCACAGCCTGCCTGGCGGGAAACAGGTTTCATTTATCCTGAGGATCTGAATGAAACCGCAGACTGAATGTTCAGTCTGACTGCAGCCTCAGAAGTTCAATCTGAAGAACTTTTACGTCCTGTTCCAGAAGCTGAATTAAGGTCTGAAGCTGATTGTTCATCTCTTTCCTGTTTTTGATTACGGTCAGAGAACTGACTCCCCCTGCTCCGAAAAACAGATTTTCGTAATGCTTTCTTTCTTCTGTATCATCTGCTCCCAGAAATCCATTATCCTTCCATCTCTGAATCAAAAGATCCCTGATCGTCTGTTCTTCTCCCAGCATAGGTTTGGTCAGAAGGAACCATAACGATGTGGAGAAATTTGGTGAGCTTTCTACATTGAACCAAAGATCCTTCAGGTTGGATGACTTGGGTTTGAATTCCACCGTGACGTCAGGTCTGAAAGCCCTGTAGCTGAAATAAGAAACAAGAAGTCCTCCTGCGAGAATAATCTTCTGATTGCCCGCAGTATCGTATACGGTGGATCCGTCTAAAATTGCAGCAATCGCACCGGACATAATGGCATACAGTGTATTGCTCTGCACTATATCGTCTTCTGCTTCCTGCATCATGGCAACGATCTCAGTAAACCTGTCTACGTAACATCTTATTTCAGATGCAGTCGCATTCAGATCCAGCTGCGCAAGCTGCAGTCTTTTGGAAATCTTAGTTTCCAGTGCAGTCTGTTCAGAAGAGGTGCTTTGTACCGGATTAGAAATCTCTGCAGAGGCATTCTGCTTCGGTTCTGCTTTTTTTGCTGATTTAGTTTTACGCTCAATTTT
>DAORDI010000101.1:10172-17173 GCA_035345895.1 Leptospiraceae bacterium
GCTGTCTTTGCTGTCTTTGCTGTCTTTGCTGTCTTTGCTGTCTTTGCTGTCTTTGCTGTCTTTGGATGTCTTGTATTTTTTAGCAAAAGTCTTGATATCATTATGAATTCCGTATGCGATTGCCATCCGAATTGATCTGGGTGAAAAATGCTGCTTCAGTTCAGGATCGTTCATAATGACCTTGGCCTCTTCAAGACTGGGAACAGTACCCTGATAATGGGTCTTGGAAGCCAGGCAGTAAGAGGCTCCCTGAATCTGCATTCTGACCTCCCTTGCACAGGAGGAAAAAACAAACAACAGTAATAAAACGAAAACTTTCATGGGGGACAAAGTTTCAGTCTGAACAAATGATGTCGAGAAAATATCAGTTCAGTCTGAGTTATTTATAATAAAGCGCCTTATCTCCCTTGAATGTGATTCCTGATTCAAGCTTTACCTTAATCATTTTAGAAGTAATGAAGCTGATTTTCCCTCTTCCCATTTCTTCGTTCTTTTCATTTACAAAATAAATTACATAATTTTCAGAAATTTTTTCTTTTGTGCTCAGTTTCACAACAGCTGTGCCTTCTTCAAAGGAACTGACCTCACCGATTCCCACTTCCTTCTTGGTAGAAAACTGATCCTTGTTCTTGGAAATATATTCTGTCAGATCTCCAAGACCGTTCTGAGTTGCCAGCTGAATCGGAGAATGCCCTGCCCTGTTTTTCTGATTGATGTCTGCGCCGTTTCTGACAAGAAATGCGACTGTCTCCAAATGACCTTCCGATACAGCACGGAGTACCGGAGGGTTCCATTCCTCATCCTTTGCATTCAGGGATGCGCCTTTGTCCACCAGAATTTTCACGGTATCCAGATGACCGTTTGCGGCGGCGACATGCAGAGGAGTCTGTCCATCCTTGTTCTTCACATTCGGATCAGCACCGTTTTCCAGAAGGACTCTGGCAACATCATAATGTCCTCTTTCAATGCAGCCCATCAGAGGCGAAATTTTCTTCTTGTCGAATGTATTCACATTCGCCTTTTCACGTATGAGCATCTTTACAATTTCCGAATGGCCGTTGACTGCTGCGGCATGAAGAGGGGTCATCCCCCTCCTGTCCTTTCTGTTAAAATCCAGAAGTTTATTGTCTATTGCCTTTCTGACACCGATGAAATTTCCATATTCTGCAGCTTTCAGAAGCTCATTGAACTGTTTCGCTGTCGCCATCTTCTCTTCCGAGTTTTCATCAGGAATCTCCTCCTGAGAAAACAGCAGAAAAGGAAAGGACAAAACAATAAAAAAAACTCTAATCATCATGATTTTCTATCTCCCTGACAAGCCGGTCTGCCCTGCTGTATTTTTTCAGAAGTTCCATTATCCCTGCAGGATGAACAGATACGGATCTGGACTTCTCTCCGTCATAAGTATAGTTCAGAATATGACTGTATGCATTTCCGTCAAAGATCAGACCTACAAGCTCTCCTTTCAGATTCACAACCGGACTTCCGGAATTTCCTCCGATAATGTCGTGAGTGGAAATAAAGTTCAGTTTTTTCTTCAGATCCAGCTTTTCCAGAGCCGAAAGAAATTTCTCAGGAAGTACAAATTCAGGATTTTTCTTGAAATTTTCATGTCTTTCCATCAGTCCGTACATGGTAGTGAACGGAGTAATCTGAAAACCGTCCAGTTCCATACCCTTGATCTTCCCGTAACTCAGACGGAGAGAAAATGTTGCATCCGGATAAGTCTCCTTTCCGGAAAGTTCAAACTTCAGTCTCTGGATTTTCTCAGTCTCATTCAGGAAAACTTCCTCAATTTCCTTTTCATGCCATTCCCTAAGTTCCCTGTAATACGGCTCGAGCTTTTTAACCCAGAGAAGAAATTCATCCTGAGTCCTGTCCAGATCATCAATCTTCATTTCAAAGACTTTTTTTCTGAATTCAGGATCGTCCAGTTTTGTGGAATCGGTAATTTTTTCAATCCTTTCATAGTCCTGAAAAATCTGAGAGACAAATCTGTGATTTTCTCCAAGTTCCTCCCTCAGACGCTCCATGCTTTTCTTCAGCATGAATTTTTCCTTATCCTTATATACAGGAGCATTAGAAAATATTCTATGCCTGAATGAATCCAGAGATGAATCCCTGTATTCTTCATAGCGTTTTTCGTTCGGTTTTTCTTTTTCAATCAGATAGCGGACAATGCTCAATGCATAATGAAAAAGTGTACCGGAAAGTCTTGAATTCATTATTTCATGAATACGTTCTCTCTTTTTTTCCACCGCAGCTTCAATCTTTGAATAGGCTTCTCTGTAAATCGCCGCCTTTTCGGGCTGCTTCGAAAGAAGTTTCTGAAACTCTTCTTCTTTTTTCAGAAGAAGGGAATAGACTCTCGGATCGCTGATCCCTGCGTATTCTCCTTCCATCGCCTGTCTGGAATTTTCCATGCTCAGAATTCCGGCCCTTGCCCTCCTCTCTGACTCCTTGTCTCTGGCTGAATATTCTCTCAGATGGACTATGCCTTTTTTTATATTTTTGATATGTTCAGGAAATTCCACATCCTTCATAAATTTAATCTCAGCCATCGTCTTTCCCCTGTCGGTGCTTCCAGGATGGCCGCTTACAAAAATGAGCTCTCCCGGCTTTGCTCCCTCGGAGTTCCACTGAAAAAACTGAGGACTCTTGAAAGGTTTGCCTTTTTCATACGCCCTGAAAAACGTAAAATCGAAATCGTATCTGGGATACTGGAAATTGTCGGTGTTTCCTCCGAATGCGGCCAAGGCTGTTTCAGGAGCATAGACCAGACGGATATCGGTCAGTTTTTTATATCTGTAGAGCCAGTATTCTCCTCCATTGTAAAGCTCAATTACATTGGAACGAAAGCCTGTCTTCTGAAAGGAGTCCAGCTCAATCTGACTGGTGATTTTCTTTCTTCTGTCAGAAGCTTCCTTTGCATCTCCTCCCCTGACAGCACTCAGAACCTTTTCTGTCACATTTTCGTAACTCATTAAAATATTGACTTCCAGGTCGGGACATTTCAATTCATCCTTTTCCCTTCTGGCATAAAACCCGTCCCGGACATAATCATTTTTTTTGTCGGAAAGTTTCTGAAGCTGCCCCAGGGCAACGTGATGATTTGTCAGAAGAAGTCCGTTCTTCGAAACAAAGGAACCGGAACCTCCGTCATTGAAACGGACAGAGGCCAGCTGAATTTTTTTAAGAAGGGCCGGCTTAGGAGATTTTCCATATTCCTTTTCCAGCCTTTTCAGAGGAAGATTGTCGAGGGTCCACATTCCCTCATCGGAAAAAACAGTATCTGCAGTCATAAAAAACACCAGTAAAAGTAAATAAACCATGCTATTTAGACATCGTCAAATACAGAAAAATCCTGAGTCAAATGAATTTAAGACAGCCGACACTGCTGCCTCAAAATTAATCCGATTCTGCAGGTTCCCATAATTCTATCTTGTTCCCCTCTGCATCCAGGATATGCACAAATTTTCCGAATTCATACGATTCAATGCTGTCGAGAACAGTCACTCCGTTTTCCTTGAGTTTTTTCACTAGACCCTCAATATTCTGAACAGTATAGTTGATCATAAACTCCTTTTTGGACGGGGAGAAATATTCATCTCCTGTTGGAAAAGGTTTCCACTGCAGGGAATTGATTTCCTCCGGTCTGTCGATGCTTCTGGATTCAAAACTGGAAGAACCCCAGTCATTTATCTCAATCCCCAGATTTTTAGTGTACCATTCTTTCGTTTCCTGAAGATTTTCTGAAATAAAGAAAATCCCGCCGATTCCTGTCACCTTCGGTGCCCTCGCCTGTTTTTTTGAGTCTTCCATCCTGATGCCCTTTTTTTGCAGACTTACAGTATTTATCCGGCAATACAACAGAAAAATAAGAAAAATCCAAAAACGGTTTCTCCCGAATGGAAAAATAAAAGATTTCCTGTATATTTATCAAGAAAATAACGTCCTATAAGATGGGTTAACTGTTTCAGAAGGAATCTCTGCAGTCCTTATTTAAGAAAAGAGGTATTTATAATGAAAAAAGCAGTTCCAACATCTCTCATCATTATTTTTTCTGCTGTTTTTCAGAACTGTTCCAAGGAAGCAAATTCCTCACTTCAGGAACTCAGCCTTCTTATATTCAGAGCAAATCAGATCCAGATTTCCGGCAAGGCGGCAAAAGGTGTCGTCCGAAATGCTCAGGTATCTGCACTGAAAATCAATGCTAAGGGAGAATGTCTGTCAGAAACACCACTTGCAGTCACTCAGTCCTCAAGCGCAGGAGATTATACTTTGAATTTTGCAAAGATCGGTCAGCCTGTCTGCGTCAGAGTCAGTCCTCTTTCCGGTTCCACAGTTTATGATGAAAAATCATCAAAATATATTGCATGGAAAGATGCAAAACCGATGGAAACCATTCTGAATGAATCTTCCCTTGTGTCTTCAGCAGGAAGAAAAACAAGAAGCAGTCTGCATCTCACTCCATTCTCCAAAATTGCAGTCGCAAGGATTGCTGAACTTGCCAAAAACAACAGCAGTATGGAAAATATCTCCACACTGACGTCCAGAGCAAACCGGGAAATCACAATTCGGTTCGGACTTTCAGGTGCTGTCAAATCAAAAGCACTCTCCGACTCAGACTACCCTGATCTGAATGAACTTGGGGCATCATTCGAAAACCCTGATGATCCGACAGCATTGAAAATGAAAATGATACTTGCAGGGATTTCACAGGTGGCGTACAATACAAGAGATTCTGAATCGGGCACCACTCAGTCCGATATAGACCAGGTCATCGAAGGATTTGCAAATGACGGTGCGGACGGACTTTTCGACGGGAAGACAAGCTCAGGTTCCTCCGTGCAGATCAGCGGAATCAAACCTCTTACACTGACATCCAATTCTCTTGCGGACAATCTTCTTCCTGCGGTAAGCCAGTTCATTTCCGAAGGAGGTTCTCTTTCCATCAGTCCTGATGATCCTAAACCAAACACTCCTGTGACTGCAGCGACAGTTTCCGGAAGTATCAGTTTCAACGGAACTGCACCGATCACAACCTCATTTTCCGGAACATCCACTGGGACTGCGACTGCAGTCACTCCTTCTATCACTTACCCAAGTGCCACTCTGAATCTGGTTGGACTTTCTGCGATTCCGCCAGTCAATCCGATCGTTGTGGGAACTCTTACCAGTTTCTCCATCAGTCCGGCCCTTCCTGCGGGAATGACATTCAGTACTTCGACCGGAGCCATCGGTGGAACAGTCCCGTTCCTGATTTCCAATCAATTGTACACTGTGACAGGAACCGGCACCTCAGGAACAGTATCTGCATCGATCACAATTCAGACAGTCCTTCCGGGAAAAAGAATTTTTGTTACTGCCACAAGAGCCGGAAGCTGGGGAGCTGTGGCAAGTATCGATACATACTGTGCTGCTGATGCAAACAAACCTGCCGGAGCAGGAGGACCGTACAAGGCGATGGTAGGCTACAGCAATGGGACAAGGAGAGCCTGTTCTGTAACCAACTGTGCAGGCGTGAATGGAGCACAGGCATCCGACTGGGTATTTGCAAACGGAACTTCTTATTACAGACCGGATGGAACTTTTATTTCGACTGCAACAATTGACGGAATACTGATCCTTCCTCTGACAAATTCCATCGGCACTGCTCCGACAAATGTCTGGACAGGAATGGAAAACACCTGGGGAACAGTCACTGCAGTTACGCCGGAATGTACAGGCTGGACAAATGCAGGATTTGGAAACTATGGAACTGCAAACTCAGTCAATGCACAGTTTTTCTCGACCGTAAACGGAGTCTGCGGATCTGCGGCTGCAGTCTATTGTGTGGAACAGTAGGATTTCCTTAATTTTCCTGCTTTCTGATATTAAATTTTATTCCATTCAGAAATCATATCATATAAATTTTTAATTTCTTGCTCTAATTGATTTGGAAAGGCCAATAGCTTCTTATTCACTTCCCAACTTTTTGTGATCTCTAAAGCCGATACTTTCTTTGTCCAACCCCTTTTTTTCATTTGCACTGACTCAGCATCAAGATAATCTTCAATAGTTCTGATGTCAGTATTTCCATCTTTATACCATAAGCCAATTTTTCTTTCGTTATTTTTATTATACTTTTCTATTTCTGATTTAATATATTGTTTAGCATTATGGAATTTTGACTTATCATATATGTTACTATCACAGCTTTTTACACAATCACTATCTATAACTATATATGCATTTTTACTAAAGCTAAGCATTGATAATATTTTTTTATATTCTTCCAATTCATTCTCTCCGGTTTGAATAAGACTAATACTATCGAGTAGAGTTCCGCCAAACATTTGAAATTCATAATGCTTACCTTGGATATAATTTTCTGATTCATTTTCCTTTGCATACATATCTAACCATTTTTTTAAATAAATGACATCTGATGGACCCTCGACCCAAATTATTCCATTAGTCTGGAGTAAATCAGAGCCTTTGCATCCAAGATTTTCTATTATACTAATAGCATTAGAATTTATTTTCCGAACGATTGTAAATAGTCCTCTTCCCTTTTGTAAATCTGGATTAGAATATTCACGCCTATTATTAAATTCAATTATTTTATTATTAAATTCATATATAGAGGCAGAACTGCGAAGAGTCAAAAACTCATTTATTAAAACGGGTGAATGGGAGGCTATGAACAATTGCTTTTGTTTCCAATTATTTCCTGTTGCATCGGGGAACGAATTCGTATTCCAATTTATTTTCGTCAAGTAGTCCTCTACTAACTTAAAAATGATTTCTTCTTGTGGGCTTTTATCTTGTTTGCCGCGAACTGAAAGCCAAACAAAAAATTGAAAAAGTTTTCTAATTACCCTTGGCTCTAAATGAAGTTCAGGTTCGTCTAACAAAATTACATATGAATGAATAGCCAAAAAAAATCTAATAAGTAATTTTGTACAATTGAGCACACCAGAAGGCAAATTTTTTATATCTGTTTCACCCTGCCCACC
>DAORDI010000102.1:0-17156 GCA_035345895.1 Leptospiraceae bacterium
TTCATAAAGCTTGGCAGCCATCGTTTTGGCGAGGGCAAAGCCCTTAGCAGCTTCATAGTTTGCGGCAGCTTCATAGTTTGCGGCAGCTTCATAGTTTGCGAAACCGCCGGTAGGCTCCCTGCCAAAACCGCCCCACCTGCAGCCGTAGGCGTAAGGTGAGTGACAGATCAGATTTTTCTAATATTTTGTAAATTAATATGGATGGGGCGTTCTAAATGCGGATGTAAGTTTGCAGGGATTTTTCGGGAACGATCATAATTCCCTCATAAAGGTGACTTCAGCCATAACTTTGACAGTGGGAGCATCCTTGTTCTCAAAATGATCGGTGATATTTGTGATTGTCACTCCGGCTCCGTGTTTTTCAATGATGCTCTTGACCAGGGTCAGACCCAGTCCCAGTCCGCTTGTAATTTCCTGTCGGAAAAAAAATGTGTCTGAGTATTCCATCATTTTGAAAAAAGGTTCAAATATCTTTTTCTGATATTCCAGTGGAATTCCTGTAACGCCTTTTTTGAACTGGTAGGCAGTATTTATTATTTGAAATCCTATCTGTGTGCTTGTAGCCACCGGGATGACATATACCTTGTCTTCTTTTTTGGAAAACTTCAGTGCATTGATCAGAAGTTCACTGATAACAACCCGAATTCTTTTTTTATCCAGATGCATTCTTGAATTTGTATTCAGATACAGACCGGTTCCAAGAACAATGGATGTCTTCTTTTCTGCAGTTTTCTCTTTCAGATCTGCAACAGCACTGTACAGTAATTCAAAAAAATCGGAAACAGTGCAGTCTTCAAAACTGCATTCGTCTGCAGCTAAGTGCACATACTGATTCAGTGATTCAAGAATTTTGGCTCCGACATCTGCACTGTCGAATATTTCTCCCGCAAGTTCTCTGTCCAGAAGAACTGACCCGTCTTCTGCTGGCGGAATTGAT
The DNA here is from genome assembly GCA_035345895.1 of Leptospiraceae bacterium. GTDB lineage: Bacteria > Spirochaetota > Leptospiria > Leptospirales > Leptospiraceae > DAORDI01. The sequence continues at coordinate 938 of DAORDI010000102.1, forward strand.
TCCTGTACGACTTTAATCATACTGATAAGTGCGCCTATATTTGCCTGCGCAAAATAATTTCTGAGAGTCCGTACCAGGTTGACAGATGCTGAGATGTCCGATTTCAGCATCATTGATTCTTTCCAGTACATCCTCTCGTACTTTTCCTTGATTTTTTCTTCTTTGTTCTCCTCTATCGTCTTCTGGGTGAGTTTCAGATTGTATATATTGAATATTTTTTCAGCTTCAAGGAGCATATCCTTAGCCTCAACCTCCCCGTATATTCTGTAAACTCCTGCATTATGCGCTTTCTGTGCAGAAGCAAAATCAGCATTGTGCAGGATAATCATAAAAAAACTGTCCGAGAATATATTCCTTACACTTTTAATGATTTCATATCCTTCAATATCCTCTTCAAGATCAGGAATAATAATCACAAGAGGTCTTTTTTTCTGAATGATTTCCAGTGATGCCTGCATATTACTCGCAGTCGAGACTTCCCATTTTGCCTCAGTAAAATATTTTTCAATTTCATTTCTCTTTGAGCTTTCAGCGGAGGCAAAAAAAACTGTTTTCATTTTGAAATATAGTTTCTGAGAATTTCCAGAAGAGCAGAACCTGTAAACGGTTTCGTCAGGAAGTGATTCGCACCGGCTGCAACCGCCGATTCCTTTTTGGATTCTTCATTTTCTGAAGTGACCATGACTACGGGCGTCATTATTCTGTTCTTTCTGATCTCCTTCAAAAATTCGAGACCGTCCAAAACAGGCATATTCCAGTCCACGATAATCAGACCGTATTCCGAACCTGCAGTTTTTTCCAGGCCCTTTTCTCCGTTCTCAGCCTCATCAATGTCTGAAGCGGCAATTCCGCACTCCTGCTGCAGAAGTCTTTTGATAATGAACCTCTGTGCTCCTGTATCATCTATGACAAGTATTCTCATATTCTCACTCCTTAGATCTTCTGATAGGCAGTAGTGTTGCTGATTCTGATCTGCCTGAAATCGTTTTCATAGTCTTTTAAATACTCAGTGGAACCGAGCAGAAGATATCCGCCTCGTTTCAGTCTGCCTGCCGTTTTTCTAACCGTTTCATTTTTTGTCTTTTCATCAAAGTAAATCAGTACATTACGAAGCAGGATGATGTCCATCAGCGGCATATTGTAGCTGTCATCCATCAGGTTTATTCTGCTGAAATGCATATCTTTTACAAGATTTCTGTCTATTACATATTTGTCATGATATTCATGAAAATATCTGCCTTTATATTCAATCGGAAGTCCTCTGCCCACTTCCATTTCGGAATACTCTCCTTTTTTTGCCTTTTCCAGCATTCTTGAATTTATGTCGGAGCAGTATATCTGAAATTTCCAGTCCTGAAGTCTGCTGAAGTATTCATCGAGGATGATTTTAATGCTGTATGCCTCCTGTCCTGAAGCGCACACAGCCGACCAGATCTGTATTTTTTTTTCATCCATATTTTTTTTTATAGTTTCCGGGATAATATGCTTCTGCAGAAGATCAAAATAATTTTTGTCTCTGAAAAAGAAGGTTTCTGTTGTAGTCAGTTCATCAATCAGAATATCACTGTACTTATCAGTTTCTTCTGCTGCAGATCGCAGGAAATCCTTGAGTGAGCTGAATCCGGACTCCTTTGCTGCACAGGACAGTCGGTGCTCTATGATATAGTCTTTTTCCGGTTCCAGGACTATTCCGACATTTTTGTAAAGAAACTGCCGAATAAAATGATACATATTTTTCATTATTATTTATTCCGGATGCGATCTTGAGGAAAACAGATGTACTATTTCCTCATCTGACATTACAAAATCGGCGAGTCCTGCCTTGAACACTGATCCTGGCATTCCCCATACGACGCTGCTTTCCTCGTCCTGAACGATGACAGTGCCGCCCCTTTCCTTGATGTTCCTTGCACCGTCCAGTCCGTCATGCCCCATCCCAGTCAGAATGATTCCCAATGTTCTTTTTCCAAATACAGCTGCGGCTGATTTGAAGAATACATCCACAGAAGGTCTGCAGAAATTCACTTTTTCTCCTGCATCGAGAACAAAAACCGTATGGTCATTTTTCTTCCGTATGGAAGCATGAAAGTCGCCTGGTGCAAGATACGCCTTTCCGTTTTCCAGAATCTCCCCGTCGGCAATCTCTGCTACTCTGATTCTTGATTTTTCATTCAGCTGCTCTGATATGATTTTGGAGAAAACAGGAGGGATATGCAGAACAATTACGATCGGAAGAGGGAAGTCTTCCGGAACAGAGGGAATTATGCTGTTCAATACTGATGTTCCGCCTGTCGATACACCTATGCATATAATATCAAAATTTTTATAATCAATGGACTTGTTTTTCAGAAAGATTAGAGGGGATTTTTTTCTTACAGACTGACTGTATTCCTTTCCCATTCCGAAATGCTTAAGTTTGGGAAGAAGATTGTCCTTAAGATATTCGTTGATGTCTTTTCGCTCCGTAAATCCTTCCGGTTTTGCGACGTAGTCATTTGCTCCAATCTGCAGACATTCAAGGGTTCCTGAAGCACCGCTTCTGTTGACTGAACTCAGAATAATCACAGGAAGGTTCGGATACAGTTTTCTGATTTCCTTCAGCGTATCGAATCCGTTCATTTCCGGCATTTCCAGATCAAGGGTCAGTATATCCGGATTGTCATAGTGTATTTTTCCTAAAGCAATTTTTCCGTTGGGGGCAGTTGCGCATATTTCGAGTTCACTGTCGGAATCAATGACATCTGAAAGGATTTTTCTGATGAGAATTGAATCCTCCACAACCAGAACTCTGATTTTTTTTTTCATGTCTTGTATATGCCCTGTGACAGGAAATAATTGAAAGTATCGCTGATTGCAGCGATTTCGTATGCAATTTCCTGGAGGAACTTGGAATTTCCTGATATTTCGTTCGTAAGTTTTGAAACATTTTCTATCCCGGTGTTGATATTGGCGCTGCCGACAGCAGCATCCGACATATTCTTTGCAATGTCCTCCGTTGTAACGGACTGTTCTTCGACTGAATTTGCTATCAGCCCCTGAATAGCATGAATCTGATCAATAATTTTTTTTATTTCTGCAATCGCATTCACTGCATTTTTTGTATCCAGCTGTATCGCTTCAATTTTCTGACGTATGTCTTCAGTCGCCTGAGCTGTTTCCTTTGCAAGTTCCTTGACTTCAGTCGCGACGACTGCAAACCCTTTTCCTGCCTCGCCTGCTCTTGCTGCTTCAATTGTTGCATTCAGTGCAAGCAGTCTTGTCTGCTGAGCAATTGATGTGATCACATTTATGACTTTTCCTATCGCAACCCCGCTGTCTCCGAGTTTCAGAATTGTATCATTGGCTTCCTTTGCTGATTCAACAGCCTTGCCCGCTACTTTGGATGCTTCCGTAACAGCCTTTACTATCTGGCTGATATTGCTGCTCATTTCTTCAGTTGCAATTGCCACTGTCTGAACATTGGATGAGACAGCGTTGGATGATTTTGATACAGTCTCTGTTTCCTTGAACGCCTGCTGTGTATTTACAGTGAGATTTTCGCAGAACTTGACAAGCTTGTCCTTTCCGGTGGAAAGCTCAGTGACAATTTCCTTGGCTCCTGCGATCAGAGTTTCCTGTTTTTTGACGTAGCGTTTCTCCAGTTCCTCAGAATGTTTTTTTTCCGTTTCGTCATTGAGTCTTATAAGAAGTATTCTTTCCGGTTCTTCCCCGACAGAGTCGGCTGTAACTGAAAATGTGCTGTATTCATCCGAGTTTTGTTTTATTCTTATCTGATTTTTGAATGATTTTCCGTATGTTTTATCGGAAAGATAATTCTTTATTTCCTCCTCAAACAATGCTTTATCATCCTTATGAACGTATTCAAAAAATGAGCTGAAATCCGAAGCGGATTCCGCAGATTGTTTCAGATTCAGCAGCTCGAGCAGTTTCGCTGAATAAAGAACATCTTTGCCTGCATTGCTGTGAACAATCAGGAGATCTCCTGTGAAACTCAGTATTGACCGAAAAAAATCCGATTCCAGAATGTTTTCTGCATTCTGTTTCTTTTTGCTTTCACTGTTTTTTTTCTGAACTGCTGTCATTTTTGTAATCCTTCTGATTGTATTATTGTACCGCTGCAACTGATTCTGCATCCAGAATCAGAAGAAACGATTCCGGGAGTTTGTATGTATGCGAGATGAATGCTTTCAGGTTTCCGTGAAGTGTGGCGGGCGGAGGCTCTTTTTTTTCTTCCGACAGAGATATGATTTCATGGACATCATCTATTCTCAGACCGACCAGTCCTGCTGAGGTGTATATGATCAGAAGTGTTCTCAGCTCTGATTCAGACTCTGTTCCGGAAAGAATCCTGTTAAGATTGAGAACACTGATAATATGTCCTCTTAAATTAATCAGTCCATCAACATTTTCTGAGGCCAGCGGGATAGGAAGTATCGGCTGGTTCTGAATAATTTCCTGAATTGTGCTGATGCTTATTCCGTAATACAGCTGATCAAGGTAAAAGGTGCAGTAAAGCTTTTCCATCAGTGCACCATTGACAGAACTTCGTCTGAAATTCTTTTTTTGTATTCCTGTATCAGTTCTTCTGCATCCAGTACGTCTACTGATTCATTTTCATAAAGAATGGATCCAAGAATGCTTCTCTCAAGGATCATATCCTTCCATGCCTCATCCTTGGGATATATTCTGTAGTTTCCTTCTGCTATATCTATAATATTGCTTATTATAAATCCTATTGTATACCCTTTGTCCTGGTAAATAAGCATATTTATTATTCCTGTTTCAGGAATTTCGGGATCTCTTCCCAGAAGCAGTCCAGAAAGCCATATTGTCGGTATGAATTTGTCTCTGTAAGAAAGAACCTTTTTACCGGCAGATGTCTTCAGATGAGCGGGATTTATTTCCTCTATCCTTAAAACTGAATTTAAAGGAAGGGCAAGTCTGTAGTTTCCTGAGACTTCAAAAATGACATAGGATGAGTTTTCCTCCTTTGTCTGTTCCTGATCCAGCTCATCTGCGGATTTATTCCTGATATTGGTAAAGATGTTTTCCAGGATATTCTGGATGTTCAGGATCAGTGCTATTTTTCCGTCTCCCAGTATTGTAACACCTGAATAGGCAAATATGTTCTGTACATGTTTGCCCAGGGGTTTCACTACGATTTCTTCCGTATCGAGTGCCTCATCGACGATAATACCGAACTTCTGATTTTCTGACTGAACTATAATGATTGAACTGACTGAGTTCTGCTTTTTTTCAGGAAGTTTCAGAAGCTCGTCCAGGAAAATGACTGTCAGAAATTCTTCCCGAAGATGGTAGACATAGGATTCATGAATTTTCCTGATCTCGGTATTCAGTTTTTCGGAACTCAGTTCCACTATTTCCAGAAGACTTGTCTGAGGTATTGCAAACTTATATCCGCCGCAGTTTATTATAAGTGCAGGGATAATTGTAAGAGTGAGAGGAATTGTAATTTTGAAAAGAATACCTTTTCCGGGGAAATTGGTGATGTTTACTGTCCCGCCTATTTTCTGAAGATTGGATTTGACCACATCCATTCCGACGCCTCTTCCGGAAACATTTGTCACCGTTTCGGATGTAGAAAAACCCGGAAGAAAAATGAGATTGAGCAGATCAGAATCATTCATTTCAGATTTCTGCTCCTTTGTGATCAGTCCGTTGAAAAAAGCTTTTTCCCTGATCTTCTGAACATTGATTCCCTCACCGTCATCGGAGATCTGCATACTCACCTGACCGCCCTCATGAAACGCCTTGAGAAGGATATGTCCCTCTTCATTCTTTCCGTTCTGCTTTCTTTTTTCAGGAGTTTCAATTCCGTGATCCATACAGTTTCTTATTATATGCATTAATGGATCCTTGACTGCTTCAAGAATGGACTTGTCGAGTTCAGTGTCTTCACCCTGAAATTCCAGTCGGGCTTTTTTTCCCAGTTCCAGAGACAGATTTCTTACCACCTTGTGAAGCTGATTCCATACTGTCTTGATCGGCTGAAGCCTGGTCTTCATTATGCCTTCCTGAAGTTCAGTTGTCAGCTGATTGAGTTTGAGAGTATTGCTCTGCAGGGCAGGATCTTTTATTCTTCCAGAAGTTTCCAGTATCTGATTTCTGTTCAGGACAAGTTCGCCGACAAGATTCATCAGTTTATCCAGATGACGAATTTCAATTCTGACAGTGGATACTGAACTTTCCGTTTCGGAGACAACTGTTTTACCTGCAGTTTCATGTTCTTCCGGTGTCTTGATCATATTCAGACTGATTTCCAGAATCGCAGACAGCCTGCTGATGAACTGTGAGTAGTCCTGAACACTTTCTTTGCCAGTCGTTTCGATTTCCTTCATATTTTCTTTAATGACGGAGGAGAGTTCCAGAAGAACGGAGATCAGATAGGCATTGACTTTGATTTTCCCGTCTCTGAGGGAAGAGAGGAGATTCTCTCCCTTATGGGCTATCTCCTGAAGTTTGCTGAAACCAAGAAACCCGCAGGTTCCTTTGATGCTGTGGATGGATCTGAATACTGACTGAAGCAGGTCTGAATTGTTTGGATCTTTTTCGAGATCTAGAAGGCTGGCCTCATATTTGAAAAGTTCCTCGTAGCCTTCTACTAAAAAGTACTGAATCTCTTCTTCCATTTTCCCTTTTCAAAACCTTGACTGTCTCAATGCGATGAATTCACCTTTGGCAGGCGAGACAGTTCTGGAGATAAAAAACTGTTCTGTATGTGCCTAAAGTCAAAATTCATTCACCTTTTCTTTATATACTGCTGAATATCAGTATTTTAAGGATAATACAGCAAACAAGACAAAAATGTAAATCTATTCTTTTTAGAATAATTTTTTTTGTAAATCCAATTTTTGCATTGCGCACTGCAATATAAATTTTTTTACAATTTTTCGGAACTGAGGCGGTTTCCCTGCGTCAGTTCCGAAGGTCAACCAGTCAATTCGGTCAGGAGTTCAGCCAAGTGTAGGCTTCGTCAACATTGCTGGTGTTGAAAAACAGCATTCCGGACTTGTCCATTGTTGACACCTTTTCTGCTGCAATTTCTGCCAGCGCCTTTGCCCCCATCAGGTGTGCAATTTTTTTCAGGCCGGCTGCGTATGCAGTTGTGTACCATTCCGCCACCAGCCATTCCAGGCCTGAATTTTCATAACTTTTGGCCTTGATGAGTGCCAGCAGCTTTGTCTTCTTCTGAGTTTTGACTGCATCCAATACAGCGTTCACAGCTTCCTGAATAAATGCCTTTGTCTGAAATATTTCCCCCCATTCCAGAACTACAGTATCTTTGTGTTTCCCGTCATCGTACACTTTTGCAAAATCTTTATCAAGATAATTCATTTTTTGCTCCTTAATTTGAGTTTTGTCGGATATGATTAAGCATATTAACGGTTTTTTGCCTCGGGAAATACAGGAGTAAATATTTTTTTTATGAATCGGCTTTTGGATTCATCCTGCTGCGGACAGTTTTCTTTTCTGCGTATGCAGATATATTCCTTTCATAAAACAGACAGTTCTGTATATCTCAGATTTCTAATCTCGCAAGTATGGATGCCGCTGCTGCGCTCGATTAGAAATCTGGGTATATGTATTCATTTAAGATCGCTGAATAGAGGGAATTCTCCTGTTTCTTTCTGACTGAGAATTCTATTTTTTCAGAAATATTTGAAAAACTAGAATTATAAATTTATTATATTAAAAAAATATTTACTAGTTTACCTTGTTCGAAAATGATCTGCTGTCCGGACGCAGTAATTTTCAGAAAACATTCTAGAAATCCGGCGGTTTCACTGCCTGCGATGAATCAGTAAAAAACGCTTCGCCGCTTTGCTGCTTTCAGACCCTCAACCCGCCGTCAGGCATTCCTGCCAGCCCGTCCCGCCGCAGGTGAGTTGACAGTTTTTGAAAATATGTCTCTTTTCAGAGAGTTTCAGCTTTTTCCTGATCAGTCTGAAATCCTATTTACCGGATTTTGTGATCTGTTCGTTTGCAAGCTTATAGACAGCAGTCTCTGACAGTTTGGCTGTCGCTTAGATTCTGCCAGCGTACATAAATAATTTTTCCTCCCACTGAGGCTTCGACAGTATTTTCTTTTTGGTATTGATTGTTCATGCGTAAACTTTCCTTTGAGATCTGATCAGGCTGACATTTTTTAGCTGATACATGGTTTATGATATTGTCTTCAGGAACATCTATATGTCAACATAAAATATGTTTTATTGTAAAGCCTCAATGAAAACGGATTGTAAGAAAAATTATAGAGAGGCTGTCAATATGCGGGGACTGCAAGTCCCTCGTCAAGCCTAGAAGCTGGCTGCCGTCAGGCTGAAGCTTCAAAGCCCCTCCTGCGTAAGGCGGAGTAATCGGGCTTGAATCAATTTTTCAGCGAAACAGGAAATACAGTGAAGGCTCGGTTTCCTGAATGGAATCTGAGAGTTATAATTATTAGAGTTGTTGAAACTAATTTTTCAACAACTCTATTATAAATATAATGCAGAATTAAATAACAGTATATCCTTGAAGAAAGGAGAATCATTAAAAAAAATATTGCTTTTTTGTACCGATAAGATCAGAATCTTCCTGGGAGATTTATATGACAAGAGAGTTTGTGCATCAGATCAAAGGGAAAGTCAGAGTGGATTGGCTTCCTGAGTCCAGGGCTGTTCTGGATACGTGGGAGAGTCAGGTGATTTCAGTTCTTGAATTCAGAGAGTTTATTGCAAAGGGACTTGAATTTTCGGTAAAAAACGGAGGACGTGCCTGGATTGTGGATGCTTCAAGTGCAACCGGCGTTATGCCTCAGGACGTTCAGGCACATATTGCAAATGAGGTGTTTCCTGCTTTTGTCAAAAACGGAGTAAAGTATTTCTGCAGTATAAAGCCTCAAGGCAGTGCTCTTGCGAAAATGACAGTGGAGCAGTACAGGCACAGTACGACACCGAACGGGCTGATACTAGTTGAAGCTGAGAGTGTGGATGATGCAGTGCACTACCTGAAGCTCAGCAGTGTATGAAATAGACTGCCGATTGTAAAATGATTATAATCCTGAAACCTGTAGTTTTTATGAAGCATTGGAGAAATCCAGCAGTCTGACGCTTGCGATAAATCAGTAAATGCAGCACAGCCAGGCTTCCGGCAGCAGCCGAGTTTGCGAATCATTTGCCCGCATACAGACTTTCCTGCCAAAGAAGCTCCAGCTGCATACGGAGTCGTAAGATAAGTAAAATTGATAATAATTATTTTTACTGTATAATTTCAGAGAGTTTTGTCCGGATACAATTCCGCCGACAGGATTTTGCGGCGGCTTTGCATCCGATCTGTCTTCTTCAGCAGACTTATCTGCTGAATTCTCATCAGACTGTATCCAGCCAGGCGAATCCTTCTTCCGGTGTATCAAAGATTTTTACCTCTATCCCGTTTTCTGCAAAAAAATCAACAAACTGCTGTTCGGCCATGGAAGTCAATGCTGATTTAGGCTGAATCAATGCCCATTTTTTCCATCCAGCTTTGAGTGCTCTCGGGGTCCAGTCATTGTTTACCCATTCAGCATCTTCCTTTCCTCTCACCGACTGAGTGAATCTGTTGTCCGAGAGCCATTTGTAAGCTTGATTTTTTATCAGTGCATCCAGACCTATATCCAGGCATTTTTTCAGACTTTCTCCGACGTTTTTTCCCTGCTGTGTCAGCACTATCATATTTTTCTCAGGCAGATATTCTGTTTTAGCTGTGGTTGATTCGAAAAGTATCATATATTTTCCTCTGAATCGAATCCGTTTCCTGCCGAGTAAAAAATCAACTTTTTTTGCAGAAATGCAGATTTTCTTTTCATATATCAGTTTATGGATTTTTTTTAATGATTAAAACATACGGTTCTTTCATAAACGTTCAGTAGAGAAGATCTGAAACATTTGCAAAACTGTGTTTTTTTTCGTTGAATGTCAGTCTGTATTCTGCAGAAAATCATTATCTCTTCGCATTTATGTAAGAATAATTTAATATATTCTATAATAGTATATAAGAGATTTTCTTCTGTCATTCCTGATAAAACTAATTGAAAAAATCAGACCCTGCTGAATGACTGCATAAGAGGAGAAAGATAATGAGACTTATTTTCGAAGAGAGCGGAGTAGCGACAATCCATAGAGTTGATGCAGACCGTATGATAATTCTGAAATGGCTGAAGTTCAATGCGGCTGAGGAATTCAAGACTGTACTGAACAATGTCAGGGATGCTTTTGCTGAGACCAAGTATGCACGTGTTCTGGTCGATACATCTGAAACTAAGGGAATGATTTCCGCAGAAAATCAGAAATGGATGGAGGAATTGCATTTCCCTAAACTTCTGGAACAGAATATATGCAAATATGTTGCAACAGTTGTACCTGGAACTGTATTAGGTCAAATGACAACGGAACAGTGGCAGGACAATCTCACTAAAATTGCAGATATGGAGCTGATTAATGTCAAATCTTCTGACGAAGGAATCAGCTGGCTGAAAGGAAAAAAATAATACGCTAGGCTGTCTGTCAAAAGAGAGGCAGCCGACGGACTACCAGGTGACTGTGTACTCGCAGAAATCATCTCCGTTCTTTCTGCATTCTCGGCTGCTGTGGACTGCGCTTACGCCTGAAGACCCTGGAGATTTGAATTTTCTTGCAAAACCTTCAATCAGTCCTCTGTCGAAATCACACGGATAGGGATTATCACATATCATCTGCACTTTTCTGTCTCCCAAAATATTGCATTTATAATTACCGATGATATCATTTATCCTTCCTGAAGACGGGTCAAAGAGAGGTTCACCGTTCAGCCGGTGATTCATATGGTATGCGATGTTGATTGCCGAGAGGGCTGCTTCTATTGTACTGATTTCCGGAGGAAGGAGGGCATTTTCCGGAATTGCCATTCCTGTCAGAAACACTGTATTGGCACCGATTTGTTCCGAGATTGTCCTGAAAGCATTCAGCCATTTCTGGGTTTGGTACCATTTCTCAGCTTCTACGTTTTCCAGGCCGTTGTCTTTCAGTATTCCCTGAATGATTTTCTGAGAAAATGATGTCTTGATTCCGTTTACTACGGACAGTGCAGCACTTCCGATCATTTCTATTTCAGGATTGCCCATATCAAACTGCTTCATTACCGCCTCCAGTTGAAAATCCGGATCTCAGATCAATTTATCCGACTGAAAAGCAATAATCATACAGATTTATACTGTGTCAATTGAAATAATAAAAGTGTTAGAATTTAGTAAATAAAGGAATATAATAATGAATTTTAGAATCATCTGAAAAGATGAATTTTCGAAGATGAAATAGAGTTCATTGTCGGATAAATGTTTTCAGGGGAATCTCCGAACATTTAAATTGCAGAAAATCGAGAATGTATGCTTGGCCATTTTACTGCAGATTTTACATTCCAGTGATTCTGCCTGCTGTTGACTTTTATGATCAACTGCAGACTTAAAAACAATAGCTGTCCTTGATAAATGCAGATTATACGAATTCTTGTATTGTTGCTGAAGGCGATTATTCCCTTCCGATTGCGGAAAGATACAGCCTTCAGAAAATTTCCTTTCAGATTCAGAAAGAAGAGTCTGTTTACTCAGCCGAAAGGAAATATGTTCTGCGGTATTCTCTGTCCTTCTAAAACTTATCCTCCCAGTCAGTTTCTGCAGTTGTTTTCAGTAAAAATACAAATGCAATGATCGTGGCTGCTGTGATCAGAAATCCTGTATGTTCAGGGAAGAAGAAAGCAATCGAAAAGAACCACTGAAAAACAAAGGCAGAAAGTGCAATGCCCTGAATGAGGATCTTTCCTTTTTTCATTAAGAATGCATAATAAATCATGATTCCTGTGGAAACTGCCAGTGAAGCCAGTATCCCGAAGAAGATATGCATATAACTGATCAGATAGGAACCGAGCAGGTAAAATATAAAGAAACTTATTATAATGAAAAGATAATGCATCGGGTGAAGCACTGTTCCTTTGGAAACAGTCAGCAGAAGCAGGAGGGCAAGAAACAGGAAAATGGCAAGCGGAGAGTAGAAGAAAAGCTTGGATGCAATCTTGCCATAGTTCCCTTCAATTTCGAATTTCAGAGAGATGTTCTGTCCTGTAATCAGATTTTCACTGTTCCATAAAATTTTTGTCTTCCCTGATTCATTTTCCTCTGAAGAAGGCACCATTGCATGATCCGGAATATTGTAATGTCTGAAGTCAGTGTTCAGAACAGCCTTCAGCTGTTTGATTTCCTTGTGAGTCGAGCCGAGAAGGTAGGAGAATGTTTCTGTTCCCTGGGCCTTGTAGCTTACAGTGATTTTATTTTCTTCATCCGGCTCCATATTCTCGCTCCAGGAGATTCCGTCTGCCAGGTTCGTATCTCCTTTGTAAGGTTTGTCATTCAGAAGAACCTGAATGTCGGTAATGTTTCCTGCGTTTTGAGGAAGCTGGAATAAAAAATACAAATTTGTACTTTTATTTCTTGTATTTTTAATGATATATTCTCCTTTGAAGCTGAGTATGTATCCCGGATACTTCAGGAGGCCTTTCTGTCTTTCCTTCCTGTCAATTTTGACATCCAGATTCTGAGAACTGAAGGAGATGTCAGAGCTCACAGTCTTCGGTCTTTTTTCATATTTGTGAGTGTTCGGATTTTCAAACTCTTCCATCTGAACGGAGTTGTAGGTCAGAAGAGGCGGTGTCTGCGAAATTGCTCCTCCCCAGATTTCATTTACTGACTGCATTCCTCTTGTATAAGTCTGTTCGTGCCTGTCATTGATTCTGAGACCTATTGCAATCGATGCGACACTGAATATGACCCAGATCCCGGCAATCAGAAGATACTTGAGTATTTTTGCAATAAAAGCCGGTTTCTCCTGATAAAGCCTTACAGACATTACAAGGAATGAGGAAAGAATCAGACAGATTCCTAAGAATACAAAACCGCCGACAACAGCTGATGACATATTGACCCCCGTAAAATTCGGAATGCAGATCATAGTTCACGGTATTTGTTTTACTGCAATCAGAAATTTTATCAGCAGGGGAAACCGGATTTACCAGTCAGATCAGTCTGTCCATTTGGAGAGAAGATAGGAAAGAACGGCGATCAGGGGAATAAAGAAGACAGCGAAGAGAAGAGCTCCAGTTCCCCCAAGTGCGAGCCCGTCGGCGAGTTTTTCAGCAAGTCCGCCGGGATGCGATCCGTCGGCAAAAATCATAACCATTCCTATTAATATAGCACCAAGAACATATATGCACATAGAAAAAATGAAGATCTGCATAAACGGGCTTCTTCCCTCGGAAAAGATATGATGCTCCGCGAAATAACCGACAGTGCCGCCTGCAATCAGAACGAAAGGAGAAATGACGGTCGTCGGAATCAGTGTTTCAGCAAGACTGATCGGAACTCCGCCTGCTTTTGGAGTAATAAAAAAACAGAAATATAAGAATATCAGGATCAGAATTCCTGAAGACAAGATGATTCCTTTGAACATCGTATACCCTCTCTTAAAAATAAATCAGACCATTACCTCAAAAATCTTCTTGCCTTCCACTTCTTTCCAGCTGTCGGTGAATTTTTTGTTTTTATTAAAATTGAATACCGCTAAATATCCTTTCTGATGTTCTTTACATCATGCACCCCTGCCAGGATTACGCTGTGAAAAGCCTGGTCCTTGCCCGCCTCTCTTTGCAAGAATTTATTTCTTAACATTCCTAAAAAATTAAAAAACAGTATGATTACTTGCCCTGTCGACTTCATCTATAAGCAGTACAACCTTTCTGCCGGATTCCTTCACAAAACGGGTAATTGCACCGGAGATCTCCTCGAAACTTTTTAGACCTTTGCCGAATTCTTGAAATTTCTGTCTAAAGTCCTCATTCTCATAAATGAGTCCCAGTGAAAAACTGTAAAAAATATGGTCTTGCTGGAGGCCTGCAGTAATTTATCAGCAGTCATTATTATAAACTTTTTCTGCAGGCAGAACTGAAATTAAACTCTTGACTGTCAAATCTGCACTCAGCAGAATTCAAAAAGACAGCATAGGAGCAGGCAATATGTCGGCAGTGAAAAAAAATACAGTGAAATTTGAAACGCATCTGAAAAAGGGAAATGATTATTTCAGCGATGCAGACTATCCGAAGGCGCTCAGGGAATATGCAAAGGCAGTCGAACTGGACTCAGGCAGTGCAGAGGCATATTACAGAATAGGATCGGCATATTTCAATCTTGCGGAGTACCCGAATGCAGTTCAGAATTATACAGAGTGTCTGAAAATAGACCCGAAACACATTCAGGCATATATTGAGAGAGCTGGTGCATATGCCAATCTGGGAGATCTGGATTCTTCAATTGAAGATCTTAAGACCGTTCTCAAACTGGATAAAAATCATTCAGATGCCCGATTTGCTCTGAAGCAGGGAGAGGAACTGAGGAAGATGGCAGCAAAACTCTGTTCAGCAGTTGATAAGAAAATTGATAAAAACTCAAATGATCCGTTTCTTTACAATGAAAAGGGTCTGATTCTGCAGAAAGCAGGGGAGCATATTCTTGCCGTCAGAGAATTCCGGAAAGCACTGAATCTGAAAAAAGATTATGCGGAGGCGGCTGTAAACTGCGGGATCTCACTGTACTGGAATCAGGACTGGAAGCTCTGCATTGATATGATGACATCTGCTGCAAAACTGGATAAAAAAAATGCAAGGATCTACTCTTTCAGAGGACTTGCCTGGCAGGAACTGAAGAACTTTAAAAAGGCAGTGGGTGATTTTAAACAGGCATTGGAACTTGATCCGGAGGATGAGTACGCAGGGTTGAATATTGTTGAATCAGAACACTGGCTCGAAAATGAGAAAAAGACCGAAAAGAAAAAACAGGTCAGAAAAACTTCAGTTCCTTGATCACTCTGGAAATCTGGATAAAATCTTTATCATTATGAAGTAAATACAGATTGTTTTCCTGCTCTTAAGTTTTTCTTTTTCCTGTTTTCTACAAATTCCATCAGTGCCTGCTGTATCACTTCTTTTTTTGTTTTGAATTCGGAGTATTGAAATGCCAATTTCATCAGTTCATCGTCGAGGACAATATTTGTTCTCATTTATACACCTCTGCATACACATAAATAGTGTATGCAGAAAATTCTTACAAGGAAATTTCATTGAACGGGCTGAAAAAAATTTAAAAGTCTTCCGATGGAAATTTCACTGCCTCCCCCGTATGTATTCGGATGATTTGAAATCAGGCTGCTGTTCGCAAGGCCGATCCCTGTAATTCCCGCATACAGAATTTCAGGCGACCATCCGATGTGTATCCTTCTGAAAGAAGAGGCTCAGAACAGTCCCTTGCTGTTGCAGTTCTTCTGATATGCTTTTTCTGAAGAAACACAGTTTGCATAGGAAGTGCTGTTGATAGTCGCACCGACCGCCACTGCAGGAGAAACGCCTGGATCATATATTTCAGCAGTCACTGAATAACTTGTGTTTGCTGTCCCTTTGCAGATAATGTAAATTGCATAATGCAAATCCTTGACATAAGGGAAAGTATATGAAGGATTTAACTTACCGGCACTTTTGAATCCACTGTCAGGAACTGAAGTATTGCTATAGTCAAGGGTAGAAGAACCTCCGTAAAATAATTCACAGTTTACCGATGTCAGATTGTTATTTTGAGTAAAGATTGTTCCCTTAAAATTAGCATCTGTCGTACCTGTTGGAAGTATATCAATATCATTACTAGAGTTGATTGTGCCATTAAATGTAGATTTAGTCGTTGAACTGCCTTCCCCAAAAGCATTAAAATTTTGGTTTGAATTATAAAATGTATCATTCGGCTCAACTTCTGTCTTTGTTGCGGAAGAGGAACTTGAAGAAGAACTGCTGCTGAGTGAATTTGTCAGACTGGTGTTGGATGCATAATTGATGGCAAGGCAGGCCTTGTTCTGACTGCTGCATTTGGAAAGACAGCTCTGACTCACGCCGATTCGGTTGCATACTGAAAGAAACAAAGCCATAACTGCTGAAAGAAAAATGCCTTTTGTCATAAACACCTCATAAAATATTTCCATCCTCATTGACAAAAGCAAGTGTCAAGAGTTTAGAGTTTATAAATTATAAATTATAAATTATAAAAATATTAAGGTATCTGAGTGCAACATTAAATTGAAAACATATCAGTAACTCACCTTACGCAGGTGGGGCGTTTTTG
>DAORDI010000103.1:0-16921 GCA_035345895.1 Leptospiraceae bacterium
AATTATGTGACGTTGACGGGGCAAATAAAGGGGGATTTATGATAGTTAATGGGAAAATAAACTATGCATGGAATAGCATCTGCGAAGGGATTAATGTTTTAATCCCCAAAAAACGCGGTTCGTGTTTTTTAAAAAGCCCCGTCTATGTAGGCCGAAACCAAATAACCGTTTTTTTAAACGACCTCACATGTATCGACGGATTCCCTTCTGGCTTCGATTGCTGGGGCATTGATGGGTATTTGTTTATCAGGACAGGTAATAGAATATCGGATGAGAACAGGGAATTAATAGTATCGCATCTTGCAGAGTTTCTTAAATTTGAAAAGGCAAAAATCAGCTATGACGATTTTTTTGAATACGTTGCAAACCGATGACCCCCCGTCAATGTTCACATAATATGCTGAATAGCCGGATTGTCAGTGCCGAACATTTCAGATGGATGATGCAATCAATATGCAAATGTATCGTAAAGGCAGACTATCCGAAGAAGGAGGAAACCTATGAGCACTATGAACACTCAGGAAATCATGAAACTGATTGAAGCAGGCAGAAGTGAATCTGAAATTGCAGAGTACATCTCCAAAACAGATTACGAGAAAGCTTCCGAGCAGTATCCGAATCTTGCTGCGGAAATTCCTGACAGGATACTGGTCAGCCAGCTGATTGCAAGAGGATATTTTGTTTTGCCCAGTCGTGCTTCTGAAAAATTCGAATCTCTGTCTGAAGAAGAGCAGACTCTTATCTTTACTTTAATGAACAGAATGGAAGATGGGAGGGAGTTTACTGCCAGCCGAAGAATCGATGCTGAATCAGAATCAAAGATCAAGAAAAGATTAGGGAATGTTTTTCCTGATCTTTTCAATGCTGGAGGATAAAATGAATCTTCTAGCTGAAAGGACAAAGTATGAAACCGATCTCGCTGAATCCAGGGAAAACAGAAGAGTCTGCTATCTGACTGTGATGCTGATGACTTCGCCATTATGGGAAGATCCGTTTTTCACAGTGAAAGCAGCTTCCCTGGAGGAATTTCTTCAGTCAAAAGAACAGGATTTTACTGTCTATGATTTTGACCGTCTGAAAAGTATCTTCCCGAAATCAAAAACCTTTTTTGAAAAAGCGATGCAAAAGAAAAATGGAGGTAGCCGATGAAAGCAGTTCTATGTAATGAGTGTAAAAAAATGCTGAATGAGCATGATCCGGTTATCAATTTTGAAGGGGATTCCCCAACAATGAAAATCGAGACAATGGGATCGAACGGAGAATCAACGGCTCCTGGTAGATCAATTTCGCTGATGCAATTAGATTTTTGCAGTTTGGAGTGTACCACACAATGGATTATGAAACTAAAACTTTGAAACCAATTACCGCTCCGCAAATCAAAAAAATCTGGGCTCTCGCAAGAGAGCTTCAGATCAGTGAAGATAATTTGCACATCCGAATTTTTGCACTCACAAAAAAAGAACACATCGGATGGAAGAAAGGGACCGGTCTCAGCTTTGATGAGGCAGGCACGGTCATCCGCGACCTGTCCAAAATGAAGCCGAAGAAACGGAAACAGAAAACGATCCGATCTGAATCCGGAGTAATTGCGCTGGCCACGCCTGATCAGAAATCATTTCTGGAAGATCTGATCCTGAAAATAAATTCTACAGGCAAATATAAATTGAGCCTTGATGGAATGAGCCAGCGTCAGTTAAAAAAATCTGCTCACCTTCTCACTCGAAACGATGCGCGAATTCTGACAGAATCCCTCAAATCAATTCTCGCCCGCGTAAAAAACTCCTCTCCCTCTCTCTGACTCTCCTGCCTGTATACTGAGAATTGACTCTCGTTAAGAGTCCGTTCTCTTTTCTTTCTGAAATGATTATGTCTGTTTTTTCTGTATTTAGTTTATAGTTAATTGCATATTGTGTGTTTTAGTAGTGGGGGGGGAATAGGAACAGAGTAATTTCACTTCAGAAACTGTAAAGATAAAATCTTCCTTTATCTCATCATCCTCGAAAGAAAGACCGCTCCTGAGACCGCCACATTGAGAGAGTCTACTCCGTTTTTCATCGGAATTTTTATTATCCTGTCGCATACAGTTTCAATTTCTTCTGAAATGCCTGAGTCTTCATTCCCGAGAATCAGTGCTGATTTTTCCGGAAATTCCGTTCTTCTGAAGTCTTCCGATCCTTCCGAAAGTGAGGTTCCGAAGAGAGAGTACCCGTTCATTTTCATCCGAAGAAGCACTGTTTTCAGATCATCTGTTCTGAAAATATTCAGACCGAAAATATTTCCCATTGATACCCGCACTGATCTTCTGATGTACGGATGACAGGACAGAGAATCGAGAATCACAGCGTTTACTCCGAATGCAGGGCAGGATCGCAGAAGTGAACCGATATTGTTTGCCTCCGTGATCCCATTGCACACCAGAACAGAACCTGATTCAGGAAAAATATTCAATGCCGGGACGTAAGCGAGAGCCATGATTCCCTGGTGCAGATCATACCCTCTTACTGTCTTAAGTTCAGCAGAGGAGGCTTTCCATACATTTTCGATTTCAGGATGAGTCTCTGTTTTTTTTAGAAATTCTTCCGTGAGATATTTTTCTCTGCAGATGATTTCCTTGATTTTCAGTCCAGATTCAAGCAGACGAAGAACTGTCTTTTCTCCGTCTGCAAGGAAAAGTCCTCTCAATTCAGCGAGAGAATCGCTGTGGTTCCTGTAAAGATCCCAGTCGGAAAAGCCGGAGGAAATTTCTTTCAGCTTCAGCAAATTGGAAAAAATTATCCCTTTCTTTTTTCCCTGAGCTGATGAACTGTTCTGTCCAGAAGAGACATATCTGTGCATATAATCACTTCTCTGTCCAGTTTAATAAATTTATATATAGTAGTGAACCTCAAGAATGCGCCTGTGTCTCTGTCCGAAAGACCCAGCATCTGCAGAAATTCCAGCATTCCCAGCTGAAAATCATAAGATTCTCTGGGTCCGATTTTCACCCGGTTTCTTTCCGCAATAGTCATCAGCATATCTGCCATTCTTCCGTTCATATCTTCTATCAGACTGTTGGAGATTTTTTTGTATGCATTCCAGACTCTTTCTGAAAGAAGTGTGATGATTCTGCTCATCAGCTGAGGCTGATTGACAGTCATTGATTCAAAATTCTGCTTGTTGATCGAGAGAATATCCACATTTTCCATTGCGACTGCTGAAGCTGATCTGGGCTTATTGTCGAGAAGGGCCATTTCCCCGAAAATGTCCCCGGGCTTCATAATATTCAGAATTACTTCATTTCCGTTGATCATTTTGGAGATTTTTACTTTTCCTCGCTGCAGAATAAAGAGATCCTCGCCAGGCTCACCTTCACAGAACACCATCTGTCCCTGAGAATAATTTCTGTTTGTCCCTGTCACTGCAGGAAGTTCAATCGGTCTTCCCAGTGTCTTAAGTTTCTGTTTTGCCTGAACTACATACTGTCCCTGTGGAAGATATTTTATATAGCTCTGATAAAGATAAACTGCACTTTCGGTATTTCCCTGACTGAAATAGTTCTCTGCCATACTGAAAAGAATATTCAGCGATTCAGGTGATCCGCTTCCAGAGGAAGGACTCTTGGTTCCTGACTGCCCCCTGTCCATCTCCCTTAGTTTTTTGGAAAAGGAACGGATGATTTTCATTGCCAGAGGAGCATTTTTCTGTATCAGCTCTCCAAATCGGCTGTGCTGAACTGCAATCAAGGTCAGATTTGTCACTGCAACTGCGGATTCGATCTGAGGATACTGGCTCATCGCAGCAACTACACCAAAGAAATCTCCCGGTCCGAGTGTTTCGACCGGTTTTTCGCCTGGAACCGGAAAATCCCTTTTAATGCTCACTCTGCCATCTTTGATGATGAAAAAATTAGGGGATTTTCTTTCACCCTCCAGAATCACATAAGACGACTGGGCAAAATTGACGATTTTAAATAACGGTTCCAAAGTATTCCTCTCTTCCTAAATTATCGGACTTTTTTATATTCGGATACAAATGCTGTGCATTTTTTGTTTTTTTTCTGCCGACTATCGGCCTTTGTATCCTATGACATCCATGAAGGCGCTTACGGAAAAAACAGCTTTTCCCGGACCAGGTTCACCGTAGCCAGGAGGACAGGGAAGATTGTATTTTTCAAAAATCTGTTTCCATGCAGTCAGAAGCTCGCAGAAATACTCCAAAGGCGGTCCTGCCTGAGTTCCCAATGTGGTAAACGGTTCAGGACACCATGCGGTGAACCTAGGCATAATTCCTTTTGACATAAAAAAATCCAGTCCTTCGGCAGTGGAACTGACTGCTTCTTCCACAGTTTCAAATCCGAACGGTTCTGAAAGTTCGACACCCCCTACGAAATTTGGAATTACATTTGAGGGGCCGAAAATCTCAGCGGAGTCCACGATTCTCCTGATCCAGGTATCTCTTCCGATCCAGCTGGCTTTTCCCGGACAGATTTTTTCAAAAAGGTTGGGGTCCCAGACCTCATAGTTAGGATGATAGACCTGAATTCCTGCATCCTTGAATTTTCTGCAGTCTTCCTTTTCAAATGCCTGCGCAACAAGTTTTCCCATCCATCTTCGGGGAAATTTTTCTTCTATTGCCCTGGGATATTCCAGATAAAAATCGACTTCATTTTTTTTCTTGAGAGAAGTGAGGACTGAACCGCCTGTGATTGTGTATACTTTTGCCGTCGTGTCTTCTTCATTGATCCAGGAAAGAACTTCGAGGATGTCTTCCACATCCTTGACTCCTGTATAAGGCCTGCCTGCATTTTTCTGCTGTCTGTAGTTGTGGTTGATGTCGCAGTAGGCACACTCTTCTTCCTTTCCAAAATACTGACAGTTTCTGAATACAGTCAGATAAATCAGATAACCCCATTCAATGACAGGCGCAATTTCGCCTGGAAGTTTTCCTGATTTTGTTCTGTGCCTGTACCAGGCAGGTTTGGGAGGAAATTCCAGTTTTCCTAGATTCACATCCTGAAGTGTCAGACAGGGATTTCCGTCAATGAGTTTTACTATATAAGATGACTCAGGATTGTTTCTCGTGGAAATTACAGTAGGAAGAAGATTAAAATGTCCTCCTGAAACTCTGATCTCTTCAGGAGCCTTGGTATCCTCTCCTTTTTTCATCTCTGAAAGAGGGATATGATCAAATGAAAAAATAAAATAGTCTTTCGGTTTATAGTCTGAAAGAGACAGCGAATCAGGTGAAAAATTGATTCCCTGTCTGAGGACATCCTGCTTCAGAATGGATTCGAATGGAATGCTTCTGTATTTTTTTTCCATTCTTTCGAGAAGATCCACAGTCGATGACTGTCTTTCTTTTAGTCTGTTCATGCCTGCCATATAGGACTAGTTTTTGGAGATGCCGGATTCGTTTCCACCGATTATTTTATTCAGATTTGAGAGAAATTAAAGAGGAACCTCTATAAAAAGAAGTTTCGAATTCTTTTCTGCTCTGACTGAATAACTGTTTTCCTCTGTAAGTTCCACTGCATCCTTTTCCCTGAGAGTCTGTCCGTCAATTTCTGCCTGACCTGAAATGACAAAAAGAAACACTCCGTTTTCTCCTGAGTAATTTTTATAAATGATTTCCTGAGTTTCTTCCATATCCCCTATGGATATATATGCATCCTGACAGATATTCAGTTCGTCCGAATGGGATTCAGGAAATACAACTGTTCTGATCCTGTTTTTGAAATCATCCTTCAGAAAAAGTCTCTGTTCATATCTGGGTTTTACATTCATTTTTTTAGGAAGAATCCATATCTGCAGAAACTTCAGCCTTTCATTCTTGGAAAGATTGTATTCGGAATGAGTGATTCCGGTGCCCGCGGACATCACCTGAATCTCTCCCGGCTCAATAGTTCCTTTCCCGCCGGAACTGTCCTTATGAGATATTTTACCTTCAATGGGGATGGAAATAATTTCCATATTTTCATGAGGATGAGTTCCGAACCCGCTTTCCGGGGCAACTGTATCGTCGTTCAACACTCTCAGTTTTCCGAATCCCATTTTCTTTGGATGGAACCAGTGTCCGAAGCTGAAGCTGTGCCAGGAATCAAGCCATCCGAAGTCGGAATGTCCTCTTTCTTCTCTTAAATGCAGTCTCTTTTTCATGAAACCAGTTCATAAAATTATTAGTTTCATGTCAAACTGAAATGATTAATTCTGAATTAAATTATTTTAGGAGTTCAGCTCTCTGTTCTTTCGAAAGGACTGTCAGTTTTTTCATTTCTTCATGAAATTTGGAAAAATCCCTTCCTGCAGATTCAAACTTTTCATGAAAAAATAATGATCCGGAGCTGTAGCGCAGAGCACCCATGAAACTTTCATTGTTCAGTTTTGCCTTCCTGAACCTTTCAGGATCTGCCGCCTTGAATTCATTTTTGCGTGCCAGAATCCTTGTTCTGAAGCTCTCAATGATCTCCTTCTTTTCCCTGAGTTTATCACCGTCTGTCTTCTCAGAATCATAAAGTTTTTTCAGATCCTGTGCAGTGATCTTTATTTCCCTCATGATGATGTCAGTTTCCCTTCTCATATTCTTTCTTCTTTCCAGAACTTCTTTTCTGTCGGAAAAATCATTTGTTTCATAGTAGAGTTCGGTTCCTCTGTCTTCCACAAAACTTGCATAGGATTCATTGAACTGTGAGTCATCTGAAAAATAAACTGTCCCGTGAGCCATTTCATGAAATACAAGAGCTGCAAGCTCGTCGTCCTTCAGTCTCAGCTGAGGGGAAAGAACAGGGTCTGAAAAATATCCCAGTGTGGAGTAGCCTGCAGTTACTCTGAGTCTGGTATCAAGACCTTCACTTATAAGGGAGTCTTCCAGTTCCTTGGCCATCGCATAGTCGAAGAATCCTTTATAGGGAACTCTGCCTGCAATAGGAAACCACCAGGTATAGGATTCAAATTTCAGCGGGTACGATGCTGTAACATGCCATCCGACTTCTTCTCTGTCCAGAGATGTAAAGTATTCAAAGCCCCCTTTCGGATTCAGTGAAAGTTTTTCCAGTGCGAACAGTCTTGCATGAACAATCGTCTTAAGTTTAGATTTCTGTTTTTCCGGTGTATTTTCACTCTGCACCAGATCTGATATTTTTTTTCGACCGTAAAGAATGGCGGCCTGCCCCTTTCCCAGATGAGCAAGATACCCGAGGCAGTTCTGGAAAAGGAGAATGCAGAAAACTGCACGCATCAGCTTTCTTTCATTCTTTTACGTTTCATATAGAGTTCAAGTCCTGTTCTGGCTTCCTTTCTGATCTGGTTCTGAATGAACGGCGTGAATCCGAGAAGATAACCGATCGGTCCCAAAGCCATCCCCGACCATTTCCAAAGATTGAAACTGTCAGTATGCCTGATGATTTTTCCATCCTTGAATATAAACTCGGCATGAATCCTGTTTACGATTCTTCTTCCAGTCTTGGAAAAAGGGTATTCTGCCACCCAGTCTGCGCTGCCCTTATTTTCATCCGCCTGAACGTTTGTAAAATTCAGCTTGAGATCAGAGGCTCTTTCAATCAGCATCTGCCACATTGCTTTGGCTTCAATCCCTTTCAGATTCTGGAATGCAGGATCGTAGAATTCTATGTCGTCTGAATAACACTCAATCATTGACTGCGGATTCTTGTCCTGAAATGCCTTGTAAAACTTTATGATTGTTTCTGTATTTCTGCTCATCGGAACCTCTGTCTGGGTTTTGTCCTGTCCGGTACGGCTGTGCCTCACCGAAATGACTTTTGCATAATCTGATTTAGGAATTTCCATCTGGCAAGTATTTTTTCTTCAGTCTGAAGAAAATCGGACGTTGATCGCTTTAAAACGACAGTACTTTCGCTCCGTCCATAAAATAAGTTAAATAAATGGCCTTAAGTTCTCGAATTTATATATATCAGGTCTTTGAATTTCCTGGGAACTGCACAGCCTGCAAGGAGAGAGTGAATGAAGGAAACTTCTTATTATTTGGAAAGGGAAAAAATTCTTAAGTCAAAAACTCCCGATGAGTTTATTACAAAACTTATGAAATCCAAAATGCCTCAGCCTCACAGAAGCTGGACCACTGCAATGTGGAAATCAATTACCGGTTACACTCAGGCTGATGTTGACCGAGCCAGAAAAAGCAATCCTCTCTATCGGGAAAAACTCAGAGAACAGAATAAAATCAAGAACCAGAAACGTCTTCAGGAACATGACTACAGTCAGAAAGGAAAAAAGGTTACCTGGGATGACGAAAAACTGTCCAAGTTTTACGATTTGCGAAAGGCAGGGGTCAAGGACAGCGAGCTTGCCCGCACCTTCAAGACTACGATTCCCGCCATTTATTCCATCCGAAGAAAATTCAATTATTCTGAAAAAATAGCCGAGATCACAAAGGAAAAGATGACCAAGACAAAAATTGTCAATCTTGCCAAGGCTACTGAAAAACTGCTCAGAGAAAGAGTGAAGGAACTTACTTCCAAAAAAATACCTTCAAAATAAGACCCGCTTTACTGCCGTTTTCAAGGCCTGAACTGTGAAAAATTCTTCTGGAATAAATAATCGCTTTATTTATGATTGGAAAAGGGAGAATGAATTTGCATTTTAGGACTTTTTCATTTCTGAAAGGTTTGAAAAAACTGCTCCCTTCTGTATTCGCTGTTTTACTGATTTCTCTTTTTCTTTTTCAGAAGACAATAGACAATGAGATTCTCTGCGGCGATATCGGAGGAGTGGAAAATACATGTCCTTACTCTGATTCTGATCATGAATCAGACCATATCTGCATCAACTGTCCCTGCAATTCGCTGTTCAGTGCACGTCCGGAAATGTCAGTCCCTGATATTCAGATCAGTTTTCTGACAGTCTCAGTTCCGAGAGAACTTTTTCCTTTTCCTGCATTCTCCTTACGATCCTATCTGTTCCGTCCTCCTAAAGCCTGACTCTGTCCGAGTCAGAAAAAAAAGGAGAGTATTAATGATAAAACACTTATGGTGTAATTATATTTTAACGATAGGGCAGTTTTTTATAAAAGCTCAGGCCCTGATCTGCATTTTTTATGGCGGAAATCCCGTCTTTGCAGAGGAGCATATGAGTTCTCATCTGCACTGTACCGGCAAAGTGAAGCTGATGAACATTGTGGAATGCGTGCTTGATCACAGCCCTGAGTACAGAACGGCCAGACTTCAGGTGGGAGTGATGCAGGGCAGAAAAAAAACATCTGCCTACCTGTTCCCCTCCAATCCTGTCTTCTCATTTGCATATGCTCACAGGAAGCAGGCGGGAGAGTCTTCCGGCATTTCTCTGGGAGGAACCTCTTCTGCGGTCAATGGAGAGATTGCGGTATCACAGGAAATATTTATTTCCTCTCAGAGAAGGATACGGATTGGAATTGCAGAATCCGATCTCAGCAGCTCTGAAAAAAGAGCATACGTTTCCGAAAGAAACACTTCTGCAGATGCACTCTCTGCGGCCGTGAGGCTCAGCTCAGCGGATGAGGAAATGGAGGTGTCGTCTGAACTTTACAGTACAGCAAAGAATCTTTATGCTGTAGTTCAGGCAAGAGCGGAACGCGGACTGCTTTCAGCAGTGGAGGCAGATCTGGCAAAGTCCGAACTGACCAGGATGACCAGGGTTCTTCAGAGTTCAAAGAGAAAAAGGGAAGCTGCAAGGGCAAATCTGATTGTGATGATGGGGGCTCCCAGTTTCGCGGAAGTGAAAATTGAAGACAGTCTCCCTGAAATTTCTCTGAAGAATAAAGGAACAGAACAGCTCATTGAATCTGCACTGAATTACCGTATGGAAATTGAAGCAGCTGTCTCCGATGTAAGAAGCGCGGAAAGAAGGATGGAACTTCTCAGAACCGAACGAATTCCCAATCTGAATCTCGGTCTGTATCTTCAGAGAGACGGCTTCAATGAGAATGTGGCCGGGGCCAGACTTTCATTTCCCCTGGCGGCTGTCAGAAACTATTCCGGTGAAATAGAAGAGGCAAAGCATACTGCAGAACAGAAAAGATCTTCTGCAGAAGTCGCAAGACATACAGTGAGATATGAAGTAATGAAGGCAGTTTCCGATTTTCGTTCGCTTAAGGAGGAAAAGGATTCCTATTCCGAGGAACTTCTGAAAAATGTGGAATCCAGTCTTCAGTCCCTGCGCAAGGCAGTTTCTCTAGGTCAGATGAATCTCAGGGATGCACTGATCACTCAGCAGTCGCTGATCAGTCTCAGACTGACGTATATACAGACCAGACTGGAATACCAGCTTGCGGGGATAGAGCTTCTCCGCTCAGGCGGACTTCCTTTCTTCAACTTTCAGGAGTAATTTATGAAATTATCGGACATAGACAGAAAACAGGCAATATGGATTATTGCGATTGCATTATTTATTATTGCAGGAACGCTTCTTGTGAAGACATTCAGGAAAAAGGCAGTGCCTGAAAAAAACACGGAAGCCTCGGAATCTCAGGGAATCATTAAAATTGCCCCAGGGGCTCTCGAAAAAATGGGAATAGCTTCCGAGCCTGCACTTAAGACGGAATTCAGGGAAACGGCAGAACTGGTCGGGGAAGTGCTTCCGAATCCGGACAGGATTGCGAAAATCAGTGCAAGGATTCCCGGAAGAGTCAGCGCAGTTCATTTTACGGAAGGATCAAAAGTGAAAAAAGGACAGATTCTTGCCGAGATTGAATCGCCTGAGGCTTCGAGACTCCGTTCAAAATTTCTTTCCTCATATTCCAAGTATCTTGCTGCAGAAAAAAATGTGCAGAGAATCAGGGAGCTGGCCAAGCTGAGGCTTGCGGGGGATCAGGAGCTTGTGAACGCAGAATCGGAGTTCAAAGTGCAGGAAGCGGAATGGAAGGGTGACCGTGCCAATCTTTCTGTGCAGGGAATACCTGTACCTGACTTCAGCCGGAGCGGCGATGCGGCTGTCGGCAGAATCTACATAACGTCGCCTCTGACAGGAATTGCTCTGGCGAGGGATGCGGTTCCGGGCGCACAGGTGGATGCATCTGCGGTTCTCGGAACAGTCGGAGATATTTCCGAGGTCTGGTTCATGATAAAAATTTTCGAAAAGGATCTTTCAAAAATAAGAGAGGGTACAGGTGCGAGAATCATTCTGAATGCTTATCCCGGTGAGACTTTTGAAGGAAGAGTGGACTTTATCGGAAACCAGATTGATCCCGGTTCAAGAACTGTAAACGGAAGAATTGTTCTGAAAAACAGGGAAAGCCGCGCAAAGATAGGTCTTTTCGGAAAGGCGCTTATTGACATTCAGGATGATTCTGTTCTCCAGATCAGAAGCTCCGCACTGTTTGAATCGGACAGAAAGAAATTCGTCTTTGTAGAAAGATCAAAAGGTGAATACGAAGCGAGAGAAGTCAGAACAGGGAGGGTGTCTGAAGATTCCATGGAAATCCTTTCGGGAGTGATTGAGGGAGAAAAAATCATTATAAAAGGTGTTTTTTCACTTAAATCAGTGCATCTGAAGTCCACATTCGGAGAGGAATAATGAAGCTTTTATCGGCGATTGTAGAATGGTCGCTCGCAAACAGACTCATTGTTCTTGCGGGGACTTTTATCTTTGTTCTGTACGGAATCAATGCAGCAAGGCATCTGAAGATTGATGCTGTTCCTGATGTGACCACAATTCAGGTTCAGGTCATCACTTCAGCACCGGCACTTTCTCCTCTTGAGATTGAGCAGTATGTGACATTTGCAGTGGAAAGGACTATGGCCGGCATTCCCAGAGTGGAAGAGGTGAGATCTGTATCCAGATACGGTCTCAGCGTAGTCACTATTGTGTTCAAGGACGGAACAGATATTTTTCATGCAAGGCAGATGGTCGGGGAAAGGCTGAAGGAGGCAGGAGAGGCGATTCCCAGGGGATACGGGACTCCCTTTCTGGGTCCTATTTCCACAGGTCTCGGCGAGATATTTCAGTTCACTCTCAGAAGCGAAAAGCACAGCCTGATGGAGCTGACTACGCTTCTGAACTGGTATGTAAATCCTATGCTGAAGACAGTGCCCGGAGTGGTGGAAGTCAATACCTTCGGAGGAGAGTCAAAGCAGTATCAGATCATCCTGAATACGGAAAGGATGCAGTCATTGGGTCTTTCCATCCGTGACGTCACTGAAGCTCTTCAGAAGAACAATGCGGCAATGGGCGGCGGGTACATTGAGCATAATAAGGAGCATTTCCTGATCGGTGCGGAGGGCCTCGCAAAGTCACTGGAAGATCTGAAAAAAATTCCGCTCGGGAGGACAAAACAGGGCATCCCGATGACACTGGGTACAGTGAGCGACGTCAGACAGGGACCGAAGCTCAGACTGGGTGCTTCTAGCCGTGACGGAATAGGCGAGGAGGTTGGCGGAATCACTCTGATGCTGATGCATGAAAACTCTCTCGAAGTGACAGAAGCGGTCAAGGAGAAGCTGAAGGAAGTGGCAGGCATTCTTCCTGCAGGAGTGGAGATTGTTCCCTTTTATGACAGGTCCGAAATGGTAAAGACGACTGTCAGAACAGTAATGGTGAACCTGACAGAAGGAGCAGTGCTTGTCATCATTGTGCTTTTCCTTCTTCTGGGCAGCATCCGTGCAGGACTTGTCATTGCAGTTACAATTCCTCTGGGAATGCTGTTTGCCATTTCCATAATGAAGATGAGAGATCTGCCTGGAAACCTCATGTCCATGGGAGCCATTGATTTCGGACTTATTGTGGACGGTGCAGTCATCATTATAGAAAATGCAGTCAGAAGAATTTCCATAAGGGAAAAGGAACTGGGACGTGCTCTGAATGATGAGGAGCGGACTGATACTGTAAGATTTGCCACTCTGGAAGTCCGGAAGGCAACAATCTTCGGTGAAACGATCATTGCTGTAGTCTATCTTCCTGTGCTTGCACTCGGAGGAGTGGAAGGCAAAATGTTCATTCCGATGGCACTGACGGTTCTTTACGCGCTTCTTGGGGCTTTTGTGCTCTCACTGACAGTTGTTCCGGTGCTGGCCTCCTATCTGCTTCGGGGTGAAGAAGACCCGGATCACGAGACCTGGCTTTTCCGTAAGATAAAAATATACTATGAACCTTTATTAAACTGGTTCATGCAGAAAAGAGAAAAGACAGTTTTCGGCATGGCCGGATTCCTTGCATTTTCCATACTTCTTTTCATGAATCTGGGGGGGGAATTCATGCCTCAGCTGGATGAGGGCTCCATGCTTCTGGAAGTGGCGCGTCTTCCTTCTGTTTCGCTTTCTGAATCAGTGCAGACTTCGGGCAGACTGGAAGCCGCTCTTCTGAAAAAAGTTCCAGAAATTGTACATGCTGTTTCCAAGACAGGCGCACCTGACATTGCAACTGATCCGATGGGAATCGACAGAACGGACACTTATCTGAACATAAAGCCTAAGGAAGAATGGAGATTCGGGAAGGACAGGCTGATCCGTGAAATTGAAGACACAGTTTCAGAGACAGTTCCTGAAGTGGCCATCTCTGTCTCACAGCCTATTCAGATGAGAACGAACGAGCTGATTGCAGGCATCAGGTCGGATATAGGTGTTAAAATATTCGGAGACAGTCTGGAAGAACTTAAGACAATCGGTGAAAAGACAGCGGAAATTCTGAAAAAGATAGAAGGAGTGAAGGATCTGAAGATTGAACAGCTTCAGGGACTGAACTATATCCGTATCAGACCGAAAAGAGAAAGTCTGGCCAGATACGGAGTGGATATATTTGATATAAATCAAATTACAGAATCATTATCCTCCGGGCACAATGCAGGAGTGCTTTTCGAGGGCAGGATGAAGTTTGACATCACAGTAAAGCTGGAAAACACTGTAAGCAGTCTGGATGATATCCGTGCAGTTCCTGTGCGTGCGGAGGGACAGCTTGTTCCTCTGGGGGATCTGGCTTCTGTGGATCTGGAATCCGGGCCTGTTCAGATCGGTCACGAAAACGGGTATCGGAGGATGCTTGTGGAATTCAATGTGAGGGAAAGGGATATGATGAGCGTGATTCAGGAGGCCCAGGAAAAGCTTTCCTCCGAAATCAAACTTCCCGTCGGATACAGGTTTGAGTTCGGAGGAAAATACAAAAACTTCATCTCAGCAAAAAATACACTGATGATTGTAGTTCCTCTCACTCTTCTTCTGATCCTGTTCTTTCTCTGGCTGGCATTCGGAGAGATGACTTCTGCAATGATGATTTTCCTGAACGTGCCTTTTGCGGTGACAGGAGGGATTATTTTTCTTTTTCTCCGGTCGATTCCCTTCAGCATTTCTGCAGGAGTAGGATTCATTGCACTCTTCGGTGTGGCAGTGCTGAACGGTCTGGTTCTGATCTCGTTTGCAAAGGATGAGGAACTTTCCGGAAAGACTCACAGAGAAGGCATTTTAAGTGCGGCTCATCTGAGGCTCAGGCCGGTTCTCACCACTGCAATTGTGGCTGCTATCGGATTCATACCTATGGCTCTTTCCACCAGTATGGGTGCAGAAGTGCAGAGACCTCTGGCCACAGTCGTCATAGGAGGACTGATTTCTTCGAGCATACTGACCCTTCTCGGAATGCCTGCCATATATACACTGTATTTCGAAAGAAGGAAAAAGATCCTATTTCCATGATTGAAAAGTAAATTCTGCCTTCCGGCTGACGGCAGTCTTCATCGGACGTCAGCCGGAACAGAGCCTTGGATATTATTCAGCAGCGGCAGATTTCAGAAGCTGCGCTGCTTCAGTGAAGCTCATTTCTTCAGCAATTGCCAGTGCAGTTTTGCCCTGTCTGTTTACTGCCTTGAGTTCTGCACTGCCCTGTCTTACGATATGTTCAATCAGTTCATAAAGCCCTGTCCTTACTGCACGGTGAAGTGCCGTCTCGCCGTCCTTAAAATCAGCACTGAACAGAGCATTTTTATTCTTCAGAAATTCAAGCATATCTGATGTAAGTCCCGGCCTGGTGCAGGCAACATACATCGGTGTTTCGCCTGCCAATGTTCTTTCATTCAGATCTGCACCGTTTTCCAGAAGGAAACGGACTAGATTCAGACTGCCTGTACATACTGCGAAATGAACAGGAGAGAATCCTTTCAGGTTTTTAACTTTCAGACTGAAACCCCTGTTCATAAAAAACTTTACAATATCTGACGCTCCATCACAGACGGATTGGCAGGCATACAGGATGCAGCTGTTCCCTTCCTTGTCCTGTTCATTTATATCTGCTCCGATAGACAGGAGGTATTCGACGCATTCCAGATGTCCGCTCGAACAGGAGAGCAGAAAAGGAGTTTCCATTTTTTCTGTCCTCAGTCCTGCAGAAAGTTTTTTTTCCTCAGCAAAAATACGAATCAGTTCAATGCTTCCGAAAGAACATGCAGAATGAAATGCAGTCCATCCGAATCTGTCTTTTTTTCGAAAATCTGCGCCTTTCTCCATAAGATACCGTGCCGTCTCTGCATATCCGTGTTCGCAGGCTTTATGAAGTGCTGTACTGCCGTACATATCTTCAATATTGATGTCTGCACCGTGATCAATGATATACTGAAGCGATTTAAAGCAGTTCATTCCCGCAAACCAGTGGAGGGGAGATTCTCCCAATCCGCCTTCTTCCGCATTTTCCATGCATTTCAGATTTGGATCAGCGCCGTGATCCATCAGTATCTTTACTGTTTCAAAATGTTCATCATATTCTGCTCTGTGAAGAGGTGTGCATTCCGCATAATCACGCGCGTTCGGATCAGCCCCCGCTTCTAAAAGTTCACTGACTCGCTCGCAGTCATTTTCCTGAACTGCTTCAAAAAGTTCATCATTGAGTTCTGTATTTTCTGTCATTTCCCGTCCTTTGAATCTTCCATTTCAGCTGAAACAGAAAACTTTCATTCTGCCTCAGACAGTGAATCTGTACATATTTTTCAGACTCTCTGAACTTTACAAATCTGTATTTTTAGGTTGAAACCACTAAAAAGCTCACAATAGGGAAATCCTCTATCAACTCATATTTCTTTCTGCCGTCAGATAAACAGACTGTGAGAAAAAACGGCAAAAATCTGTTTGCGTTCATATCCTTTTTTCAGTCTCTGGAGTGTTATGGAAAATAAAATATCTAAATATGTTCTTCATCCTTGGCATGGCATCTCTCCGGGAGAAAAAGCTCCCTCCATTGTGGATGCATTTATTGAAATTCTGCCTACAGACACTGTAAAATACGAAGTGGACAAGATATCAGGTTATATTCGGCTGGACAGACCGCAAAAGTTTTCCAATCACTGTCCTGCTCTGTACGGATTCATTCCCAGAACGTACTGCGGAGAAAAAGTGGCAGAATTCTGCATGCAGAAGAGTCTGAAAAAAGACCTGAAAGGAGACGGTGATCCTCTCGATATCTGTGTCATCACTTCGAGCCATATTTCACAGGTGAATATTCTGATGAGCGTTGTTCCCATCGGAGGATTCAGAATGATCGACAAGAATGAAGCGGATGACAAGATCATTGCAGTGCTGAAAGGAGATACAATTTTCGGTCATATGCAGGATATTCACCACTGTCCTTCCGAACTCATCGACAAGCTCAGACACTACTTTCTGACTTACAAGGTGATGCCGGATGAGGATACTCCTCCTGTCGTGGAAATCACCGGTGTGTACAATGCAGAAGAAGCCAGACAGGTGATCAGAAGGGCACTGCAGGATTATGAGGAGCACTTTCCGGGTTAAAAATGGTGAAACTACTTTCTTCTATTGCATTCTGTCTTTTCTGCTTTCCTCTGCTGTCCAAAGAATCTGTGTCGGCTAAAAAAGCAGCGGAACCTCATCACAAAGAAGATTCTCATTCTGCTGAAATAGAAGAGAAACTTCAGAACTGGTCGCTTCAGGAACTGGAAAATTACTCGGTACAGAACAATTCACTGTACCTGGCTGAGAAGCAGAATATAGGCATCGCGAGAG
>DAORDI010000104.1:0-16711 GCA_035345895.1 Leptospiraceae bacterium
TCTTCTGAAGCAAAGGAAGAATCTGCAGAAGACATCGTGGAGCTTTTTATCAGGTCTGTGGCAGGCCTGCTTCTCGAAAAATCATCAGTCAAAGCAGGGCAGGTTCAGAAAACGGAAAGACTCAAGACTGCTGAACTCTACAACAGGGATACTTATTCTTCAGGTCTCGGAAAAATTTTCCGGCTCAAGGAAATGCAGAAATCATAATATAATTATGATTTAATGTCTCTGAGCAGATTCTGGAATCCTGGAAAGGAGGTATCTATCCAGGATTCATCGTCTATCTTCAGTTCAGTTCCTGTGATGTTCGAAAGAATCATAAAACTCATTGCAATCCTGTGGTCATGAAATGTTTCAATTACTGCCGGTTTTATTTCTTTCGTCTCTCCGAAACTGTATCCGTCCTTTTTTTCATCCACATCTGCACCGATTTTCCTGAGATTCAGAACCATCGAATGAATTCTGTCAGATTCCTTTGCGCGAAGGTCTTCAGCATTTGAAATGGAAAATCCTCCTTCGGCAAATAGTCCTGCAATGGACAGAACAGGGATTTCATCTATGATGGAAGGGATCAGTTCCTTTGCTATTTCCGTTTTTTTCAGTTTGCTGGGACTTACCACTATGTCACCGATGATTTCTCCGCATTCCGAGCGTTCATTGGATATTTTAATATCAGCACCCATATTTTTGAGAACAGTAATAATCCCTGTTCTGGCCGGATTCAGTCCTACCTCTTCAATTACAAGTGAACCGCTTTCTGCGAGAAGTCCAAGCACAATGAAAAAGGATGCAGAGGATATGTCTCCAGGCACTTTGAAATGAGTTCCTTGGAAATCGTAAGGAGGAGTGATTTTGAAATGAAGTCTGTCCGAATGCACAATCTTTCCGCCGAGAAACCGAATCATATTTTCAGTATGATCTCTCGAAAGCTCTTCTTCTTCGTACTCCAGTTCAGTTTCTGAGGCTACTGCACCGAGCATCAGACAGGATTTGACCTGAGCGCTCGAAAGAATGCTTTTATAACGAAAAAAATCTTTTAAATGCTTTCCGCTGACAATAAGAGGCGCTTTGTCATCATTATTTTCTGATCTGATGTCTGCACCCATTTCAGTCAGAGGCTCAATGATCCGTTTCATGGGCCGTTTCCTGAGAGACTCATCACCTGTCAGTACCGACCTGATTCCCCGTAGTCCGGCAAGCAGTCCTGCGGAGAGTCTTATTCCTGTGCCTGCATTTCCAAAATCCAGAACTTCAGAGGATTCCTTCAGTCCTTTTTTTCCCGGGCTGTCCAGCTCATATTCAAAACGACCTGTTTTTCTATAGGTCAGTCCCATTTTTGCAAAGGATTTTAAAGTGTTCAAAGGGTCCTCTGCTTCGAGAAAATTCGTAATTCTGGATTTCCCTGATGAGAGTGCCGAAAATAGAACTGATCTGTGAGAGACGGATTTGTCTCCCGGAACTTTGATTTTGAAGTCCTTTTTTATTTTCAGTGCAGATTCCGGCATAGTTGTTCCTTAAACATTATGATTTAATGATTTAGTATTGTTCAGATATATACCCTTTTCCAGGGTTTCATGGAGATACTTTTTTGCATTTCGTACTGAGTTCTGAAGAGTCTCGCCTTTTGCGAGTTCGGCACAGACCGAAGCAGAATATGTGCATCCAGTGCCATGTGTGCTGATATTTCTCTGAAGAGGGCTTTCCAGTCTGAGCACTGATTTCCCGTCAAACAGAATGTCAGTAACTGCCTGTTCAGACGGTCTGTGCCCGCCTTTCAGAAGTACCGGAACCCTGTAAAGATCATAGATTCTTCTGCAGGATTCTTCCAGATTCTCGAGATAAATCTTTTCTCCCAGAAGGATTTCTGCTTCATCTGCATTCGGAGTGACGAGTGCAGCAGCAGGGATAATTTCGTTTTTCAGAAATTCTATATCCGTTTCTTTAAGAAGCCTTGCACCGCTGCTTGCCACCATTACAGGATCTACCACAAGAGGGAAACTGTACTTTCTGTATACTGAAATGAATGCAAACATAATTTCTTTTGAGAAAAGCATTCCCGTCTTTCCTGCTTTTACCGGGAAATAGGAGAGCACCGATTCCATCTGTTTTTCAATCATTTCAGGAGATATTTCCTGTATTCCAGTTACGCTTTCTGGATTCTGTGCGGTAATGCATGTGATGACTGATGTGCCGAATACATCTCTTGCCTGAAATGTCTTCAGATCGGCCTGGATTCCCGCTCCGCCTCCCGAATCCGATCCTGCGACAGTAAGTGTACATACTTTATTCTTCATTTTGGAAACCAGCCGAATTTTTTTATGTCTATAGAGTCATTTTCCGAAAATTTGATTCCTTCTTTCAGCAGAAGTTTTTTCTGAAGTTCAGCCCGGAATGTATCCCCTTTGAAGGAAATTCGTCCCTTTGAATTGATGATTCTCTGCCAGGGAATTTTTTCTTCACTGTCTTTTCGAAGAGAGCTCAATGCGTATCCTACTGCCCTTGCACTTCTCGGATGTCCGAGCAGGGCTGCAATCTGACCGTAACTTGCCACTCGGCCTGTCGGCACCTTGGATACTAAATCATAAACTTTTTTATAAAAGTTTTCTTCTTTCATTCAATCTTTGGAAGAATCCTGGATACATCAATTTCAAATTTGTTCAACAGAGAATTCTTGGCGACTTCGTATCTGAGAAGATTTATATTATAATTAATCTTTGCCTGAGTTTCCTGAAGATCATTCTGCACGAGCGAATCAAGTGCATTTTTTACTGCAAGTGCGTTGAATCGTCCTGCCTGATAACTGCCCAGAAGCCCCCTGTAATATGCCTGAGATTCTTTTTTCATCTTTTTTGAATTTAGGAGAATCTTATGACTGATCAGAACCGTATCATGCTTGATTCTGACATCGTCAGTGATTTCCTTTCTCAGATCGTCTTCCTGAATTCTCACTTGGAATTCCTGAATCTTTGCGTCACGGTTGTCTGCATAAACACCCTGATCGAAAAGAGGGTAGGTCACCCTGATGTTCGCGGTCATTTCCTTATACTTATTTGTAAACACTCCATTCTGTCCGTCAGTAAAATTGTGCTGAGGAGAAATCAGCGTCTGTGATTTTGCAGAATACATTGCAGTTGCTTTTACGGAAGGAAGCCTGCTGTCCTTGGCATTTTCCAGACTCAGGTTGGCAAGTTCCTTTCGAAGCCCGAGGACTTTCCAGTCTGTCCTGTTGGTAAATGCATAGTCCAGATCTTTTTCATAATTCATATCTGAAGGAAGATCTTCCACCAGATCTGTAATTTCACTGAATTCAGTATCAGAAGGAAGATTCAAAACTCTTACCAGTTTTCTTCTGGCTTCTTCCTTTTCCAGTTTGGATCTTTCCAGCTGATTTTCACTCTGAGCCAGAAGAGCATTCCACTGATTGATTTCGAACCCTTCGGAAAGTCCAAGTCCTGTCTTCTGGGCAGTCAGATCCCTGATGTTCCGGGTGTTTTTTCTGAGCTGTTCCATTGTTTTGACAGACGAATCTGAGATCATATAATTCCAGTAACTGACCAGACTGTCCACTACAGTGTTGGAGAGTTTATAGGTGAGGTCGAGTTTTCCGATTTCGGCCTGATTTTTCAGTATTTTCTGGATGTTTCTGTCCTGAAGACCGAACGTGTTCTTCATCAGATCCTGACTGAGCGTTGCAGTGATTGCTCCTGTGTACAAAGGAGGAATGGCAAGAGCACTGAATCCATTGAGAGCATTCTTGACCGGGTCTTCGAAAGCGTTTGAGTCGAATCGTGTGTTGGATGCTTCCAGTTTGAAATAGGTTCCCGTCTGGAACAGTTTTTCAAATCCGGCTCCGTACTTATCCTGAGAGATTTTTGTTCCAGTAAAGAAGTTGGAGATATTGTCCGGAAGAACTGATTTCTGTGAATCTACATTTCCCAGGAAACGCCAGGAGTATTTTGACTGCGACTTTAAAAAGCCGCTGTCTGTCTTGATCAGTTCAAAGGATGTGTTTCTGATCTCAGGACTGTTTTCCACTGCCTTCTGCACAAGTTCTTTCATGGAGAGTTTCAGTCTGTTCTGAACCTCTGCAGTTTCTTCCTGTGTTTTCTTCTTTGCCTGACCCACGAGTACGTTCAGAGCTCCTGCGAAAAGAAATATTAAGAATACAGTCCTGAGTTTTTTCATTTTATTTTCCGAGCACCTTTTTCATTGTTGCACCCATATCTGCAGGCGACTGACATACATGAATTCCTGCATCTCTCATTGCAGCCATCTTCGACTGAGCTGTTCCCATACCGCCGCTGATGATTGCTCCTGCATGCCCCATTCTTTTTCCGGGAGGTGCAGTCTGTCCTGCAATGAATCCGACTACCGGTTTTTTTATGTTTGCCTTTACGAATGCTGCGGCTTCTTCCTCAGCTGTCCCCCCGATTTCTCCGATCATAATGATCCCGTCCGTATCAGGATCTTCATTCAGGAGTTTCAGAGCATCAATATGACTGGAACCGATGATAGGATCTCCGCCGATCCCTATGCAGGTGGACTGTCCGAGTCCTGCATTTGTGAGCTGTCCGACTGCTTCATATGTCAGAGTACCCGACTTGGATACTACACCGATTCTTCCTTCTTTGTGAATGAATCCGGGCATAATTCCTATCTTGCATTTGCCGGGTGATATGACTCCTGGACAGTTCGGTCCGATGAGTCTTGTCTTTGAATGTTTCAGAACATTATAGACTCTGGTCATATCATGAACAGGTATCCCTTCTGTGATACAGATGATCAGAGGAATTTCCGCAAAGATTCCTTCGAGGATTGCATCTGCTGCAAATGCAGGAGGAACAAAGATTGCGCTCACATTCGCACCTTCCGCACTGATCGCATCCTTGATTGTATTGAAAACAGGAACCCCATGTTCACTTTTGGTTCCGCCTTTTCCCGGAGTCACTCCTGCAACTACCTTGGACCCGAAAGGAGTATTGTATTCGATCATCTGGGAAGTATGAAATGAACCTTCCTTTCCTGTGATCCCCTGAACTACGATTTTTGTATTTTTGTCTATGAGAACTGCCATTTTTCCCTCTTATTTGATCAGTGCTGGAATTTTTTCTGCCGCATCCGAAAGCTCGTCTGCAACAATGATAGTAAGGCCGCTGTCAGAGAGGATTTTCTTTCCTTCCTCAGCATTTGTTCCTTTCAGACGCACCATCAAAGGCACTCTGATGTTCACAGCCTTTGCCGCTTCCACGATACCCTGTGCAACCCTGTCGCACCGGACAATTCCTCCGAAAATATTTACGAAGATGGCCTTTACATTCGGATCGCCGAGGATGATCTTGAAGCCGTTGGTCACTGTTGTGACGTTGGCCCCGCCGCCTACATCCAGAAAGTTGGCTGGTTCTGCTCCGGCAAGCTTGATGATATCCATAGTAGCCATTGCAAGACCTGCACCGTTCACCATGCATCCGATGTTTCCATCCAGCTTTACATAGTTCAGATTGAATTCACTTGCCTGAAGCTCCAAAGGATCTTCTTCCGACTTGTCTCTGTAAGATGCGTTTTCTGTGTGACGATACAATGCGTTGTCATCAAAATTGATCTTGCAGTCCCCTGCGATGATCTGATTTTCCTTTGTCAGGATCAGAGGATTGATTTCAAGAAGAGAACAGTCCTCCTTCATGTATGCATCGTACAGTGAAAGGAAGAAAGGAACAGCACTCTTCAGCGCATCTCCTGAAAGGCCAAGCCTGAAAGCGAGCTCTCTCGCCTGATTCGGCTGGAGCCCTACACCTGTATCTATTGCAATTTTAATGATTTTTTCAGGATGTTTTTCTGCTACTTCCTCAATGTCCATCCCGCCTTCTTTCGATGCCATGATGATTGTTTTCTTGATGGACCGGTCAAGAAGAATACTGATGTAAAATTCCTTGTCAATATTGATTCCCTGCTCAAGATACACTTTCAGAACTTTTTTTCCCTCAGGACCTGTCTGAGGAGTGATGAGCTGCATCCCGAGAATTTTATCAATCGCCGCAATGGCATCGTCTTTAGTCTTAGTGACCTTGACTCCTCCGCCTTTTCCCCTTCCGCCTGCATGAATCTGTGCTTTTACCACTACGACAGGACCAAGTTTGGCAACTTCATCGTATGCCTTTGGGCCGTCTTCTTTTTTGTCAATGACAGTTCCGAAAGGAACAGCTACCTTGTGTCTCTTCAGAATCTCTTTAGCCTGATATTCGTGTACTTTCATTCCCAATCCCTGTTTTGTCTTTCTTCTGAGTTTTTTTCCACTGCTTTACCTGTCATTAAAAAAACAGGGGCAATGAATGGGGAATTTCTTTGGAAGATGTTCCCTCTTTTGAAATGACAGCTTATTTCACTTTTCTGAAATCGGAGAGGAGGATGTACTGCCGATGACTTTTTTTCAGTGCAGCATCAAAAAAAGCTTGAAAATCTGAATTGTTTCGCATAATTATTTGTGAGAGATTACAATGCATAACTCAAATTTAGCAGAAGAGATCAGACTTTTGGAAGCAGAATCAGTGAATATCAAAAAAAGAGCCAGGGAGAATTATTTGGAGCAGGTATCGGACATTTCAGAAAAAATCAAGCAGATCGGAGATGATGCCCAGGTCAAGGCAAAGGAAGTATTGGACAGGGTAGGAGAGTACATCACTGAAAACCCTCAGAAATCAGCTCTGATCGGAATCGGTGTGGGATTCGGACTCGGTGTACTGATCGGTCTGATCTCCAGAAGAAGAAAAGACGACTGATTGGCTAAAAAGAAGCAGCCTGAGAAAGAAAAAGTCTCAGGCAGAAAAAAACCAAAATCGGGAGTAGTGGATTATTTTGCTGCTTTCCTTGAGCAGATAATTTCCTATTTTGAACTCCTTTTTGTCTATTACAGAAAAAAGTTCAACGAAAATACCAGAAAGTCTATTGCACTGCTGATCGGAATATCCTATTTTTTCTTCTGGATATTGGCCGGAAGCGGATTCATATTTCATGCAGTCTATGAACTTCTGAAACTTCAGTTTCCGGGAAACAATTATGCACCTTCTCTTGTACTGGGATCTGTCCTTTTACTGATTGCGGGCATTTTTATCAGGATACTGTTAAAGAGAGTGATTTTCTGATGAAACCGGAGGTTCCGTTTAATCCGTTTTCTGATTCGGAAAATTTTACGAAAAAAGATCCGAAAGATATGAGCCTTTCCGAACTGGAGATTCTTCTCTACAGTAAAAGAGTAACGATAAAGCTCGAAGCAGAACGACTCTACAAAAAAATCAACGCATCCAAGATCATACTCGATGTCATCAATAGTCTCGGAATCCCTGAGAAAATAGAATCATTTATTTCAGGTACATCTCCACAATCAGTAAAAACAGAATCTGAGACCGTCAAAGAAAAAACCTGATATTATTCTGACTGTTTTTCCCAGACAATCCTTAAAGTAAATACAGACCCTTGATTTTCTTCACTCTGCACCTGGATTTCACCGCCCAGAAGATTCGTATATTCCTTCACAAGAGAAAGTCCAAGGCCTGTTCCTTTGTAGGAATCCGCATTTCCTGCTCTGTGGAAAATTTCGAAAACCTTTTCCAGATCATCTTTGGGTATGCCTATTCCCCTGTCTTTGACTTCCACTTTAAGCTCACTCTGTGAGGAAATTACATTGAGCTCCACTGGACTTTCCTTAGGAGAATATTTGAGAGCGTTGGAAAGCAGATTTGTGACGATATGTGCCAGAAGCTTCCGGTCAGTAAACACAGTCGGCTTTTCGTCAATATTGACATTCACGGAAATTCTCTCTTCCTCGTTCACCAGATCTGCATTTGTCCTGATGAATTCAGAAAGCTGTATCTCTTCCTTTTTCAGTGAGAACTTGCCTTCCTGAAGTTTGCCTGCCTGAAGTACATCTTCCAGAAGATCATTGACTCTCTTGAAAGAACTGTAGATCCTGGAATACCTGATCTCCTTGTCTTTTTCAGAATAATTGCTCCCGAATTTCTCCATCAGCTGAACATTTGTGAGAATGACTGTCAGAGGAGTTCTGAATTCATGAGAAATCATGGAAACAAACCGGTTCTTCAGTCTGTTCAGTTCCTTTTCTTTTTCCAAAGCCTTGTTGATTTCCTTGGAGTGCAGAATTCTTTCTGTTTCATCATGAAGGGTGCCTAAAATGCCAGTCAGTCTTTTTTCCTCAAATATGGGTTTTATTTTAATCTGAAGGTATTTTATTCTGCCGGATATCTGGTACTCTCTTTCATAGCTGATTTCATTTTCGTTGAGGAGTCTGTGATTCAGATGTTCGAGTATGTCCCCTTCAGAATTCCTTCCGTAAATGATTTCCAGGAATTCATTCTGAGTGACTGAATTTTCCGATATTTCGAGAACGGAAAACACCTCAGGAGAAAGTTTCAGTTCCTCGGCACCGAAATAAATTTCCCAGTCCCCGATATGCGCGAGCTTCTGAGCTTCCAGAAGATTTTTCTGATTTTTCAGAATAATGTTCTGAAAGGATCTGTTCAGTTCAATTTCATTTTTCAGACTGTCGTTCAGTCCTTTGAGTTCAGCAGTTCTTTCTCTGACTCTTTCCTCAAGTTCCTGACTGTATTTTTCCAGACGGATCCTGTGTTCTTCTTTTTCCTGTTCCAGAATGACTCTGGAATGAACATTCTGGATCAGCACAGAGTAATCATCGTCCGGGCTGTCAATGCTGTTGAGAGCTGTAATTCTGAATTCCGCATAGAATTCTGATCCGTCCTTTTTCCTGTGCAGTTTTCTGTCCTGAAATTCATTGAATATGTCCTCTGCGGAAAGAGTCAGGTCCGACTGACGGTAAAACAGCATTGAAAATGGATTTCCTATTGTTTCAGAAGCAGAATACTCGTACATTCTGACAGCAGTGTCATTCCAGGAAGATATCTTCAGTTCTTTGTTCAGAGTGAACAGTGAAAGATCGCTGATTCCGCTCAGAATTGTCTGAAAGTATTTTTCTTTTTCCTTCAGCAGATTTTCTGTGAGAAACTTTTCGAAACTCAGCTGAATTGTATTTACAAGTGCATCGAATCGGAGAGGTTTTTTGAGGAATCCGTACGGCCTGGCATGAATGGATCTTTCCAGAAGAGCCTGATCATCATTTGCAGTCATAAAAAGCACCGGCGAGGGATAGATTTCTGCGAGTCTTTCTGAAGTCTGAATCCCGTCAAGATCACCTTTGAGATAGATATCGCAAAGGATGACGTCGGGTTTTATCAGAGGAATTTCCTTGAGCGCGTTTTCACCTGTTTCAGAATGGCCTGAAATGACTATTCCTCTCTTTGATAAAAAATAGGAAATCTGTGAGAGTGTAATTCTGTCATCTTCAATGATATAAACTTTCAGTCCTGCCATCTACAGCATTAAAATTTTACCGGATTCTCTTTTACAACAAAAAAAATCTTGTGCGCAGAGGCCTGTATTCTTTATAATTTTTGTACAACCATGGCAGAAAAAAAAGGATTTGAAATCAAGACATTAGTCATATCGGCTATGATCTATTCCTGCATTGAAAGTCCTCTCTGTGCACTTTTCGATTATTCGTACGATCTTTTTGACTGGCTTCGTTTTTTTGTGTACCTTTTTCTGTGCGGAAATCTGATTTTTCACTGGATCAAGGTATTTGCAGGAGATCATCCTGCTCTGATTCCCAACAGGACACTGATCCTGATCTTCGATATAATTTCGGTTATGCCTGTTCTGTTCTCCGTATTTGAAGCGTTCGGCATTCTGACTGATTATTCAAGATATTTTCTTTTCTGTTCATTCTTTCTTCTTGTTCGGCTCTCTGAAAAAACTCTGAAATCGGAATCCCAGGGCTTTCATACACTGAGCAAAAGGAAAATCTATTTCTTTGCACTTGTTTCAGTAATGAGCGCTCACTGGATTGCTGTTTTGTGGCTTCTCATCGGAGGAGCAGCCGGTGAAACGGATAAAATCACAATTTACATCAAAGGACTGTACTGGACTGTCACTACCCTGACTACAATCGGATACGGAGATATTGTGCCTC
The DNA here is from genome assembly GCA_035345895.1 of Leptospiraceae bacterium. Taxonomy (GTDB): domain Bacteria; phylum Spirochaetota; class Leptospiria; order Leptospirales; family Leptospiraceae; genus DAORDI01. The sequence goes on from DAORDI010000104.1 coordinate 10,055, forward strand.
AGACAAATCCTCAGCGTATATTTACAATGATTGTAATGATTATCGGGGCTGGTCTATACGGTTATATTATCGGTAATATTACGAATCTGCTGTCCAAGGTGGACTATGCAAAGGCAGTCTTTACTGAGAAAATGGAAAGGATTCATATTTTTTTGAATTACAGGAAGGTTCCGGAAGATCTGAAGGAGAAAATTTTCAGCTATTACGATTTCATCTGGCAGAACAGAAGAGGATACGATGAATCATCCATCATGGAGGAACTGCCTGAGGCGCTGAGGCTCAAGGTCGCAATGTTTCTCAACAAGAAGGTATTTGAGAAGATTTCAATATTTTCCGGCGCGTCTGAAGACTTTATTGAAGACATCGTAATGGTGCTCAAGCCTGCAGTTTTCACGCCTGGCGACTATATCTTCAAGAAAGGCGAGGTGGGAAGTTCAATGTATTTCATCGCTCAGGGCAGAGTGGAAGTCCTGAACGATTTTTCCAAAGAAGTCATAGCAGTCATTTCTGAAGGAGGGTTTTTCGGAGAGTTTGCTCTTTTGGAAAGCAGACCCAGATCAGCCACCGTGCGTGCAGTGGATTTCTGCGATCTTTACAGTCTGGACAGGGACAGTTTTTACAGAGTCCTTCAGAATTACCCTGATTTTCATGAAAAGATCAAGAAAATATATAAGGACAGAGACGGAAAAATGAAAAAGTTCGGAAATGTAAAAGGCAGCAGGCCAAAATCAAAATCTTAACCTTTCATCCTCAATCACAAACTTCAGTTCAGCCTCTCCTGTCTTCAGCTGAAGAATCATATCCACTCTGTACTTTTTTGAAAAGTCAAAAGCATTATAAACTGTTTTAGGAAAAGGAGGATGCCGAAAAAGCCCTGAGCATTCCGCCGGATATTCAGAATGTTTCCCTGCATGAAATTCCAGACTGTAATATGCTCTTTCATTCGGCAGAATTTTCTGCTTGGGGAGCACAAAAGTTTCCGTTTTGCATATGAGTCCCGTTTCAGATTTCAGAGTGAGCACAGCCTTGAGCCTGTCGGGTACAATGGGTGTACTGCTCAGATTCTTTGCGAACAGAAAATAACCGAGCTGTTCCGAGATTTCCGTATTTGATCTGGTCAGCTGCCATTCAGTGGATTCGAATATTTTTTTCTCTGAGGATTTCCTGTATTCAGTGCCTGACCCGAGTTTTTTGGATACAAGATAGAAAACAAACATCAGAAGAAGAAGGTCGAGAAAAATCAGGATGTTTCTCCAGTTTTTTTTTCTGTCCTTGTTTTTCCATTTGTCAAGATATGCTCTCAGTTCTTCCGGCGACCTTGAATGGTATCCCTTGCTCATGAAAAATTCTCCTCAATAAAATTCAGTATGTCGGACGCATCCGAAGATTTTTTCCCTATTTTTTCCGTCTTTCTGAATACAGAGAGCGATGCCTGAACTGAATAATCCATATCCTCAGTCTTTGAAAGAAAGAAGGCAAGCAGACCGGAAAAAATATCTCCCGTTCCCATGACGGCCAGACGGGGGTTCGGTGCACTGAAATAATAAAGCTCTCTTTCTGCAGAACAGAAGACAGTGACCGGTCCTTTCAGGAGCACAGAACAGTTCAGTCTTTCCGAAAGTTCGGGCAGAAACAGGGAAGCCTGCATATGAGAATCAAATTTTCTTCCGGCCAGTCTCTGCAGTTCTCCAAAATGCGGAGTGAATATGCAGTTTCTGTTCAGGCGGCTGTCCCTGAAGATGTCTGCAGATCCTGCGTCCAGAACGAAAAATCTGCGTGAATCACTGAATAATGATTCTATATTTATTTTTGACTGAGAAAAATCCTCTGTCTTCAGTCCGGGACCGATGACTGCTGCTTTTGATTTTATGAAAAAACTGTCTTCCGTTATCCTGTAAGTAAGTTCTGAAAACATCAGATTCGGATGAAAATGAATCCAGTCTCTGGAATAAGCAGGTGAAAAAATTTTGGAAATTCCTCCTCCCATGATCCGAAAAGCCTTTTCGGAAAGAAATACTGCTCCTTCCATTCCTGATGACCCGCCGATGAAACTTGCCGCTCCGTTTCTGTACTTGTCCGAATTATTTTTTCTTCTGCTGATTTTAAGAATTTCCTTTTTCTTAAGAAAGGTTCCTTCAAAGATTTTTTTCTTTTCAGAGTCAGCCTGTACGAATTCTTTTTCGGGGAATCCGATCGTGACAAGATGTTTTTTTCTGCAGAGAACTGATGCATATATGTTTTCGAGTTTTCTTACACCTATTTCACAGATCAGATCAGGAGGAAGCGGAAATGTTCTGCCGCCGTCATATCCGGAGGACGTGTCTATTCCAATGACTTTCATCTCACCGACATATTCTCTCAGTCTGCCGATTCTGCTGAACACATCCAGAAGTTCATTGCTTAAAGGGTTTCGGAATCCCGTTCCCAGAATGCAGTCGAGGATAGCTGTCTTTTCTCCTTTGAATTCAGGTCTTTCGAAGGATTCTGAAAAAGGAAAGACTTTTATCATCGGATTTGAAAGCGCCAGTTCCCTGTAGAACATATATTCCTCGCTTCCCGTCTTTCCTTCCCTGAAGAAAAGAGAAACATCTCTTCCTTCTTCCGCAGCCAGATGAGCAAGCACGAATCCGTCTCCGCCGTTGTTCCCTGATCCTGAAAATATAATGATTTTATATCCCTCGGTGATCTTTCTTATTCTCTGCCAGACGGATGCGCCTGCCATCCCCATCAGGATTGTTCCAGGAATTTTTTTATGCTCCATCGTATAGAGATCCAGTCTTCTGTTTTCTTCCGAAAGAAAAATGTTCCTTCCTTTCATTTCCATTCGTAAAGTTCCATATGACCGGATTCAATCCGCACGGAATAAATGCCTGATTTTCCTGCATACGTCTCTCTCCAGAGATTTCTCGGCTGAAAGAATTTCAGTTTTCTGTTCTGAATATGAATGCCGTTTCTGTCATGAAGCTGCAGTCTGACTGAATTTCCGTTCTTCTCTGTTTCCCAGATGTAAAAGCTGCCGTCCTCTCTGATGCTGAACAGAATTTCCGCAGGATCCTGACCTTCTTTCAGAAGTTCCTTCTTTTTCGTTTTATTATAATAATACTTATAAATTCTTCTGAACTTGAACCTCTGATCGGATATATCGGAGAATGTAAATGCAGCCAGAGCATACTCTCCGTAGTATTCCGGAAGAATTTTTTCGAGAGCAATTCTGTATTTTGTCTTTTCCTCCTCAAATCCGGAGGACATTTCCGATTCTTTCAGCTGACCTGTCAGGTTTCCCTTTTCAAACATTCCCAGGATAAGCTCTTCGGATTCCCTGTGAACCACGAAAAGTTTTCTTCCTGATCCGGAATGCATGGAATCAATGAAGCTGAACGGAGGAGAGTTTATCCCTCCCTTTCCCAGAATTTCCATAAGCTTATTCTCTCTGGAAAAATGAAATATGTAGGAGGGAACAGACATCGGACTTCTGAATGTAAAATACCCGCTTTCCTGATGAAAATAATCTCTTTTTTCCTCGGGACTTTCCTTCTGTTCCGTAATCCTGGACTGAAGATACAGATCTTCGTCTGAGCCGAGTTCTGCAAGCCCGATATTCTGGACGGGAGCCGTCACAAATCTGGAAGTCTCGTCAATTTTTTTCCTGCCGATCAGAAAATCGAGCCTCCCGTTCCTGAAAAACACTTTCAGAACAGAATTCCTGAAGTCTGAGATGTAAATTCTGTCTGGACCGACGGGGATATGAATTGGAAAGTTCATCAGTGAGTTGTTTGAAAGGTCTGCCTGAATTGTATCCGTTGTGGATCCAATTTTAAGCTGGGCAATTTTCTCCGGTTTCAGTGAATCTGACTTCCAGAGAAAGCATCCGCTGAAAAGAATTAAGTAAAAGCAGCATAATATCTGATTCATCTAGATACACACTTCTTTTTTTGCTTTACACAGCAAGCCTGTTTTCTAGCGTGTACATTTTAGCTGGTTTATTCAGAAATAAACCATTTAAAGGCGACATTGCTGAACGAAGAACTGCTGACAGACATACTGAAGGATGAAATAAAATTTCCCCTTGACCTGTATTCTTTTAAGCTTGTTCGAAAAAGCAGTCATTTTTTGATTGAAATTGCACTAGACAATTTAGAAAACCGTTTTGGGTCAGTGTCTCTTTCTGACTGTGAAGTTTTATCTAAAAAACTTACAGTTAGGCTGGATGAGCTGTATCCGGAAGAAAACTATACAATTCAGATTTCTTCTGCCGGTGCGGAAAGGCAGCTTAGGCTTCCTAAGGATCTTTACAGGTTTAAAGATCTGCCGATGAAGATGTTTTTTTTAGATTCGACAGGTGTGTCACGGAGCGGAATTTTTAATATTCTGCATTTGGATGAAAAGGAAATTGAAATTCAGACTTTTCTCGGCAAGAAAAAGTCTGCAAAAAAAGGGGAAGTTTTCAAATTACAGATCTCGGATATTCAGAAAGGGAATCTGTATATGGAATTTTGAATTATGGCGGCAAGAAACACTACTACTGTAGAAACTAATCTATATGAGGCTGTGCAGCAGTTCTGCGCTGAACGAGGGCTTTCCAAAGAATCTGTCTTAAGTATAATCAAAGAATCCTTGGTGACTGCCTACAGAAAAAAAATCGGAATCGATTCTGAGGAATTTGTGGTTTCTGCTGAATTGAGTGATAATAACGAAGTCATCATTGTGGTGAACAAGACTGTCGTTGCCAAACCTTCCAATCAGGCTGATGAGATTTCACTCGATGAAGCAAGGACTCAGTTCCCGGAAGCGGAAATAGGCGATCAGGTTCAGTACAAAGAAAAACCTGTCGAGCTCTCCAGGATTATTTCCAATCAGGCAAGGCAGATTGTATTCCAAAGACTCAAAGAGATGGAAAGAGAGCTTCTTTACAAGGAATACAAAGCCAAGGAAGGGGAACTGACTCACGGATACTTTCAGAGATGGATCGATAAGGATATTATGAGCATTGATCTCGGAAAAGTGGAAGGGATAATGCCCAGAAAAGAACAGAATCCGGGAGAGAAATACAAATCCGGTGACCGCCTAAAGGCAATCATTTCCAGAGTGGAATTAAAAAGGGACAAGTTCAAGGACACCGGACTTGTCATTACACTTTCCAGAGCGTCAGGCGATTTTGTAAAAAAGCTTTTTGAAATGGAGATACCGGAAATTTATGACGGTATCGTAAGAATAGTAAATATTGGAAGAATACCTTCCATTCGAACTAAAATCGTGGTTCAGGCATCCAGAAGAGATATAGACCCTGTAGGCGCCTGCGTGGGTATGAAAGGCGTGAGAATTCAGTCGATTGTAAGAGAACTGGGAAGCGAGAGAATCGATATTATCGAATACTCTGATGACCCGGTAGAATATATAACGAATTTGATTTCTCCTGCAAAACCGTCAGATGTTAAGATTGACATTAAAAACAGAGAAGCGATCATCATAGTACCGGATGCATCTCTTTCTCTGGCAATCGGAAGCAGCGGTTCAAATGTGAAGCTTGCATCTCAGCTTTCTTCTTTTAAACTGGATATTAAATCAGTTTCTCAGTACAATGAAGATTTATCATCTCCCGAAGCAAGAGCAAGGCTGGAGAAACTCTTCAGTTCAAAACAGGAAGATTCTGATTCCGAAGAGAATATAGAGTCTGATGATGAAGGAACTCAATTGAGTGAAATTCCAGGACTAAGCAGACGGGTTATAGATCTGCTTAAATCTGGCGGTGTAAATGATGTGGAAACCCTGATAGAGATGAGTCAGGATGACCTTGCGAGAATAAAAGGCGTCGGCCCGACTACCGCAGAGCAGATTATGAGACTGCTCCGCGATTCTGTGGAGCTGGTGGAGGAAGCCTGATTTTTATGGACAACAACAAAAACAAAGAATCCATCAAGCAGCAGCTTGGCGGTGGTGAAACAAAGAAGAAGATCATTATCAAAAAGAAAAGTTCTTCTGGAGAAGAAGTGAAAGAGTCTTCCTCCAAGCCTGATTTGGACTCTTTGATTGCAGCAGAAAAGAAAAAGCAGGATCAGTCAAAGACTGAACAGAATAAATCTGTCCAATCGATATCGCCTAAGCAGAATTCTGCAATTAATAAAATATTCGCTGAAAAGGATAAAAGAGATATTATCATTGAAAGACCTGTCTCCAAAGAGCAGGAGAAAGCTGCAAAAGAAGAAGAATCTCAAAAACCTTCAGTAAATGCTGAACAGAAAGAGAAAAGCACAATTCCTTCATCGAATGTATTTGCAGAAAAAAATAAAGATAGAAATCCTATCATATCTCGTCCGATCAACAAACCTTCTCAGACCACAGGGAAAGACAGCAGTTATCAGAAACAGAATGGCGGAAGATCCAATAATTCGGGATCAGGTTACCAGGGCGGTGGCGGATACCAAGGCGGCGGAGGCGGCTATAAGGGCGGCGGCCAAGGCGGCGGATCCGGATATCAGGGAGGCGGCGGCTACAAAGGCGGCGGTCAAGGCGGAGGCGGCTACAAAGGCGGCGGTCAAGGCGGAGGCGGCTACAAAGGCGGCGGTCAGGGCGGAGGCGGCTACAAAGGCGGCGGAGGAGGTGGATTTACTCAACCTCCAAAAGACAATCTGCCGATCGATACTTCCCCGTCTACGAACC
>DAORDI010000105.1:0-16561 GCA_035345895.1 Leptospiraceae bacterium
CTTCTGACATTATTTGTCTGTATCCCGACCCTGCATTTTGCCGGTCTCTTCCTTGGTTCAGGAATCAGCTTTTTTCAGTCTGTTTCCATTATGCTGCTGGGGATTGCAACCAATGCAGCCTTTCTGCTCGGGTTCACATCCATTTCCATTTTTTTCTATGTAACAGGTTCTAATTATAAATTCCTTCTTCTTATGCATATTTTATTTTTCACAGTCGGAGGAATAGCGGGGCTGATTTCCATTAACAGAAGTTATAATTTTCTCTCTGCCGAACTGGACGGTTCACTCAAAAAGAACAGGACGCTTCTTTTGAAAATCTGGATGGTTCTGTATATGTTCGTCGGTACTCAGATGGCATATATACTTTCTCCTTTTGTAGGAAAGGATGAAACGTTTCATCTTTTTCATCATCCCAAAGGAAATTTTTACTCATATGTAACTGATCTGATCCAGGACAAATTTACAGATCAGGAAATGGATTCAAAAAAAGCGGAGGATCTGGTTTCTGAAAAGGCGAGGATAGCGATAAATTCTCTGAAAGAAAAAAACTTTGTCCGTCTGACTTCACTTATCGGTGATAAAGGTCTGAAGATCATATTGAATTCAGAACCGTCTCGATTTCCAAGCACTGAGATTGATCCGGTTTTTTCTGCTGCCGGTCTGCTGGAAGCGTTCGAGAAAAACAGGATTATACTGATTAGGGATAAGAATCTTTCTGATTCGGGAAATCCTGTCCAGGAACTTAAAATTCCGTTCCTGCAGCTCTATAATGAATATTTGTATGATTATAATTATGCAGATGTACAGATAATTCCAAATTTTAATAAATTCACACTGGGGCGTGAGCATAAAGAAAGGCTTCGTGTGTATTATCCGACAGCAATCTTTGTGGAATATCCTAATCTTCAGAAGGATGGCCGCTGGACTGCGATAAGACTCGTATTTGAACTTTCGGCCTCAGAGTATAGACTCACTGCAATTATCCATGACAAAAATGTTCAGTAGAGGAGGCAATTTTGAACACAAAAATTATGCTTAGAGTCGCAATGGGGCTCGTTTTATTTACTTTAATCGGGCACACAGTCGGGACTTTTATGAAAGTTCCTGCGGAACAGACAGAGGTTGCAAAAACTGTCGAGATTATGAAGACAACACTGGTTCCAATGCCTGTCGGATCTCCAAAAAGTTATTCGGAGATTTTTCTGGGAACAAATCTGACAGTGAGTCTTTTCCTTTTCGTTTCCGGAATCTGTTTTTGGATTTCCTCTTCGGAGGGAGGATTGGACGGCAAGGGAAAAGTTTTTCTGGCAGTCAACAGTTTCGGTGCAGCAATGCTTTCTCTAATCAGCTTTCTGTATTTTTTTCCTCTGCCTGCAATCTGCACAGGTATTGCCGCAGTCTTAGGTTTTCTAGTTTATTCAAAAAAGCAGGAAACTGCCCGATAGAAAACATATTATAAGTGAGTTTATAAAGCAGGGCTGAAAACTGGGTGAGTTTCACAGTCAGCGGAGCCGCATCCAGGTGAATTATTTATTTTCCAGCTGCTCCACTCCGTCCCAGTCTGAGCCGACTCCTTTTTCCAGATACTCATTGCATCTGTTCACATAAATTTCAGCGGCAGTGTCCCGAGAGTCATCCTTCAAAACATATTTGAAGCATTTCAGTGCATAGATAAATTCTTTCGAATGATAAAGATATATCCCCCGCTCAAATGCCTCTCTAGTCTTCAATTTGATATCAATAATTCTTTGGGAGTTCCCATTCAGGATTTCAAGGATATGAACTGATTTGTCTTCCTTTTTAGCTTTAACTGTATCTACATGTCTGAAATAGTATATATCTTTATTTTCTACTCTGTCCATTACGTCCATACTTACCAAAAGAGAAGATGAATAGGCTTTTGTCAGCTCTTCCAGTCTTGCTGCCATACTGGCCGCACCGTAGATCAATGCTTTACTTCTTCCATTGAGAACTTCCTTCGGCTGAATATCTGTATGTATCCCGATTCCGATAGAAATCAGCTGCAGTTCCTTTTCCTTTCTTTTCAGATTTATCTGATGCAGTTCATTGAGCATTGCAATTGCTGCATCTATTGCATTGGAGGGTTTTTCCGGAAAAAATGCCATAATTGCATTTCCGATATTCTTTTCGATGAACCCTTTGTATCTTTGTATTACCGGTTTCATCGCTGCGTTATAGGAATCAGTAAATTCTGAAATTTCCAGAGCAGTCATTCCTTCAATGAGAGATGCAAAAGACCTAATATCTGAAAATAAGACTGTCATACTATTTTTACGATGAACCCCAAAGTTTTATTTGTGTAATGATTCCTCTGCTGAAAAAACTCTGAGGGCAGGATGAAACAGTGCATCAAGTTTACAGACGAAAATTTTCTGCAAAACAATTCAGAGAGACTGTTCCGTTTCATCAGTTTTTACTGCATCGAAACCTGTTTTTTTAAAAGCTGCTGACTGATTTATAAGATAAGATTTTGCGGAATATTCGTCAAGAGATAACTTTAGACGGAATTTGGTAAAAATTTCACCTGAATGCTGACATTCCCCTATAATATCGCATCCATCATAAATCAGCTGATTCGTCTGTAAATAACTTACTTGACAGCATCTGGATGAACCGTATTTTTTCGGAATATGCATAAACTTCTTTCCAGATTACTGCAGCTGACCATTCTTTTCTCCTTTCCAATTTTCTCCATTGAAAAAATAAACCTTTCTGAGGACTGCAGGGATAGAAATAAGCACATTGAATGCAGTTTTCATCCTTGGTATGTAATTGATAAATTTTCTGATAGTTTTACCCATCTAGAGAATGAGGATAAAGGCTGGAAACTTGCCGAAAAAATTCCCCTGACCCCGGAAGTATATTTTCCTGGAAAAGAGACCAGTGTTTTTACTATGAGAACAAAATTTGATGCACCTGCAGAGTACCTTTCGAATAAAAGTTTCCCGGGTCTGTATTTTATTTCATTAGGAGAAGTTTATTCAGTCTATTTGAACGGAACATTCGTGTACAGTGACGGGAAATCTGAAAACGGGAAAATCATCAACAGCAGATATGGAAGAAATGTTTTAATCCCGCTGAGCAGCAGACTTTTCAAGGAAAAGGACAATGTTCTTGTGGTGAAAACCGAAGGAACTCCAGGATTTGGAGCAACCGGTATCTATACTGGAAATACTGTCTATATCGGTGATTATAAAGAAATAGCGGAAAGCACAAATGACAAGGTTGGACTTGCTCTTATTTTTCTTTATATTTTCACAGGAGGATATCATTTTTTTCTTTATCTCAAAAGAAAAGCCGAGGTATATAATCTCTTTTTTACGATTCTCTCCATTTCCTCTTCACTTTATTTTCTGAACAGAGTGGGTTTCTTCTTTGAATATGGAATGGATTCTCTCCTAAGCTACAGGATGGAGCTTCTTTCGGCTTATCCTATCTTTCCATCCATTGTCGCTTTTATGGAAATACTGTTCTTTGGAAAGCTGAGCAGACTGATTAAGGGAATTTCGGCTTTCTTTGCCTTGATTGCAGCTGCCACTCTGATATCGCCGCCTCCAGTATTAAATCTGCTGCTTATGCTGTGGCAGTTTACAATTTTGCTTGGGATAATATACTGTTTTTATATTTTTTACAAGGCCATAAAACAGAAAATACAGAGTGCCAGAACTCTTTTTAGCGGGTTTACGGTCTTAATTATTTTTTCAGTATTTGACATACTGGACAGTATGTATCTCAGAACAGGGTTTCACTTTGCAAGATATGCATTTTTTGCATTTGTGACAGGGATTGCCGTTCTCCTGGCAAACCGTTTTCTGAATCTGTATGAGACAATTGAAGATCTGAATTCCAGTCTGGAAAAAAAAGTGGAAATCAGAACCCATGAACTTCAGCAGACGCTCGATCAGGTAAGGCTTCTGAAAGAGCAGCAGGACGGGGATTATTTTCTGACTACTCTCATTATTCAGCCTCTTGCCACAAATGCCGCAAGCGATGAAAGAGTGGGTTTAGATGTGCTTGTAAGACAGAAGAAGAAATTTGAATTCAAGAAGAAGATTCACGAGATCGGCGGCGATATCTGTATATCTGATATAATTACACTGCAGGGAAGAAAATATACGGTGTTCATCAACGGCGATGCAATGGGAAAATCCATACAGGGGGCAGGCGGTGCGATTGTCCTCGGGGTTGTATTTAAATCTATCCTTTCCCGAACGATAATGTATCAGGGAAATCAAGCTGTTTATCCTGAACGGTGGCTGAAACTGGCTTTTATTGAGCTTCAGAAAGTCTTTGAGTCATTTGACGGTTCAATGCTTGTTTCAATTGTAATTGGACTTATTGACAATGAATGCGGATATCTCTATTTCATTAACGCAGAACATCCTTGGAGCGTACTGTATCGTGATGCCAAAGCTTCATTTCTGGAATCAGGTTTTAATCTCAGGAAAGTGGGAATGCTTGGAATGGAAGGTTCATTGTTTATCAGGACTTTTCAGATGAACAGAAATGATGTGATCTTTATCGGATCTGACGGAAGAGATGATATTCAGCTTGGAGAGGACGAAACAGGCAGAAGGATCATCAATGAAAATGAAAATCTTTTCCTGCAGACAATTGAAGATGCAGAAGGGCACCTGGAAAAAATTCTTGTCCTGACAGAAAAGAAAGGTGAAATTACTGATGATTTCAGTCTGCTGAGGATTCGTTATATGGGCACAGACAGTATAATACTCAATGAAAAGCCTGAATTTATGCAGGAGTCCATTGCCCTTCTTCAGAAAGACAGGTACGAAGAAGTTCTTCTGACTCTGGATCTGCATAAAAACGATGAAATGGGTGAATATGCTGCTGAGTTTACTGAGCTGGTCGGAAAGACAGTATCTGCAGTAAAAAACTACAGGGCCGGAGTGAACATACTGAATGAATTTCATCTGAAGCATCCAGAAGATGAAGAAGCAATTTATCTTCTAGCTACATACTTCTATCTTCTGAAAGATTTTCATAAAGCCGCTGATTTGGGAGAAATTCTGAAATTAAGAAGTCCTGAGGATCCAAAGATTCTTCGTCTTCTTGTGGAAATCTACACTGCATCAGGAAATATCATTCGCGCTCAGAAAATTCTGTCCGGTGTGCAGAGTACGCAGTAAGGACAAACTGCCGTGTGTCCCTACGGTCCTTGCCGATTCATTTCAGATATTTATCCAGATCAGCAGAAATGATATCCATATGCTTCTGAATTTCAGCAGGCCAGACAGGAAGACTGTCATTTTCCCAGTACCAGTCTCCGACCACATTCAGTATAGGCTTTGTATTGTAAAATAATGCTTTTTTAATGCCAATTTGGATATCTTTGGGTTCCAGAGGCCGGAATGGCTTGTCGAATGAACTTTCTGTTTTGAGCTGTGATTCTTCAAATTCATAGTTCATTCCTGGAAAGAATTCCTTGAACTTTTTGCCGGATTTTTTCCAAGCTTCTTTGTATTCATTCATTTCCGGATACAGATTGGAATTTAATGATTTTTGGACCAGAACAGATATGCCTCGAACAGAGTCGCTGTGAAACATTCCGTACCGGATGCACTTGAACTGTTTTGGAAACTGCAGTGTGATCTGTTCCATAGTGATTTTTGTATAAGTCATTGTTCCGTAAAAAAGCATCAGAGGCTTGAGCCACATAAAACCGGAAAACCATACGCTTAAACCGGGCTTCAGAACCTTTGTCAGTTTGAGCATTGGGATCACAGAAAAATTCAGACTGTCCAGATACTCTGCCTTGTCTGCATACTGAACCGGTTTCCCTACCATTCCTCTGGCTGGGATATAAATTAATGATTTCAGGTGTCTGTCTTTCAGTCCTTCAGAAATTCTGCTGATGCTTTCTTCCGACCTGAGATCAATATTTCGGAATGTTTCATCTGCGTTCTGTACATCCCCTTCCTTGCTGGATGTGGAAATAATATAAGCGTCTTTATCTTCAGAGCGGATTGCCGAAATAGTCTGCTCTCCTGAAACTGCACTGCCGCCGATGACCAGATAGTAGTTCATAGATATAATACAAAATTGCCAGACGGGATTTTTGTCACATTTCTTTTTTCTTTAAACTTACTCACCTTACGCCGGCGGCTGAAGGGCCGCCTCTTGCTGTTATGAGGAGACAGGGACTTGCCTTTACCAGAGACTCTTTTGGAGCATTTTGAATTTGTGCTTCTTGATACTCTCAAGGCCCAATTCTTTTCCAAACTTATCATTTAAACTGACGTAATCTTCTTTTGTTATTTTTTTCTTCTTTCCATCTGTCGTCTCAACGGACATTTTCACCTTGCCGTCTTCAGTAAGGGCATCAAAGCTCCACTCTGGATTATGACTCCAGAATATATTCCACTTTTCTTTGCCTAGGTACCAATGCTTGATACCCTCGAATTCAGGACGAGGCAGAACAACCTCCTTGGATGAGGAATAGATTCTCTGAGCATTTTCATAAAACCAGGTATAAGGATCCTCTGTGCCCTTTGGTACCTGAAGAAGCACTGTATCTTCAATTGGAAGATAATAGTTGCCCTTTTTGTCTTTTGCCCAAGGATAAGGAACGTCATTATTTCCCATAGGTGATACAAATTCAGTGATTTCGGCTATAGGCTGGAATGAGAATATGCATCCGCCTACATATACATAGTATCCATTCTCCATTTGCAGTAGATTAGTATTTCCGTCCCACTCAGCCCCTGCAGTTCCCAGTGCAAGCGTAGAAGGTGTCTCGGGAGATTTACCAATAAAAATTTTCTCCGGATGATACTTGAACAGAGGCTTTTTTTCAAAAACCAGCTCAGCCTCTGATTCAAAACTAGGATTATTGTCCACAGACAAATCCAATTTGTAAATCAGCACCTCGTTTTTAGAAAGAATTTCTACCTTAAATGGCCTGCCGCCATTTTCATGTGTATAATATACTTTTGTGGACATTTAGCACCTCTGCAAAATTACATTCTGTTTAAGAATTGACCATTACCCTGTTCAAGGAAGCACTGATAAGATCAGGAAAAATATATTCTTTGCAGTCAAAAAGCAGTCAAGGAATTTTTTCAGGGAAGGAATAAGATTTCCGGAAACTGTGTAAATAAAACAGTTTATATTTAGATTAGACTTGTTGAAAAAATCAAGAAATTATCTTTCATCAGAAGCTAAATAGGGATTTAGGCAGTTTCAGATTTTGCCGAGCCAGCTTCCGAACCGGCAGCCATCTTCAGAAGTTTGGCGAAGGGACGATAGTCCCTTAGCAGCTTCCACGCTAGCGAAACCTCCGGTAGGATTAACTCAGCAGCGGCTCTCAAGTTTGCGCGCGTAAGCGAGCTGCAGGTTTTTTAGAAAAATTAAAAATAAAGTTGTTGAAACTAATTTTTCAACAACTTTATTATATATGAAATAAACAGTCCGGCATAAGGTTATTTATATGTTTTTGCCATTCTGTTCCCTTAAGATGAACCTACCCCGTTGTACCGTTCTGCGAACAGGAATATCCCAGAGGCGGCTTCCTGAACTGTATCATAGTCGCTAATGTTGATCTCGCCGTATGTACTGTCTTGTTCAGACTGTCCGCATAAGCATTCTCGACACAAATTGATATCGTCATTTCTTCTTAAGTTTCATTTTCGTTAACCGTTCATTTTTCATCGAAAAATCAGTTGGCATAAAAATAATTGCATAAATCATAGATGCCAGTTCCGGAGATTTATATGAATTATTATATTATTTTTCTTTTTTCATTCGGTCTTGTTTTTCCCATTTTATCCAAGGATAAAACATCAGATGCGAAAAAGGTTCCATGCACTAAGGTGGAATACAAAAAATGCAAAAACGGAATTCGCAAAGACTGCTTCTGGGATGAAATAGACGGCTGTCAGCCCAAGACTGATCCCAGACCTAAAACCAAAGAAGACCGTAAAGTGCCCTGCACTCAGCTGAAAAATGATAAGTGCACAGATGGAAGCCGCAAAGACTGTTTTATGGACGGTGAATATGGCTGTCAGTCCAAGACGGATCCCAGGCCGAAGAAAAAATGACTCTGGGTGCAGAAACTGGACTGAATTCAGTTATACTTGCTGCGCAGTTGTTTCAGTGTAAACTGAATGACAAAAACAGCAATTGCTGAACCGGCCAGCCAGAAAGGAAAGAGCATCATATGCACAAGCCCTGCCCAGCCGCCAAACAGAATCCTGTCCACATATTCAGAGTGCGTGCACTGGTATTCCGGTATATCGGTAGCTGTTCCTGGACAGATTCCGTTGTAACTGTTCAGTTCATTCCAGCTGAATGCCAGAACAAAAAGAGGATAACTGACACTATATATTATAATTGTGTATAGTATAAAGAGTAAAAACTTTTTCAAAGGACATCTCCTGTTCAAAGAAAGATTCAAAACTGCAGTTTTCCAAACTGCGGCACCCTGCACAGTGCCAGCCGTTTGTCAACACTCAACTTTCCAGCCTCTATGTAAATTCAATTACCGTGTAATGTAATGAACAGGGTTCGGAAAGTTAAAAGCAGTTTCGATCAGATTCATCTTCAGCTGCAGACTAGTTTTTTCCCCAGAGTTCTTCCAGTCTTTTGTCTCTTCCGCATCCGTGTCTGTAATATTTATATCGGATCGGATTCTTTTTATAATAATCCTGATGATATTCTTCTGCAGGATAAAAATCTCCGATGGGTGTGATTTCAGTGTAAATTGAAGAAAACTTTTTTTCAAGTCCTTTTCTGGATTCCAGTGCCTCCTTTTTCTGTTCGTCATTCAGGTAAAATATTCCTGATCTATACTGAGGTCCTGAATCACAGAACTGCCTGTCTTTTACAGTGGGATCGATATTTCTCCAGAATACATCCAGAAGTTTTTTGAAACTGATTTTTTTTGGATCAAATTCGATCTTCACAGCTTCAGTATGGCCTGTTCCCCCCGCTGAAACTTCTTCATAGGTCGGATTTTTTTTTGTTCCCCCTGTGTAGCCGGAAATGACACTGATGACACCGTCCAGTTTTTCGAATGGGGGTTCCATACACCAGAAACATCCTCCTGCAAATATCGCAGTACCTGTTTTGGACTGAACAGGCTCATTCTTTTTCTGTGCAAAAACCGAATTTGAAAGCAGGAACAAAGACATCAGATAGATAAAATATTTCATTGGGATCTCCTGAATATTCTTTCGAATATCTGTCTGAAAAGTTACATCCTTTTTTAGGCTCATCGGCTGTAATGGAAATCCAGTTTCTCCAACGTCTATTCCACGATATTCTTCGACAGAATTTTTCTGTCCAAATATCCAAGCTGATAAAGTTTTGTATTAGCTATGGAATTTACGAAGAAAATCGGCGTAATTGATTTTGGCGGGCAATATGCACATTTGATTGCTTCCAGACTCAGAAGACTCGGTGCATACACTGAAATCATTTCAAACGAAGAGACTTTGAATAAATACAGAGAATTTTCAGGACTTGTTTTTTCCGGAGGGCCTGCAAGCGTCTATGAAGAAAATTCACCTCAAATATCTGCTGATGTACTGAATCTGAACATTCCGATTTTGGGCATCTGCTATGGTCACCAGCTGATTATGAAACTTTTGGGAGGGGAAGTATACAAATCCGCAAAAAGCGAATATGGGCTTGCCTACCTTGAAAGAGTGGAGCCCTCAAAACTTACGGAAGGCTTTGAAAACTCGGAGCAGGTCTGGATGAGTCACGGCGACGAGGTGGTTAAAATTCCGGAAGGATTTTCCGTATTTGCCAGAAGTTCTCACTGCAGTTTTGCCGGTGTATTTTCTGAGGAAAAAAAGATATATTGTGTACAGTTTCATCCCGAGGTGACTCATTCGGTAAAAGGAAACATTCTTCTGGAAAACTTCATCAGGATCACCGGTTCTTCCGGGACATGGAATCTTGCTGAATTTCTAAAGCTGAAGACAGAGGAAATACTGGTTTCCGTACCTGCAGGCAAGAAAGTGTTTATGCTCGTATCCGGAGGAGTGGATTCCACAGTTGCATATACTCTTCTGACAAGAATCCTGGGAAAAGACCGAGTGGCCGGACTTCTGGTGGATACTGGATTCATGAGAAAAAAAGAGATACAGATTCTTCGAAAAGCATTAAAAAGAAATGATGTTGAGATCGCAGTAGCAGATGCATCAAAAGCTTTTTATAAAGCACTGAAAGGAATCCGCGAACCTGAACAGAAAAGAAGGATCATCGGAGATCTGTTTATCCAGGTAAAGGATGAAGCTGTTTCTTCATTTATCTCTGATCCGGAAAACTGGATTCTTGGGCAGGGTACAATTTATCCGGATACAATAGAAAGCGGCGGGACAAAACATTCTCATAATATAAAAACTCATCACAACAGAAGCCAGGCTGTTCTGGATCTTCTGGAAAAAGGACTTGTTGTTGAACCGCTGAAAGAGCTTTACAAGGATGAAGTCAGAGAGCTGGGAAGTCTGCTCGGACTCAGTATGGATATCATTGAAAGACATCCTTTCCCGGGTCCAGGTCTTGCTGTAAGGATGATTGCTTCTGCTGAAGACAATGAATTTGAAGACAGGGAGCAGTCGGACAGACTGATTGCCCATTACAAGGATGCGCAATATAAAATATTGCCTCTGAAGTCGGTAGGCGTTCAGGGAGATTCCAGAAGCTACAGGCACTGTGCTCTTCTCAATGACTTTACAAGGAGCTGGCACGAATACAGGAAAGTGTCTACAGATATCACAAATCATATCAGAGGAATCAACAGGGTAGTTTTTGCTCCTTTCCAAAGAAATCTTCCGGACAATCTCAAATTTTCACAGATTTTCCTGGACAAGTCACATTCAGATCTTCTCAGAGATGCAGATTTTATCGTAAGCAAGATTCTGAAAAAAAGAGGAATTTCTCAGGAAATCTGGCAGATGCCGGTTGTTCTGATTCCTGTCGGAAAGAAAAAAGGCAGATTCAGCATAGTTCTAAGACCGGTAGAGTCAATGGAAGCAATGACTGCCAACTTTTATCCTATGAGAAGAAAGTTTTTGAAAGAAATAGTAAAATCACTTAAAAAGCTCAAAAAGATTTCCTGGGTTTTTTATGATATTACCGACAAGCCCCCGGGCACAATTGAGTGGGAATAGATGATGAATGAACCTGAAAAAAAGCAGAAAAAGACCATATTTGAAGATGAGGTCTTTACAAAAAAACAGATTATGGAGTTTTCCAAAGTCGTCAAAGTAATTCATTCCTACAATGACGACAAGGAAGATTACCGCTGGGATCTTCTTTCCTGTTTTGTTCAGGCCCTTTTTTGGACAGGCTGCCGTATTTCTGAACTCGTAAAAGTGACATATGAAGATATAGAAGAAATAATGAAAAATGATATTTTTTTGAAGGTTCATATTTCCGGAAAAAGAGAGAGGTCAGTCCTGATGCCCAAGAGCCTTCTGACTGAGATCCGTCTGATTACAAAGAAGGAAATAGGTTATCTTTTTCAGAGCAGGCAGGGACTCCCTTTCAAGAAAGATTCTGTATTCAGAGAGCTTGGAAAAATCCGAAGAGAACTGACAGACAGGGATATATATACGGATATCTTCAAGCATTCCAGAGCAATGCATCTTTACAGACTGACCAAGGATCTTAAGCTGATTCAGAAATATCTCGGCAATCCTAGGAAAAATTTTTATGAATTTGTATTTTCAGAAAAGCCTGAAAATCGCGGAAAATATGTTCTTCAGGTCTTTCGTAAGGATAAACTTGTCTCAATTCAAAGATTTGAAACGTCAGAAGAAAGAGCCGAGGCCAAGGCTGAACTTAAGGCATTAAAAAATCATTATAAATTCATCAGCGGAAAGGATGAATGAACACGCAGGAGTATATCTCTGCATATCTTCAGGAGAATATTGCAGAATCTGAAACACTGCACAGAATGAAAAATGTAATCGCAGAATTTGCTGCCCGTGCTCCGAAGATTCTGGTAACAAAATGCATCGACGGAAGGGTCCACGGGAGCAAAGCAAAAGGTTATCCTGCCACTACAATCCGTTTCGGAAGAACGGATGGAAATACCGTTTCCACCGAAAAAAACAATTACTGGTTCTGGAACCGAATCGATACTACTGTCAACAGCGCTCTCTGCAATACCCCTGAAATGCCGGCAATATTCATTGCTTATATGCACCGTTCCGATCTGGGATACGGATGTGCTGCACACAATAATAATGATGAAGCGGCTTTTTATGCAGTCCAGAATCAGACCCGCGCAGTAAAAAAAGCATTCCCGACCGGCAATCTGTACGTGCTTGAAGGCATCATAAATACAGATACAATGGCAGAGACGCTTATATTTGATGAAAAAGTCAGGATCAGTTCAGAAGAAATAATAAAAGATTTTAATCTAAATGAACTTAAGGATATTTTCTTCAAGGGATTTCTCAAATACCCGATCAAAGATCCTGCAAGTGCCAGACTTGTGCACTTCAAGACTCCTGAGGAACTGATGCAGGGTGATGCACCTCTTTTTCATTCTGATTTCCAGACTTCACTTTCAATGAAATCATTTCTTCTTCTGGAGATTTCACGTATTATCTACGAGGATGATTATGATTCTCAGAAGGTGATTCAGCCGGATATTTTTAATGCAATCATATCCCAGCTGGACAAAGTTAAGACTCTTCCCAGATCTCTCCGCGCTCCGTTCTTCTATCAGATCTTCTGGAATATCAGCTATGCACTTTATCAAAAAAAGAAAATCTCCTCAATGACACCGGAAGAAAGCATCAAGCTTCTCGATCACGGGGAAGAGATAATCTGCTATGGAGACGGTTTTGAACTTCTCGCAAGAAATAAGATCGTTCTGGTGAAAGCAGGAAGAGGGGATGATACTGATTCACTTCAGGTTGCCGGGAGAGTTCTTGACAGGAACAGAGAAAAAAAGATGCCGGAGTATTCCAGAATCATTCATCTGAATATTGAAATCAGCGGAGAACAGATTACTTGGGATGATTTTAATGAAAATATATCCTCAAGAATGCATACAATGCTCAGACATATTGATGATGTATTTGGAGACAATGTAACCATTCTTACCACATATTCCTATCGTGACAGAAAAAGATTCTATCCTATTGTAACAGTGGATGACAGCCGAATCAGTTACTCAGTCAATCTTTTGGACGGAATCAATTCTTCCATGAGATTTTCGAATATGGCTCTCAAGAGCCGAGAGGCTTTGTATGCTGCAGATAAGCTGATATGACAAAATGACTGAGCAGTCATTTTACACATAACAGATGCTAAAACTGAAAAAATTTCAGATTATTGAAAATATGACAGTCTGAACTGTTATTAAATATATGATACTCCTGAAATCAGCATTTCGCTTTGTTCAGAAATTTTTTACTTGCTTTTCCTGCAGGCGGATATGCAATAAGGGTATGCTGAGGAAATTGTACATCCCGATTTTTATTTTCTTAATGGCAGACTGTCAGCCCGGATTCAAAAGATCTCCGACGCAATATTCAGGTATTTTCGGAATAATCTCTGCAGTTTTTCTTGCGTCCTCAAATTCAGTTTCAGCTAAAATTGTAACCACAGATTTTATGTCAGGGGATAATGTATCTCCAGTTATTATCTCCAAGTCTCAGAAATTAGGTATTTTTATGGATAAGGAAATGTCCACAAACTGTCAGATTTCCATCAACAGCATTGTACAAACTGCAGACGTTTCACTTTCTCCGGAAAAAAAAGAAATATTCTTCACTCCTTCATCCGCCGGATGGCCGGTCAACCTTGACACACTGAGTTATCTTAATCTTGTAAACTGCAAGGATGCAGCCGGAGTTTCTGTTGTTGTTCAGGAAAAAGGAGCTCCAGTCTTTATTGCGGACGGAATAATCTACCTGGATGGAACAAATGGGCTCGATACGTATACAGGTCTTACTACAGGTGATCCTCTTTTGACTCTTTCTGCCGCACTGGCAGCAGTGACATCCAAATGCACAGGAGCCTGTACAATCCTGATGAAGGGAGGAGTCTATCCAGTTTCATCATCAGTCATCGTACCGACAAACGTCAGTCTGTTTGGAGGCTATGATCCCTCTGACTGGAAAAAAAGAAGAGCTGACAAGACTTCTCTTGCTCCTTATGATACAATCATAGATGATCTGTCCTCAAATGTGACCGGTAATATAAACGATCCTTATGCAACGATTAAGTATTCCAGTTATACAGGAACGAAGGAAAAATCTGTTCTGGACGGAATTATGGTCTACAGCCCGTTCAATGTCACTGCAGCAAATTACTCCACTCCTATCGCAGTGGTAAATCTTCAATCTGGTGCCGGGATCAGCATTCGAAATGTAATCACACTTGACAGAAGCAATACAGCATCCACAATCACTTCCGGGGTTTACGCGGTGGGCAGTGCCGGAACAATTTCTTTATCCAAATCCAGTTTCACCGCATCAAATGCAGGCAACACTTCTGTAGAACGGCACGGTGTTGTTTATACAAATTCAGCAGGAACAGCTTCTTTTTATATCGCAGACAGTACTGTGAATGCAGGAAATTCCAGCGCCAATAACAGTACAGGAGTTCTGTTGACTGGGACAGTCAATGGGACAGTGCTGGTTGAAAACAATTCTATTACTGCCGGGTTCTGTTTGGTTGCAAGCTGCGTATCCTCCGGTGTTACTGCCAATTTCGCAACTGCAAACGGTATGACTATAAAGGGAAATACAATTACCTCGGGTGCAGCTTCAGGCAATTCATTCAGTTATGGGATATATCATATTGCGGGTTCAGGACTGACGATATCAGGCAATACGATCACTTCCGGAACTGCATCAGGCACCTCTTCCGAGAGTGTAGGGATAAAGAGTACGGCTCCTTCTGCGAGTATAACAATTTCATCCAATACTGTGACGTCCGGCATCGGAGGAGGAAGTGCGACAAATGGTTCTGCCGGAATAGAGACTGCTTTATCAGGCGGATCTGCAGTAATTACAGGCAATACTGTCAGCACGGGAAGCTGCACAAATTCTTCCTGCGGGATTTCTGCGGTTAAAAATACTGGAACTCCAACTGTCACCGTATCAAATAACATTCTGACATCCGGAAGCTGTTCTATTACATCATGTTATAATCGTACTTTAGATATGGCTAACGGGACAACGACAACGATTACTGGAAATACTATTACAGGTGGGACAGGTGATGGTCATGCTTACGGAATTGAAGTAAACAGTGGAAATTTTACGATAAGTTCCAATACAATAACGGGACCTTCATGTTTAGGAAGCGGATGCAATGCAAAAGGTATTGATGTTCCTTTTGGAAATGTTACAATTTCCAATAACACAGTTCAAGGAGGGAACTGTTCTGTCGGCGTATGCACTTCAGCAGGAGTATGGCTGAATGCAAACGGTGCAACATTTTCAGTGACTGGCAATTCCATTACGGCAGGTACATGCTCAGGTGTCGGCGGATGCAGTCAGATTGGATTAAAAATTGGAAATGCATTTACTCCAGGTACAGGCACGGCTTCCGGAAATTTAATCAGTTCAGGGACACCAAATTCAAATACAGGGACACGAACCGCAGTTGATATGGAAAAGTGGGCAGCAAATACGGACGTTCAAAGAAATACTTTAATAAATGGGAATGGTGCAGGAACCCCGACAGCTTTGTATGTCAGAGCCGGAACAAACAGTGCCAGAATCTGTTCCAATGTAATGATCGGGGGAGGCAGTACAAATGCAAGCGCTCCTGTCCCGGCATTAAGGATAGACCAGAATCCAGGCGGTTTGAAAATAATGGGCAATACAATTATTGCTCCAGTGCTCAATGCAAATACTGCATTGGGTGTCAATTTTACAAGCGGTACTGCATACACAAACCTAAGTCTGGATCAAAATATTATTTATGGAAACCCGAGTTACACAGCTTCTACAAACTGCATCAATGAAAGTGCGGCAGGGACAAATTACCAAACACTTGTGCTGAACAATGTTTCCAATTGTAATAATCTTTATTATAGACCGGCAAAAAGTTTTAACTTTATCTGCAGCGCAGGGGGTAATTTTGACGGGACAAGTGCGTCTTGCACAGATGCATTGCCTTCTCCGCTATCAGGCCAGAGAAATATAAACTTGAACCCAGTCTTTGTGAATTTTTCAGGAAATGACCTTCACCTGGATCCGTCCACTCCTGCAGGAATTAATACTGCAATGGTTGCAGGTGATATTACTGCATTCAACGGAAACTGCGGAAACGCACTCGACCGTGATGGGAACACTAGAACTGCTGGAACCTCAATCGGTGCTTATAAGTAAAGCATAGTTTATGAAATAAGGGTCTTTTGCAGGATGGCCATTTTTTATAAATCAAATAAAGTTCAGTTGATTTTTTCCAGAAGTTCCCTTTGCTCCGGTGAAAGATTTCGAAATGCCATCCCCATTCCCTTGGAATCGATTCTTACAACTCCGACTGTCAATTCCAGAAATTCGGAATCCAGTTTCAGCTGAATCTTCAGTTCAGAATT
>DAORDI010000106.1:0-16391 GCA_035345895.1 Leptospiraceae bacterium
ATTCATGAGGAAGTAAGAGACTATTACAACAGGACGATTCTTACAAATCCTCTTCTTGAACTCAGAAATATTGTGCAGGTCGCTGAACTTATCATTCTTTCCGCGCTTCAGAGAAAGGAGAGCAGGGGACTTCATTACACTACTGACTACCCTGAAAACAGAAACCCTTCGAGATCTGATACTGTGATGAAGAATCAGTAATTTATTCTGCAATAGGATATTTTTTCATGATATAATCGGATACCTCATCGATATCCGATTCTTCTTTCAGAATTTTTTCAAGAACTTCATCCTTCAGTTTCAGATGCACGTCTGCAATGATCCTGTTCAGGAATTCCTCCGTAACCGTTCCGTTCAGAATGAATCCTGTGTAATGATAGTTCGGAAGAGACTGTGACTGGGCTGTGATTTCAGATTCCCAGGCATTGCCTGTTTTTTTCTGAGAGGCAAGATAGGCTTTTGCGACTCCCAGCATTGAGGAATAAAACTCCACTGAATGGATTTTCTCTTTCTGAAAACGGATTTCCACTGCTGCAGTCACTCTGTCAAGTTCCGCTCTCTGTCGCAGAACAAGAACGTTTTCCTTTTTCCAGTAGTATTCAGTTTTCATCCTCGGTCGCCTTACTGCCTGACTGAGATAAAAATGCAAAATGATATTTCAGTCAAGGAAAATATTTTCTTCCGGATGTTCTGCCCGCTTTGATGGGGTTGTGTAAAAGCATAAAAGAAATGATGCTCACGCGAAGACGCGGAGTTCTCGAAGCATTGATTTCGCTCCGCTTTTGATCCAATTCATTTTATTTCTTTTGAGATCTGCATAAAAACAGAGTTTTTTTACAGTTTCATCCTTATCAGAGGAGTTTCAGAATTGACATTGCTTCCTGAATTCTGTGAAAATCTATTTCTGAACCGCCCTTGTCGGGGTGGTGAAGTTTTACAAGTTCCCTGTATCTGGATTTTATTTCTTCTTCTCGTGCAGATTCATCCAGTCCCAGAATGTCCAGTGCGTCCTTTTTTCTATTGAATGCGGAGAATTTTTTCCAGAAGGAGTCCAGCATATCGTTCACATCCTTTTCAGATGTCCCGTGCAGATTATCCAGATTTATATAATATTCCCTCAAAGGATCATGTTCTGCGACTGCATCAGTAAAAATTTCCCTCTTTTCCGAGAGCTGGATCTTTAAGTAGTGAACATACAGATGTCTTTTCAGATTGTCTCTGCAGTAGTCCTGGAGTCTGTAAAGAAGATGAAAAAGCATAAAGTTGATCTGAAATAGGGAATACTGGCTTTCAAAGGCTTCAGTGCGGAAGTTTTCCTCTGTCTCCTGCAGTTTTTTCAGGAGCACATAGGAACTGATTCCTTCCGGATTTTCCTCAAGAAAGGAAATTATGTTCGAAAAAATTTCGGAGATCAGATATTTTTTACTGAAAGAAGATTCTTGAAGCTTTCCGATTCTTCGCTGAATACAAGGGTGGAAGGAAGGCTGGGATTTGCAGGGATGAGACTGAATGCTTTTTCATAAAAAACGATTTCTTCTATCTGTTCTAATGAAAATTCATGATAGATCTGTCCGGAACGGAACTGGAGCACACCGTCAATCTCCAGCATCTTCACTTTGCCTATTCTGGAGAAATGAGTAAAATCCGCTTCATCCCATACTTTTTCCCTGATTTTTCTGTCAGTGAAAGGTATCTTTCTGGAATAATCAAAATACAGTGTTCCGTTCAGTCTGAATATTTCATTTGAATAGGCCCCTGAATTTTCTTTCACCTGGTTCTGCAGCGAAACTGATTTTTTCGGTTCTTCCTCGTCTGTACTGTCCCTTTCAGGAATTACAGCATCCTGGATTTCCGGGAAATGAAATTTTGCAGAGAGAACTCTTTCCTGCCGGATTTTGTTTTCCACTTCCTGCGAGAACTTGTGTTCCGGATATCTTCTGTTCAGAAGAGTGGCTTTCAGATTTACCGGAATCACTGTTTCTTCTTCATTCATCTGTCTGTATGAGGCTTTCATTTTTCTTTCAGGCCGGACAGATGATTCCTTTTTCGGTTTTGCAGGTTCATAATACGCATAAAGGAAAAAGGCTATCCCTGCGAGAATCAGCACTATCGCAAAATAAATCATTCTGTTTATATTATCTGTCTGATTCCGTTTTTTTTACAGAAAAAAACCTCAGTTTCTGTGCAGTGATTCGAATATTTTCTCAGCCAGTTTTTCTCCGATTCCCGGCACTCTCTTAAGTTCCTCCAGATCTGCATTCTCTACTTTCTTCTTTCCGGAGAAATACTTCAGAATTTCTTTTTTCCTCGCAGGACCGATGTCCGGAATGTCCTGAAGTGCCGATTTCAGGGTTTTTTCATTCCTTCTCTGTCTGTGATAGGTGACCCCGAATCTGTGCGCCTCATTCCGAAGCCTCTGCAGAAGGCGGAGACCGGGGGAATTGATGTCGAATCTGTAGGGAATTTTTTCTCCCGGAACGTAAATCTCCTCTCTTTTTTTGGCAAGTCCGATCATCGGGAGATCCGGCAGATCCAGTGCCACAGCGGCTTCCGTTGCCCGAAGAAGCTGAGTATAGCCCCCGTCAATGACTATCAGATCAGGGAGGGACTCGTTTTCATTCAGAAGTCTCTGCAGTCTTCTGGCTATCACTTCGTGAATCATTCCAGGATCATTGATCCCGGTATAGGATTTGATTTTATAATGTCTGTATCCCGGTTTGTAAGGGTTTCCGTCAACGAACATCACTCCGCTTCCGACAGGTTCAGTTCCCTGAAAATGGCTGATATCGTAACACTCAATCACTGAGGGCTCCGACTTAAGCTTCAGCATCTTCATCAGATCGGAAAGCGCTTCTTTTTCCTCTCTCATTTTTACTGCGAGAAGTCTTTCCGTGAGGTTCATTTCCGCGTTTTTGAGTGCGAGTCTGGATATCCCTCTCGATGATCCGTTTCTCGAATCCCTGATCTTTATCCGAATGTCCTTTTTCCTTCCTAGAATTTCAGTAAATTCAGTGAGACTGCTGTCCGGTTTCAGAGGGATCATTATCTTTTCAGGTATATAATCTGTATTTAGATAATAAAGTTTCAGAAAGGCAAGAAATATATCTTCATCCTTTTCTGAAAGCATTCCGCTCATTGCGAACGACTTCTTGCCTTCAAGCCGTCCCGACCTGACTTCAAATACAACCATCTGGCCATGATCGTCTTTTTTTGCCAGGGACAGGATATCTTCGTCTCCCCCGGAAATTCTGACGACTGTCTGCCTTCTCTGAACTGCCTGAAGCGCTTCTATCATATCCCGGTATATGGCCGCTCTTTCAAATTTCATTTCTTCTGAAAGTTCCTGCATTCTTTTCTGAAGATCAATGATGAGTTCAGACTTTTTCCCTTCCAGAAACCGGATAATCTGAGATATGATTTCATTATATTCCTGTTCAGGCACATTTCCTGTGCAGGGTCCGAGACATCTTTTGATGTGAAAATTCAGACAGGGTCTTCCGGGTTTTTTCAGCGGGAGAGTCTGAACTGTTTTTCGGATGGGAAATATTCTGTGGACGAGACTCAGCAGATCCCTGGCAGACTTCACTTCCGTAAAAGGTCCGAAGTATTTTTTCCCGTCGGATTTTACATTCCTTGTAAGATAGATCATCGGAAATTTTTCATTTACGGAAATGCAGAGATACGGGTATTTCTTATCATCCTTGAGCCTGATATTGTATTTGGGACTGTATTTTTTTATCAGTGTGGCCTCAAGAATCAGTGCTTCTTCTTCCGAGCCTGTGATGATCCAGTCCAGATCAGAAATTTCTTTCTGCAGGGACAGTGTCTTCAGATCAGTAATCGACGAGCTTAAATACGAACTGACTCTGTCAGAAAGATCCAGAGCCTTGCCTACATAAATGACCTCATCCTCCATATTTTTCCAGAGATAACATCCTGACTGCCCTGAAAGATTTCTGATCTTGTTTTTGAGAATTTTCAGTTTCTCAGGGTTCATATTCATTCAGTGAATTTTCAACTGCTTCGTCGTATTTCTTTCTGATCAGACAGACTGATTCTGAACTGTGCTCATTGAAAATCGTATCGTCTATTCTTGAGATTCTCATCATTCCCCGGCTTGAACTCGAAACGTAAGCGGAATCAGAATTCAGTATTTCGGAAAGCGAAAAATATCCTTCACAGAGTTTCAATCCTGAAATTCTGCATATTTCAATGATTTTCATTCTTGTCACTCCGTTCAGGATGCTAAGGTCGGCAGACGGGGTGAATATTTCATTATTTTTTATCCAGAAAAGATTCCCGTACGAGGTTTCTGTGACACGTCCCTCTGAATCAAGCATCAGTCCTTCGTCAAATCCGGATTCATAAGCTTCCTTGAAACTGAGGAGCGAGCAGTGATTGGAACTGATTTTTACAAATGAAGGGAACTGGGGCGGAAAGGGCTTTCTTACTTTCGAGAGTTTCAGTGAGATTAATGCCTCTTCAGACAGAAGTTTTTCCGGAAGGAGAACAGTGTCTGCGGGAAGTGTAATATTTTTTGATGGAAATATCATAATCCTGATTCTGCCGGACAGCAGGTCGGTCTCGGAAATAAGTTTTTTCACATCTTTCCGGATATTTTCAAAAAAGCCCGGTTCTGCAGAAAGACTGAAGTATTCCATCGAGTGTTTCAGACGGTCCAGATGTTCCCGGATGAAAACAGGCTTTCCTTTCAGTATGAAAAGGGTTTCATACAGACTGAATCCGTTCTTCAGCGCAACTGAGCCGAGTGAAATGACAAAATCATCCCTGTTTTCCGATTTTCCGTTCAAATAATACATATTATCATTGCATCTGAAAAACGGACTCTGAAGTCAATACAAAGATGCATAAAAAAATTTCCTTGATTCAGATTCAGTAATGAATTCCAATTGTGTAAAAAATTAAGGAGCATTGAATGCATCCCCTGATCCTGATTGCACTTGCTGTGATTCCCGGTCTTTTTCTTGTATTGAGATACTATTCCAAAGATATTTACAAAAAAGAACCTTGGGCGGTCATATGGAAATCTTTTTTCTGGGGGGCATTTTCAGTGATTCCTGCAGCTCTTCTGGAAACTTCCCTGAGCCTGAAAAATGAAGTCAGTATTGTCAATTCTTTGATAGAAAATTTTCTGATAGTAGCACTTACTGAGGAACTCTGCAAATTTGCAGTCATCCGGTTTTATTCCAGCAGGGATTCTAATTTTGATGAAATGATGGACGGTATTGTCTATGGGGCAGCGGCTGCGGCAGGCTTTGCCACATTTGAGAACATTTTCTATGTAATGGAAAACGGACTTGGCACAGCTGTGATCCGAGCTCTTCTTTCTGTTCCTGCACATATTCTATGGGGTGCATCTACAGGGTACTGGATGGCGAGGGTCAAATTCGGTCAGAGTTCCGTCGGTGCCTCACTCATTTTAGGACTGGGGACTTCGGTACTGGGCCATGGTTTTTTTGACTTTGCACTGACCTCAATGAAAGGATATGAATTTCTTGCATTGATTCCTGTCATTCTTCTCAGTTTTTTTATGAACAGGTTTGTGAAGAATTCACTTGAGTATGATGCAGTGAATGTGCACAAGCTTTCATCAGAGGAAATAGAAAGAATCAATGAAATGCACAGTTCCGAAATAAAAAATGCCTATCTCAGAAAACTCCTCAGGGCAGGGTCACTTCTGCTGGGATGGGGATCCGTCTGCACTGGAATACTTTTTGCTATTGGATTTTATGCAAATTATACGGATAAAGGGGAGGCTTTTGACGGCACATCTGCTTTCCTGATTATTTTTCCTTTTGCAGCAGCAGTGTTCTTTCAGAGAAAAGCAGCAAAATACAGATAAATGGCAAAATAACCTGAAGCCTGTAATCATATTTATATCTCATTACAGGCTCCGGTATATTTATTACAAAAAAAAATGCGGCCCGAAAGATCTATTCCATGTCTTTTTTTAGAATCGCCTGAAGTTTTTCCTTAAAAGAATCAGATTTGCTTCCGAGAAGCTCAAAGAGACTTTTGTCAAACTGCTCAACAGTCTTCAGTGCCTGCTGAACTGTCTTTTCTCCGTTAGGACTAAGATCTACAGTTTTTGCTCTTGTGTCCGAAGCATGTTCTTTCCTTTTCACAAGCCCTTTTTTCTGCAGTGTTCTCAGTACAGTAGAGACCGTCATCGGATCAATCTTTGTGTGATTGGACAGACGTATTTGAGTGACAATGTCCATTTCCTTGTTTAAAGAGAGAATGCTCGCGAGGAGAACAAACTGAGAATGAGTCAGATCATATTTCTCGAGAGCCTTTCTTATTTCTCTTTGCCAGAGGTTTGTCACCTGCCAGAGAAGAAAGCCTATGCTGTCTTCTGTCTTATCAACTTTGAATATTTTGTTTTCTTTCTTCATTATAAAACATGTTATTCAGACCGCATTTTCCTGCAATCATGATTTTTTTACTATTATCTCATTTCTATAATTTATTCGGATTTTGTATATTTTTTAACGGTCTGAGATGCTTTTGCGGGCAGATTCCGAAAAATGTTCCCTTTTTCTCAGGAGAATCTCCGTACATTCATTGTTTTTGGCTTATAAACTGGGTTGAATACCATATTCCTGCATATAAAATGTATTTTTACTGTATTTTACTGAGAAATCACGAAAAAAACGGATCTGTACAGTTTTTCAGCATGCAGACAGCTCTGTCTACCTGCATTTTTCATGTTTTTGAAAGGACATTTTGTCTGAAATATCTTTCGGGAAACATCCCTTGAACCCATTCTTTGCTGCTCTAGCCCAGGTAATTTTTTTTAATTAGAAAAATTGGCTTTCTATGAGGAGACAAATTTTCATGGCCTGAATGATTTTTATAATAATTCTGCGGGATTTTGGTATTTTTTTAATTTTTCTGATAAAAACTGAAAAAAAATTGTTTACCAAACGTTAAACCATTCAGCTGTATTCCTGTCTGTTCGGAAATATTTTGCAATGGATATATGTGAACATATATTCAGCAGAAGTCTTTCATTATCCTCTGTAAGCAGTAAATTTCTATGAACAGATTTTCATTTAAGCCTGTTCAGGCAACTTATTGAATGTATGGGAGTGTAGCATTTTGAGACTGTATCGGATGCACCGTGAGAAAGTGCAGAATATGTCCTTGTCTAAAGATTTTTATGAAAATTGGAGGCGGCACTCAACGATATATGTGAACTTATATTTCATTCCTTATACAGTATGCTGAATAAATGACTTACTTGCCCTGTGTCCGGCAATATGCAGAGCCGCACCGCAGGATCTGATAATTATTCCCCGTGAAAGAGCAGTTCCTCTGTATCGGGATGTTCCATTTCCCAGGAGAATTCAGTCTCTCTGAACTGAAAAGAGGACCCTTCCACAGTCGCTACAAGTCTGGAACTCGTTTTTTCCTGGAATTTTTCCGGATCTTTCTTCAGTATCCATCTTCCGCATTTGATTTCCTGAAGCAGGCTGCTGATCAGAGGGTCAGTTTCTGCCTTTTCCATTTCCTGCGCTGCAAAATAGAATGTAGTAATGTCCTTATAGTACCAGTCCATAAATCTGGATTCTCCAGGCTTCCACAGTTTATCGAGAGGGATTTCTTTTTCCTTGAATATGGATTTCAGCTGTCTTTTTCTGACAAGTTTTCTGAGTTCTCTGTAGATTTCCTGATTCAGCTGCTTTTCATTTCCCTGAAAGTCTTTTTCCAGCCATTTTATCCAGGATTTTTTTTCCTTCAAGGGAAGCATTGGAAGCAGAGCGAATATGTAATTCTGATCCCGGAAAATTTTTTCACCGGAAAGATATTCCAGAATCTCGGAAGGGACACTGTATTTTCCTTTCTGCCATTCAACCACATACGGAATGGAAGAGAAATAAATGAACTCTTCAGGGGCTTCGCCTCTGACTGCATCACCGAACTGACTGAGTATGAAAAGGAAGGAAAGAAGTTCCTGTCTGTCCATTGAACTCAGTATGTTCACATAGTCTTTTCTGCCCCTGACAGCAGACTGAATCAGAAGAAGCCTCTGCTTTGGAAACTGACTGGAGGAAAGAATAAACCCGAAGTCCTTCTGAAATTTAACCAGAGCATTTTTCTCTACAATGTCTGTGTGGACCGACAGTTCAATAGGCATCAGTTTTTCATTGATCCCGAAATCTTGGAAGCTGCTGCTTTATGAGCGATATCCTTTCTGTAATATGTCCTTTCTGTACGGTTTAGGGCGAGAAATCTGTATGCCAGTTCTACAGCCTTTGCGGGCGTTTCTGCCGAAGCCGCAATACCGAGTATTCTGCCGCCAGAGGAAACTGTTTTCCCGTCTTTTTTCTGAACACCTGCCATAAATATCTGAACCTGGAACCCTTCTGCATCAGGAAGCTGTATTTCCATTCCTTTTGCATATTCATCGGGATAACCTTCTGCCGCAAGCACAACGACTGCAGAGAATTCTTTTTTCATTTTCAGTTCTCTGCCGAGGAGACTGCCGGATGCGGCATTGTACATGATGTCGAGAAGATCTGAATCACATAAAAGCATAAGTGCCTGCGTTTCAGGGTCGCCGAATCTGCAGTTGAATTCCACCACATACGGATCTCCATTTGCATCAATCATAAGTCCGGCATATAATAATCCCCGGTAAGGATGACCGGATTTTTTCAGACCTTCAAGCATAGGGCTGATGATTCTGTTTTTGGCCTTTTCTATGACTGATTCATCTGCAATGGGAGCGGGGGCATATGCCCCCATTCCCCCCGTGTTCGGGCCTTTGTCTCCGTCATATGCACGCTTATGATCCTGAGCAGCCGGGAAGCAGAGGAAGTTTTCTCCGTCACAGACTGCAAAAAGAGATGCTTCTTCACCGGAAAGAAAGTCTTCTATTACAACCCGTTCTCCGGACTTCCCGAATCTGCTTTCCAGGAACGCCTCTTTCAGTGCCCTGTCAGCCGTTTCAAAGTCGGGACTGACAGTGACTCCCTTGCCTGCGGCAAGACCGTCTGCCTTTATTACGATGGGAAAATTTCTTTTTTTGATGTATTCTATTGCAGAATGATAATCAGTAAACGTACTGTATTCTGCAGTAGGTATCCCGAAATCCTTCATCAGCTTTTTGGCAAAATCCTTGGAGCCTTCCAGCTGTGCACAGTAGGCCGAGGGCCCGAAACAGGGAATGCCGATTTCTGAGAGCCAGTCGCAGATTCCGTCCACGAGCGGCTCTTCCGGACCAGCTATGACAAAATCAAATTTCTCTTTTCTGACAAAGTTCTGCACTGATTCCTTGGATTTCAGGTTCGGTCCGTCCAGTACGATTTCTGAATCAGGAAAACCTGCATTTCCAGGATATACTTTCAGCAGGGAAAGAAGAGGCGATTTTCTTATCTGCCAGGCAATTGCGGATTCTCTGCCCCCGCTTCCTATCAGAAGTACCTTCATTTGTATCTCTCCAGTGCCTTTTCAAGCGAAGCAGCCTTGTTTTTCAGAACTTCAGCCTTTTCTTTTTCCTTGGAAATGACTTCAGGTCTGGCCTTTGATATAAATTCAGGATTATTCAGTTTTTTATTAATTTTTTCCAGTTCGGCTGCAACTGAGTCCATCTCTTTTTTAAGTCTCTGTTTTTCCTTTTCCATATCCACGAGACCTGAAAGGGGAAGAATGATTTCACCGAAACGGAACGCGGTCACTGAATCTGTCCTGTCCGTCTTATGCTCCTTGTTGAGGACCGCAGATTCTGCTCTCGAGAGCTGAAGAAGGGAATTCTGCTCTTCATGAATCATTTCTGCCACAAGAGACTTGTCCGACTTGATGATGATTCTGCATTTTCTGTCCGGCGGGACATTCAGTTCAGAACGCACAGTCCTGACCTTCGTGATGATTTCAGTGAGCATTTCAATTTTCTGAACCTTTTCAGAGTCTGCCTTGACATTGAACGGTTTTACCCAGGGAGAAGCGGTCATAAGTTCTTCAGAGAATGCAGAATGGATTTCCTCAGTGAGAAACGGCATAAATGGATGCAGCAGATTCAGTGCCTTGATGAGAATGTCTGCCAGAGTCTGAAGTGCTGCTGACTTTGATTTTTCTGTGGACTTTCCGTAAATTCTCGGTTTGGTCAGTTCCAGATACCAGTCGCAGAAATCTCCCCAGATGAAATCATAGATCAAAGCCGCCATTTCATAAAAATGAAATCCTGAATATGCCTTTTCATATTTTTCCAGACATACGTTGAATCTGCTCTGAATCCAGAGATCGGAAGATTCCAGATCTTTTTCCGGAACGGCCTCCGTTCTGAAATCTTCAGGAAGATTCATCAGAATGAAACGGCTGCTGTTCCAAATCTTGTTGCAGAAGGCTCTGTAGCCTTCCAGTCTGCTTTCGTCAAACAGGATATCCTTAGCTTCCGGAAGACTTGCTGCAAGAAAAAAACGGAAT
Organism: Leptospiraceae bacterium; assembly: GCA_035345895.1. Lineage (GTDB taxonomy): Bacteria > Spirochaetota > Leptospiria > Leptospirales > Leptospiraceae > DAORDI01. The sequence continues at coordinate 10,450 of DAORDI010000106.1, forward strand.
GAGTCAGTCCCGTATTTGGACATCATATCCAGAGGATCAATTGTATTGCCCATGGATTTGCTGAATTTTTTTCCATGTCTGTCCCGAACCAGTCCATGAATGACTACCTTTCTGAAGGGAACCTCATTCATAAATTTCAGTCCGAACATCATCATTCTGGCCACCCAGAAGAAAATAATGTCGAATCCGGTGACAAGTACAGAAGTAGGGTAGAACTTTTTGACGTCGGCTGTGTCATCAGGCCAGCCCATTGTCGTAAAAGGCCAAAGTCCTGAAGAGAACCATGTGTCGAGCACATCGTCATCCTGTTTTACCTTTTCAGATTTGCAGGAAGGACATTTCTTGATCTCAGTCTCAGAGACTTCCATATGGCCGCAGTCAGAACAGTAGTATGCTGGAATCCTGTGTCCCCACCAGAGCTGACGGGAAATACACCAGTCCTTGATGTTTTCCATCCATTCGAAATAAGTTTTTTCCCACATTTTGGGCACAAACTCAGTCTTTCCTGAACGGACCGCTTCGATCGCCTTCTCTGCAAGAGGCTTTACTTTTACAAACCACTGTGTGGAAAGATACGGCTCGATGACTGCACCGCCTCTGCTGTTGTGACCTACGGAGTGAGTATAGTCTTCAATTTTTTCGATAAGGCCCAGGCTTTTAAGTTCCTCTACTACTGCCTTTCTGGCATCAAATCTGTCGTAACCCTTGTATTTGCCTGCATTTTCATTCAAAGTCGCGTCAGGGTTCATTATATTGATCGGTTTCAGTCCCAGTCTCTGTCCTGCTTCAAAGTCGGCAGGATCGTGGGCAGGGGTGATCTTGACAAGACCTGATCCGAATTCCTTGTCCACAAAACTGTCGAAAAGGAGAGGGATTTCACGGTTCATAATCGGCAGGAGCAGATTTTTTCCCTTGAGATGAGCATATCTGTTATCTTCCGGATGAGCACAGACTGCCACGTCGCCGAGCATAGTTTCGGGTCTTGTGGTCGCCACTATGATATGTTCTTTTGTGCCTGAGATAGGGTACCGGATATGGTATAAATGACCGTGGACTTCCTTGAATTCCACTTCTATGTCCGAAATTGCAGTCAGGTTCTTAGGACACCAGTTGATGATCCTTTCCCCTCTGTAGATCAGTCCTTCGTCATACAGGCGCTTGAATACGCGGATTACAGCTTTCGACAACCCTGCATCGAAAGTGAAGCGTTCTCTTTTCCAGTCCACGCTTTCTCCGAGAAGTTTCTGCTGTTTTGTAATTTCCCCGCCTGAAAACTTTTTCCAGTCCCAGACCTGTTTTACAAATTCTTCTCTTGAAAAATCAGTTCTTTTTTTTCCCTTTTTGGCCAGCTCTCTTTCTACGACGACCTGAGTTGCGATTCCGGCATGATCCATTCCCGGAAGCCAGAGAGCATCCTTGCCTTTTTTTCTTTCAATACGGATGATGATGTCCTGAAGAGTGTGATTCAGTGCATGTCCTATATGGAGTGTGCCTGTCACGTTCGGAGGAGGAATTACGATGGAAAAGGGTTCTCCTGAACCTTTCGGGGCAAAGCTGTTTTTCTGTTCCCAGGTCTCAATCCATTTTTTTTCCACTGGGGCCGGTTCGTATCTGTCGCTGATTTTATTTTTCATAGTCATGCATTTGATTCGTTCTGAATCAGTTTTTCTCTGTTAAATTCACAGTACCTTAAGAAGTCTGTTTCGCTGAAAGTCATTTTCAGTTTCGGAGGCAGTTCATTGTATACATTCCGAAACAGAGTTTTTCTGGCACTTTCACTCTGTGCAGGGAAGCCCCCGGACAGTTTTGCAGAGATCATTGTCTCAAAAAGACTGATCCAGTTTTCGAGTGCTTTCTCAGAATCTGATTCGGAATTCATAAACAGGCGGATTCTCCTTGACCTGAAAATAAGGTATAAAAACCTAGTTTCCATGAACCAGAAAACTGTAAAGCTGTTAAAGAAATATGCAGACTTGAAAGGTCTGAACGAAGATGATCTGAAAAAAGAATGGATGTCTCTCGGTCAGCACGAAAAGTCTTCCAAAAGACAGGAAATTCTTTCTTCTTTCCTGAAAAAATAATGCTGAATACCTCCCCTGATTCCATAAGATGTGATGATAAGAATCTTTATATTCTTTGGAAGGACGGGGTGGAATCCTCCTTTGATCTTCTGACTCTCCGAAAGAACTGTCCCTGCGCGACCTGCAGAGGAGGGCATTTTGGAAAGATTGGAGCAGCGACCGGCAATATTACATCCGTGAGCCTTGTTTCCTTCCGCAAGGTAGGCCGTTATGCACTGAATCTGACCTGGAATGACAATCACGATACAGGGATATATTCCTACGACAACCTGAGAGCATTTGCAGACGGGAAGTCCTCAGAACTTTAAAATAATTTATACAATTAGGAAATAGGTTTCAGAAGAAAATACAGACTGACTCAGAGATCAGTCGCCTGATTTTGTTTTTTTAGGAATGCAGACAGTAAATATTGCTTCCGTTTTTCTAGAACTGTCTATTTTTTATAGGGAAGTTTTTCCAAATATTCTTCGATTGTTTTCATTTCGATATCTCCCTCCCAGACTTTGACTGTTTTCAAACCTTTTTTTTGAATCAGAAAATTGGAAGGAAAAGAAATGATTCTGTATTTTTCCGATGTCCGGTCGTCCGTATCCAATAAGTAAATCAAGGATGATTTATTTTTATTTATATAGTCGATCGCTTTTTCCTTAGAATCATTTACGTTTATTGCAAGAAATTTTATTCCGCGAGAGGAGAATTTAACACTCAGTTTATCCAGTTCAGGCAGTTCCTTTCTGCATACAGGGCACCAAGAAGCCCAAAACGAAAGGAGGATATATTCGCCTTCAACGTTCTGAAGAAAAACCGGGTTTCCGGCAGGATCTTCGGCATCTATCTCCGGAGCAGGACTGTCCTTGGCAGGAACAGAAAATATGTTTTTAAACCAGCGTCCCGGATACTCATACCAATTGAGCGGTTTTGCTGAAATGTTCAGCGCAAAAAATATGTAGATTGACAGTAAAGATCGCATATATGATGATTTTCCCCTGCAGTCCTTACCAGATCAGATTGTTTTTCAGAAAAGTCAAGGGCAGAATTTAACAGTTCCTGATTCATTTTACGACTTTTCGAACAGCGGCGTCCACGTATGCGAGTCCTCAGATCCAATTCATTTTATTTCTTTTGAGATCTGCATAAAAACAGAGCTTTTGCACGGTCTCTAAGGTGAACGATTCATTGAGTTTTCCCGGTTGATTTATTTAATTACAGTATAATGATTGAATACTCCGACTGATTCAGATGGTTTCCGGAATTGCAGCCGGAACTGAACAAAACTGCGTTTCAAAGTCCGTATCCTGTTTTTCTGAAAAAGATCATTATTTTAGAATTATACTCATTTTCAAAAATCTTTGACTATTCAGCCTTGCTGGACAGGAAAAATCAAGGTTTTCCAGCGTAAAAAGTCTATGTGTAATCTCTCTAAAAACAGAACCTGATCCGGCTCCGCTGCGGAGAAATGCACCGATCAGAAACTGCGGAAGCTGAATTGTGTCCGGTAGAGCAGAACTGCTGCGGAAACGACTTTTAAGAAATTCATGATAAAAAAGATTAGAAAAATCTGAAGAATGTTCAAAACTGGAAAATACAAAATTCAGGAGATTTTATGATTCGGCTGATAATGATATTCAGTTTGTTCAGCATCGGTATGCTTGCCGGATGCACAACGAAAGAAAAGAAAATTGTAGGCGAGGATGTGATTGCTTCCGATGCAAAACCGCAGACATTTCAGAAAATTGCCCCATTGACATCCAATGCGCTCGGTGCAAGAAAAAACCTGCATGAAAAGGGATGGTACTTTATTCCATCTTCTTCAGAAAGCTATCAGAAAGTGAAAAAAAGCGGGAGAATGTCCTTTCAGACCGCCAAAGCAATGCTTTTTGTTTCCATGAAAAAAAGGGCACAGGATTATCCGGGTGAACTCGGGAACACTATGGCGGAAATTTGGAAAGTGGCAGGAAATGACGGAAGAGAGACTTATGAAAAAATAAGTAAAGATATATATGATGGTACTTATGAAATTGTCAAATGGGAAGTCAGATCGGCAAAAGACCTTCTGAAAGAATCAGGGAAGTCTTTTCTAGGATATGCATCCCTCGGGACAGTGATGAAAGATGATATGAAAAAGACCTATTCGGATATGGCTGAATACAATGGGCATCTCGGTCAGAACTATGCTTCTCTCAGTGAAATGTTTGAGGATACCAGAAAACAGAGCGGGGACCGGATTGCAAATGCCTGGAAGGGAGCATTTTCGAGGGGAGCAAAGGAATGGAAGGACAATCTCGCCGAATCAGGGGAGCAGCCGAATTCCGCACTTGCACTCTGGAATGTATTCAAAGGATACACGCTTGCTTTGAAGGAGGTTGCTCTTTCTCCTGTGGCTGATACAGCAGTCGGGGCAGGTCAGTTTCTTGCAGGAGGAACCGCCGCATCAACAGGAACTGCTGCTACAGGAATCGGTCAGATTATTGTCACGACTGGATTGACTTTGGTACATGCTGGGAAGGCAGGATACAGAGTTTTGAGTCCCAGTATGGAATCAGGATTCCTGGGAACCTTAGGAGTGGCAAGTGCGGTTGCGACGGTGCCGACTGCAATCGGTGCTGAGGCGACATACGGCTTCAATCAGACACTGGCATTTGCTGGAGCTCATACAGTGAAGACTGTAGGTGCTGCCGGAGGCGGTGTTTACGAAACCGGTGCCACTGCTGCAGGACTGGTTTACGATTTCGGAAAAGGCACGGGAGAGTCAGTTTTTTACGGACTGGAATCCGGGATAGTACTCAGTTATACTGCCCTTACTGCGATTCCTGCACATATGATTCTCACTGTTCCGGACGGAACGATCTTTCTCGCATGGGACGGACCGAGACTGGTAATTGCAAGAGTTCGCGGAAATTATAAAGGATATGAGCATCTTCCTACAGGTTCAATCGTGGATCTGAATGAGGCCAGGAAAGCCGGTCAGGTGGAAATAGTCACCGATGATCAGAAAGTGGTGAAAAAGGTTCTGGAAAAGGAAATAGAAGAAAGAGAGCTTGAACTGAAGCGGGAAGAGGAAAAAGGAGATAAAAAATAATGAAACTGTACTTATATTTGATTCTGGCGGTTCTGGGATGCGCATCCGGCGACAAGGATGATCCTCTTAAAAACACGAAAAAACTCATGGCATCAGGTCATAAATCTCTTTATTATAACGGTGCATTTGAAGTAAAGGGAACTTCTCTGAGACTGATTCCCTCCTTTGCCGAGGGTGAGCTTATTGTCGGCGGAAGTTTCGGCTGGAAACGGATCGGTCTCGCAAAGCAGGGCTGGTCGGAAAACGTCAAAAAAGCCAAGGAATCTTATCAGATTCTCAAGCAGGGGAAAGACATTTCCTTCAAGGCCGGTGATAAGATATCGAAAGAAGGCACTGAGATTGCAAAAGCTCTCGGAAGCACTGCGACGGATGACGGGGTATATATCATATCCAAATCTCTTGCATCCTCGTACGGACTCATCGGAACTTCATTGAATACAGGCAAGGATGTGCATGACTCTGTCGTGGAGGAGTCTGTCATCCTTCGTAAAAAAATGAATCAGTTGGCCGATTCTCTGAGTGAATCGGACTTTCCTGCTCCGGACAGACCGGATTTTTCAGAAAGAGCAAAGGAATACAAGAAGGAGTTCAAGGACGGTGTGGATTCTTTCGTAATCGGTTATGTGGATATGGGAGATTATTTTGCCAAAACCCTGGAGGATTCCAGGAGAAATATCACCGAGGGAAGCAGTGCCGGGAAAGACTTCAAAGACGGTCTTGTGAATTTTGTTTCAGAGGCGAATGCCTCACTTACCTCATCATTAAAAGAAATTGTTTTTTCC
>DAORDI010000107.1:0-16382 GCA_035345895.1 Leptospiraceae bacterium
GCTCATAGGAATTGCATATAACTGCAATTCCTATGAAGGGAAATCCTTACTCAGTGTACTCTTCTTCCGACTGAGCTTCTTCTTCATCTGCAGATTCTCCCGGGTCTTCTTCCCCGGCATGTTCCGGAGACAAATAAAAGAAACTGTCATCAGGCCGCACTACTTTGTTGTCTCCGGTAGGAAAAACAATTTCAATGCTTCCGTCATCTCTAAGACCTGTTATATTTCCTTCACCGTCATCCCCATAACCCTCTGCATCCAGACGGCTCGCCAATGAATCGTAATATTCTCCCATATTTTTCTCCTTTATTATACCTATCCTTTGTCATTCTGCTGAAACCTTTACCAAAAAACGAAAGAAGATAAATTTCACTGACAGTCTTTTTATTTATTAGAATCTGTCAAGGAATATATGCACTGCTCAATATCCCGTGAAAAAATTCATTACGAGTATAAAGGAAATCCTGACGATGAATTCTTTACAATGTGAAAATATCAAATAGGCGGGATGCCGTCAACAAAGGAGCGGACAGCAATACTCCAGAATTTTATAAAAAAGAATATGATTTTATGAATTATACTGAATCGAATAAAAAAATGCAGACAAAAGAAAAGTCTGCAGAGCTCATAGGAATTGCATATAACTGCAATTCCTATGAAGGGAAATCCTTACTCAGTATATTCCTCTTCCGACTGAGCTTCCTCCTCATCTTCGGAGACTTCCGGCCCCTCATCACCCTCTTCCACCGGCGACAGATCCTCATAACTGTCGTCAGGACGAACAATTCTGCTGTGCTGATCATCATAAATGATTTCGATGCTTCCGTCGTCGAGAAGGCCGATTAAATTCCCTTCCCCGTCGTCTCCGGCATTGTCTTCGGCGAGGCGGCTCGCCAATGAATCGTAATATTCTCCCATTTTTTCTCCTTGATTATATCTTTCTTTTGAAAAGCCTTTACAGAAAAATCAGAAGAAGATAAATTTCTCTGACAGTCTTTTAATTTACCGGGATCTGTCAAGGAATACATACGCAGCCCGCAGCATACTGAGCATGAGATTCAGTATGAAGACAAAGGAACAGGCCGGCTTGCTGTTTTTTTACAATGCTGCTGTATATAAAATGTATTCGTCAGACTTGCCCTTCATTCTGACTCTGCCTGCTTCTTCCGTTTTCAGAAACGGCTGAATTTCCTGCGCTGTTTCATAAGAAAAAAGAAGCGTCTTTCCGAGCTCCTTGCAGGCGGATTCTATCCTGTTTGCAGTATTGACGGTATCACCGATGACTGTATATTCCAGCCGTTCTTTTGTCCCGATATTTCCGACAAGAGCATTTCCTGTATGTATCCCGATCCCGTGATGAATTTCGAAAAGTCCTCTGCTTTTTCTTTCTGCATTGTATTTTTCCAGAGCACTGTTCATTTCAAGTGCCGCAGATACTGCATTCCTTGCGTCATCCTCAGAAGGTCTGGGAGTTCCGAATGTGGCCATCACTGCATCCCCGATGAATTTGTCCAGAGTGCCGTTATGCTTGAATATAATATTCACTAAAATTTCATGATACTCGGAAAGAAACTGAAGCACCTCGTCAGGACTCAGCTTTTCACTGAGGGAGGTAAATCCTCTGATATCCGTAAACAGAACAGTTACCTTCTGAATTTTTCCGCCTGGACTGGAAAGAATGCTTTCCGATTCGGAAATCTCACTGGCCACATTCGGTGAAAAATACCTCCCCAGCTGAGCGTTTACAGTTTCCAGACGGACTGCCTCATAGGCAGTCTTTCTTGCTATATGACAGATCAGTGCCATCACAATTCCCGACGCAAATACAATCTGAATGTAAGTGGCATAAAAACTTGGATTGACACCCGGACCCAGAACGACTTCCATCCAGTTCTCGCTGAATACGGTTCTCGTATCCTTCATTGTCATAATGAAAAAATAAATATGAAGGATGACCGCATAGACTGAAAGAATCAGAGGATACGCGGGACGCAGAGCAAGCCCGTTTATGATGATGATAATTACACTTATCATCGAAAGGCTTGTCTTCAAAAAATAAGCATAGGGAACGGAACTTCCTCCGGCAGATGAACGCCAGATGAACGGAAGCAATGTCAGCATGACCGAATCCATGAAGACTCCGACATATCCGGCAAAGGTTATATATTTTTTCCTGCGCAGAAGAGCCAGGTTCAGAATATTCAGCAGAGTGCTGAACACTATCAGTGCAATGGAAAATACTTTTTCCTGAAGAACATTGGTTACTGAAAAAGTGGATACCCCCATCAGAAGCATCATTGCGATTCTTCCGTAGGAAAGGAGACGCAGGCTTTTGATCTCCTTTTCCCGGAATATGCTTTCTGTCTTGGTCATTTCTCTTTTTTCAGTCTGGACTTTACGGAAGAGGAGAGATTTTTCACGCCTGCCAGAACTCTTTTACCGAAAAAATATCCGTCCAGATTCGCCATATAAAATGCAGGTATCAGTATCAGTGTAATGAAAGTGGATACGATGATCCCGTATGCGAGTGCAAGCACCATCGGTTCAATGAAAGGGTCCGCTCCCCCGATTCCGTACGCTGTAGGGAGAAGTCCGAACACTGTAGTTGCAGTCGTGATCACTATCGGACGAAGCCTTCTGACTGCACCGTCAATGATATCGTCGATCAGTGCTGCTGAACTGAATCTCTCTTGAATTTCCATCCTGTCAGAAACAATCTTGTTGATGAATTCCACCATCATAATCGAATTGTTCACTACGATCCCCGAGAGTCCTATGACTCCGATGAGACCGAGAAAGGAAAAGGGTCTTCCGTGCAGATAAAAAGACCAGATGACTCCGATGAGTCCGAAAGGAATTGCCAGAAGAACAATCGTCGGCTGAGTCACCGAATTGAAAAGAAGTGTAATTACGAGATATATCGCAAGTATCCCTCCTACAAATGCAATCAGAAGAGACTTGACGGATTCCTTGGACTTTTCCGCCTCTCCTCCGTAGGAAAAGCTGACACCGGGATATTTTACAAGTTCAGGACTGTATTTTTTAATGATGCCGTCTATCACCGCCTGAGGTACAGTCGTCACTGCAGTCTGTGCCGAAACAGTGGTCGTCACATCTCCGTCCGTATGATGGATTGCAGTTTCTGCACGCACCTTGGAAAGTTTTGCAAAGGTTTTTATCGGCACAAGTTTTCCTTCCCTGTTCCTGATATGAAGCAGAAGGACATTTTTCACATCCTGTCTGTGTTCTGCAGGAAAACGGACACGGATGTCTATCTCCTCATTGTTTCTCACTACCGAAGTGGCACGCACTCCGTCAAATGCAATTCGAAGAGTGCTCGCAACATCCTTTACTGTAAGTCCTGCAAGAGCCAGCATCTGGTAATTGATGTCCAGCTTGTATTCTTCTCTTCCCAGTTTCGCATTGGATGTAACATCGGAAACGCCTGGAGTGCTCTTCAGTTCATTCAGTATTTTTTCTACAAACATGGCTCTGTGTTCATCATTGTCGGAATGCACATGCATTTCAATCGGCTTGCCTGCAGGAGGCCCCGGCTTCTGCACTTCGAAACGCAGTTCCTTCGCACCTTTCACGGAAGCGAGCACGCCGGTCTTAAGTTCTTCCATAATTTCACCGGCCTCTCTTTTTCTTCTGGAAGAGGGGACAAGTGTAACCTGAATATAGGCCAGATGCTCTTCCCCGCCGACAGGTTTTGCGAGATCATTGGACTGATTTGTGCCTATCTTTGCAGTATAAAAGGCAACCTCATTCTGAGGAATTTTTTTAATATAGTCTTCTATTTCGTGAACTGTCTTTTCAGTGGCATTGAAGGTGGCATCATCCGGAAGTTCCACATACACAAAGAAAGTGTCCGCTCCGTTCGGAGGAAAAAGATTCATCAGAATCTTATTTTTCCCCCACCATAATGAAAATATCAGAAGAAATATTGTCACTAAAATTGTAATATAACTGTGCTTCAGAACAGATTTCATGATTCTTCTGTATGGAGCCGCAATATAGTCGAAAAACCTGTCCTGCCAGCTTCTGTGCTCAGGTGCATTCGGATCCTTTTCCTTGATGACGTGGGAAAGCTGATTCGGCAGAATGAACCAGGAATTGAGAAGCGAACCGACAAGGGATGCAATGACCACTACAGGAATGACATAGATGAATTTTCCCATCACCCCGGTCATCACAAACATTGGAGCAAAGGAAAGCACCGTTGTCAGAACTGAAGCAAATACAGGAACAATCACCTCCATTGTTCCTTCGAGAATCGCCTCGTATTTCTTTTTTCCATATGAGATATATACAAGAGCATTTTCGGATATGACAATGGACTGATCCACAATCATTCCAAGCGCAATGATCATTGCTGCAAGCGAGATGGAATTGATGTCCGCATTCACCAACTTCATAATGACAAATGTGATTGCAAAAGAGATAGGAATGCTGAGGGCAATGAGAAAGGATGACCAGAAATCCAGAAATATGATGAGAATAATGACAACTAATATAAATCCTATATACGCATTGGACTTGACCACATCGAGCCTGTTTCTTACGACTCTGGTCTCATCATTGACTGCAGTGAGTTTTACATTTTCCGGAATAATTTTCTGTTTTTCTTCCAGATAGAGCTTGATCTTGTCCACAACCCGGATGATGTCCGCCTGGCTGGATTTTTTCACGACAAGCATAATTCCCTGCTTCCCGTTGAAGATCGTCCTCATTTTTTCATCTTCAAAATCATCCTGAACCTGAGCGATGTCCTTCACTCTGACGCTCCCTCCTCCCAGTTCCGAACGGATGATGACCTGACGGATATCCTCAATGCTGTCAAACTGGGAAAGAGTCAGAATATTTCTCTGAGTGGAATAGGATTCCAGACTTCCTCCCGTGGCACGAATGTTCCGATTGCTTAGCGCCATCAGTACATCATTCAGTGAAACATAAAGGTCTTCAAGTTTTTTGGGATTCAGATCTACATGAAATTCCTTGTCGCGGAAGGCATACTTGTCGACCATACTGACTCCGTCGATCCCCTTCAGATCCCTTTCGATGATCTTGGCCATATTTCTGAGTTCATCGTATTCCGCATCACCGAATACGCCGACGACAAGCACAGGCATCTCGGACGCCTTGAGATCTCTCACAGTCGGTCTTTCCGTAATTTCCGAAGGCAGACCGGAAACTCTGTCCACTGCCCTCCTTATGTCATCCTTCACTTCCTGCTGATTCGGATGATTGATGTCAATGTTGACAGTGACAACGGATACGTTTTCTGCAGAAACCGACTTGAATGTATCAATTCCTGAGACTGATTTCAGCTCATCCTCAATCAGTCTCGTGACATTCTGCTCCACATCCTTCGGTGATGCCCCGGGGTATTTGGTCGTGACTATCATCGTCCCCAGATCCACTTCAGGAAATTTATTCCTGTTCATTCTGGAAAGGGCAGCCAGAGCCAGCAGAAAAATGCTGACCAGCAGGATATTTACGAGGAGAGAACGGCGCAGAAAAAAATCGATAAAGTATCTCATAGTCGCATATTTTTCTTTATCGAAACTCTGTCAAGCTGACGGCGGGGCGAAATCATCCTTCCGTAAACCGCCCCCTTTATTTTCTCTGCAATACTGTCAGCTTAGGAATGCCGACGTCTGACTGAAATCACTCAAACAGGATCAGTCGTTCCACTTTGTTTTCCTCAAAGGTCAGCCCTACTTTGTCCTTATTTTCATATATCAAATATCTGTTCTGAGTTTTAGGATTTTTTCCGAGAAATTTTTCGACAGCAGTTCTGTCAGATCCGACTTTCAGCCCCTCTACAGACGGACTTTTATCCCCGTACAGCATAATCTGCTCTACAAATCCGTTCCGCATGGAAAGCTTCACTTCCCTGCTGTCATAGTACCAGACCTGAAGACCGTCTTCCATCTCCGGTTTTCTGTCAGGCTCATTCCACTTCTCCAGAACATCCCGAATGCTGGACTTCAGATGAATTCCATCCACGCTGAACCATGCCTGAGAACTGCCGGAAACTGTCTTCAGTGAGTGAGTCTTAGCCAGATATTCGGCCCATTTGGAAGAAGAATCATAAAGCTCTAGATAATATTGAGCATATTCTTTCTTTTTTTTCTGATCCGCCATTGCCAGATTCAGAAGAAGAGTTCCGTCATCCTCCTCGCCCTTCTTCATTCCTTTTCTGAATTCAGAAAGAAGACTGTCTGCACGGGAATGCGGGTCAGTGATGACGGAATCCAGACGGGGATTGAGAAGCTTCGCTCCTCCTCGCAGTATATGCAGAGCCAGTTCTGAATTTCCTTTCAGTTCAGCAAGATAATGACACATCGCAAGATTATTCAGTGTCTGCACATTCTTCAGAGAATGAAATGCTTTTTCCGCAAGCTGAATTGCATTTGCCTCATCCTCCTCTGCAGGTGAATAAACGAGCAGAACGGCAAAATTCGAAACAAGCCAGGGATCTTCATTTTCCTTAATGATATTTCTATACGCTGTCAGTGCCTTAGTATATTTCTGTCTGTCTCCCGGAATGGCCTTCTTCGCACTTTTCTTGGCTTTCTGATCAAAGATCATACTGTCACGGAATGAAGGAAGATCAATAATGCCTTTCATCTTCAGATTTTCCAGTATATCCGATTCCAGCCAGATCTTGTGCAGTGCCACAGCCTTTGCCTTCTGAAAATCCAGATTCCTGGGATAATCAATCAGGACCTTGTCCAGTTCCTTGACAGCCTTTTCCAGATTTTTACCTGACTGTATGTCAGAAAAAATATATTCCATCCTCGAGGCCCAGGCATGAATCCCGCCCGTATCCTTTTTCAGCTGAGCAAGTCTTTCGTGAGGAGAGGGATGAGTCTCGAAATAAATGTTGATTTTCTCGCCTGCATTCAGCGATTTCTGCCGGATCTCATTCAGCTTTTCCAGAACTGCCTCCATGGAATCGGTTCCATAACCGGATTTCTCCAGAAGAAGAATTCCGCTCAGATCCGCATCCAGTTCCAGTTCCCTGCTCTCTTCCTCATCCGTCTTCTGCGGAGCTGTCTTTTCTATTTTCGCCAAATATGATTTATATGTATGCTTATTGTAAAAATGACCCAACTCGTGGGCAATGACCGGAGCAAGATAATGTGCCCTGTATTTTGCAAAATCAGGCGAACTTTCACTGAGACCTTTCCTTTCCTGCACCATTCTGTCCAGTGCATCGAGAAGACCTGAATGAATGACAAACTGTCCTCCCGGAAAAGCCGCTGCATTGAAGGTTTTCTCCTTCAGTATGGCATATTCCAGATGAAAGGCAGGGTTTCCCGAATTTTCAGAGAGTTTCCGAAAAACCTCATCCACTGTCTTTTTCCAGCCCTTGTGATCGCCGGCATTTCCGCCGGCCTTTTCCACGTAAGACTTATAATCAGTCTTGCTTACAGACTCGACCTGATTCCAGAGTGCATCCTTGAACTTGACCGGCTCTATTGCGGAAACAGAGCTGATGCCAAAACATAAAATCATTATAATATATTTCATACTACTTCTCCCTGATGTCAAACAGAATACGGCTGATTCCGTACTTTACGTTTTTGTTCAGCTGAACTTCCAGCCCCTTGGTTCCCTTCAGTCCCTTTTTCTGAACCATATAAGGACCTGCAAATGAGGCACTGTCCGCCTGAAGACCGACCGGGGAATCAGATGCAATCAGAAGAATCGTATCCGTCCCTGCAGGAGGAGAAGCCACGATGCTGTAAGATTTTTTTTCCCCCGGAATGGAAATCTCCTTGTTGGTATCGACGCGATTATCCCTGTCATGTTTGTTCGGAAATATCTGCAGAACAGTTCCGTCCTGACCGTAATACAGCATTGTCAGATAGGCCTTGTCGTGTTTCTTGGACTTGACCATCAGCTCTATCTTCACCTGCTCTCCGAAGACTGCCCCTCCGTTCTCCTTTGCCGCACTGGCATTCGTAATGTCGATCAGGAAATCCTTAGTTCCCGCACCTTTCAGATGAAAAAGATCCTTGAGCGTCTTCTCCGTCTCGAGCCTGCCGATCAGATCCTCCAGAGCAGAACTGTCTTCCTTTTTCCAGGCACCGAGGACCTTTGAAGACTGCACATGGACAAGACGCATCGCAGAATCCTTTTCTATCATTACAAAATATTCTGCGCCTGAAATCTCCCCTGCGCGTGTATATGTCCCTTCCTTCAGAACACCGGACTGACCCAGCTTGATTTCACCGAGAAGTCTGTCTATTTTTTCCCTCTCTACCGGCTGAAGTGACTGTGATTTCAGAAGGGCAGATTCCACCTCCGCCTTCTTTTCGGGTTCACCGATCACTGCCACAGCGAGTTTTCCTGAAGCCTGCAGCGGGAAAATAATCAATGAAATTATAAAATAAATTATTCTCATGGCAGCTTATTTCTGGGGCTTCTGGACAGTCTTTGAATCCAGTCCGTGAACACCTGTCACCGTTGTTGTCTTGGACGGCACAAAAGAAGCAGTCTCCGATTTCCCGCCTTTCAGAATTTCGGAAACCTTCATCACACGGTCAAGCTGCCCTACCTGATAAATGCTCCCCTTGTACTCCAGCTTCAGCATTCCCTTTCCGTCCACACGGATCTGATCATCTGTCGAAAGCTTCTGTCCCATCAGAAGAGGAACAGCTGCATTGTCCTTTACAAGAAATGCCTTGTTCACCTTGTCCACCTTTACCTCTGCAGACTCCTCCGCAAAAACCGTAAATGCTGTGATGATCAGAATCATTATGTTCTTTTTCATTTTGTTCTCCTATTTTGTGCAGCCATAAAATTTCAGTCGAGATAAAGCATATCGACCCGTCTGTTCAGTGTCTTGCCAAGATTTTCCTGATTACCCGGCCAGTAGTCTCCGGATGCAGTAGTGTAAATTTTACTGGCACTTATACCCTGTCTGACCAGATAATCCTTTACTGCCTTCACTCGTTTCAGAGAAAGTTCGATATTAAACGCCGACTCTCCAGTCCAGTCAGTATGTCCTATCAATAGAATTTTATACTGACTGTATTTATCTTTATAATCCCCGGCGAATTTGTCTATCTTTTCCCTTTCCCCGTTGGTCAGAACCGCCTTTTTGGATTCAAAAATGATGAAATTTTCCAGTTTACTATCCACAGGAATCATGCCGGTATATTTCAGATAGTTCTTCAAAATAGGAATTGGAGGAATTTTTTCGTCCGAGTCTGATCTGCCGAATGCTTTCTTAAGATCATCCTTGGAGACTATCATAAGATCGGTTTCGCAGGTTTCCACTTCCACCGAATAAGATATTACGCTCGAAAGAAAAAGAAGAGTCGTCCATAAAATGTCTCCGGCAAGCATCACTTTTCTGTATCTCACCATTTTCTGTTTTGATATCATCTGAAGATCATCGGAAGCGAGTTGATTCATCGGAAGCACAAAGAGAATATTGAAAATCCTTTTATGCAAAAGCAAAGAACAGGCATTGTCAGCAGATGCCAAAATTACAGGAGAGACTGCCCGGCTTTCATATTTTTCCACAGCAACGCCGAAAGGTTCTTTTCTCAGAAAGGACTCTCCGCAGTTGAAAATAAACAATGATAAAATAATTATTGAATTCTTCATTTCATTCTCCGTAAAATTTCAATTCCCACGGTCTCATAAACTTATCCAGCCGGACTTTTACGGGTTTATCATTTTTCAAAAAATGATTCGGAAAATACATATTATACTCCGACTCTATCAGCGTTCCGGAAGAATTAAAATGTTCTTCCAATATCTTTCTCTTCATTGAGTCATACGCAAAGACATATTTGGCCGTTCTTGTTCCGTCCTCAGCAGGAGTCTCTGCAGCACTGTAATGTTCAACGGAAACAGGAAGACCTTCCGGAGCGTAAAAGTATTTTTTTACGGATATCCCGAGAGCATCATTTTTTCGGTTCCCTGTCGAGTCCTGAAATTCTTCCAGTATCTTTCTTCCTGCACTGTCATAAGAATAAAGCTTTACTGCAGTTCCGTCCCTCAGCAGTTCTCCTTTTTCATTTCGGAATTCTTCTCTTGCAAGTCTCCCTTCAGCATCATACTGATATGTCTTTTCAAAAACTCCAGAAGCATCTGATATTCTGTTTTGTTTTGCATTAAAATATTTTTCAGAAACTCTTTTTCCCTCCGAATTATATTCATACAGATACTTAGATATCTTATAGTATCTGTCTTCAAAGTATTTGCCGGATGCATTAAAAAATTCTTCAGAAATCAAATACCCTTCCGGACTGTATGTTCTGACTTTCCTGGAAAGCCCGCCGGATTTTTCCTTTCCGGAACCATCCCTGTAAATCTCCTTGACCCAGTCTTTCCTGTCATTGTATTCAATTTCCAGAGCAGCCGTTCCAGAGCTGTCCTCCTTTAAAGATCCCGAAGAATCCCTGAATTCCCTGGACAGAAGTTTTCCGTCACGGCCGTATCTGTATTTCTTCTGCGCGATCCTGTTTCTGACAGGACTTCCGGCCATACTCAAGTATTCCTCCAGAATCAGATTTCCGGCATCATCATATGTATACTTATATTTTGCAGTCCCATACCTGTCCCTGTCTTCTGTCAGCTGATCATTAAGATTTCTGAATTCTTCTGAAATTTTCCGGCCGGCAGAATCATATTGGTATATCTTCTTATGAATCTTGAATTTATTGTCTGCTGGTTTTCCGGACAAATCATAGTATGTTTCCGAAATTATGTTTTTTCCGTCATGCATATACACGGTCTTATGAATTCCGGAACTGTCTTCAGCCGGATTGCCCGTCTTGTCGGACAAGGTCTGAGTGATTTTATCCGATTCTCTGTGAAATGTCTTAATGACGGGAAGAGAGTTTTCGTCGAGCATTTTCAGCACAGAACTGTATTCATCCTTATAATTGAATCCGTATTCAAAAAGAAGTTCTCCTTTCAGTGAATACTGTCTTGCATTATAACCGGATGAATCGTATTCAAACTTCATCTTTGCCACACCTTCCAGGTCTGCAGGGACATAGGTATCCGAACCGGAAATGACAAAAAAATTCTGACTGATTTTTTTTCCTGAAGTATCCTTCAGCACTCTGGCGAGGCGGACGTTTTTTGATTTATCCTGATACTTTACTGTCTGTGATTTTACTTCTCCTTTGGGACGGCCGACTGCCAGAAGAAAATTTCCTGTATAGTCGCCTGCTGTATATGGAGTCTGTTTTTTGTTCGTTTCCTTCTTCGTATATTCTCCCATATGAGACTCGACATACTCTTTCAGTTTTCCGAATGTCACATATTCGAGGCCATCATCCTGAACGCCCCCGTTCATTCCCTCAATCAGAAAATGAGTGAAGGTGCCGCTCCCAAGCTTGGGATTTTCATAAGAGAATCCGCCGGGCTTGGTTCCCATCATAATGGCAACACCCTTTGCATTTCTCACATTCTCCGGGAAGTCACCGTATTTGTCGGCCTCTACACTTTTCGTATTGTCCGTCAGTTTCTCACGACAGGCATCAATCAGAAAAACCGCCTGATCCAGAACAGAAGCAGACTTGACCAGCTGATGAATACTCAGATAATTGGATACGTTCTTCTTGGATTCATATATGACATCCATAGGTGCAATTACATTCTCTCCGGCAGAGTTCATAAATCCGTGGCCTGAAAAGTAAAAAAGAAGAAGCTTAGGATGATCCTTTATCATCGACTTGAACTCCCTCTCAATATTGACACGTGTCGGAAGAAGAGAGGAATCTTTTTCTCCGGATTCATCGTTCAGCAGAACAACCTTGTTGAATTTTCCAATCTGTTCAAGTGTCAGTTTCATCTTCAAAGAATCCCCGACCGCAAAACTCAGCTTGTTCAGATTCTTATAACCGTTTACACCGACAATCAAAGCATATCTTTTCGTGCCTTCAAATGACTTTATATCCTCTTCGGAAGCAATCATCAGCCCCTTTCTTCCAGAATTAGGGAGACGTACATTCTTCCTGTCTCTGGACTGGGCATCTGTCAGAAATGGAAAAAATAACAGCAAAGCATAAAAAATAATTCTTTTCATATATGGACTCCTGTCATGTTTTTTCATTAAAATTTATACTCAAAAGATGCTTCCCAGTAATTTTCCCGGAATGCAGAACCTGATGCGGCAGAGGAAATAAGTCTTTTTCCGGGCAGGAAATTAAATCTGAAGGCAGATGGTGCAGCTCCTTGAATATTGCCTGCAGAAAAATAATAGGCATCAAAAAGATTCCAAAGATAAAACCCGGAAAGAAGATAAAACGCGGTATTCACTTCTCCCTCAGCTGACTTGTAATCACTCTTCGGTCTGGAGAGAAGAACATAGTTCAGAAGGAATGTATCCTGCTCCTGAGTCGCAGGAAGAAAGAGAGTCGAACGGTAAGTCTTCTCCTTTGCATTAAAATTTGCATATTTTATATAATAATTCAGACTCAGCAGAAAAAAAGCAGAACCATAGCCGATTCCTTTCCCTGTCCTTCCGTCCTCCCATTGCCCCCAGCCGGGAAGAACCGCAGACCTCCATACAAATTTCCATCGGTTCACTTCAGGCGGAATCTCAATTCCCCTGCTGAACGCACTGAGCCTGTTCAGAAAAGGCTCCATATCCTTTTCCAGATTCTCCAGCTTTCCCACTTCAAAAGAATCCGTAAATTCTGCCTCTCCGTTTTCCACATTGATCATTTTTATCTTTACAGTATCCGGACTGCCTGAAACAATCTCTCCATCCACAACCTTCTGAGTTCCTGCGGCCTTTCCCAAAACAGAGGAACATTCATTCCCTACACATCCGCGAAGCTCGCCCGCCCTGTCAGTCATCAGCTTCTCTGCAAATTTTTTATCAAATACTTTATAAATTTTCTTTCTTTCTATTTCTGATCTGACAGCATCCATTATGTATTCTTCTCTTTTTTTGTCCATCTCGCCTGTAATCTGAAAGGGCACCATAAGAACTTCCTGAAGAATATCGGGCGACTCCTGAGAAAGGACAGGAAGGGTGAGAATAAAAAATACGAAATATTTTATCATAATTAAAATCCTCCTAGACCGAATCGGATCAAGCCCAGCTTTCCGTTAGTCTTGTCTGTAAATACAAGTATCAGCCGATTATTCACCGCATCGAGAGCAGAATCAAAATGATATTGATAAGATTCTGTCGGGACCTGTTTTCCGAATGAAATATCTCTGCTGCTGCAATTCTCACCGTTCATATCACAGTGAAAAAAGAATGGACGATATGAAATATTATCAACAGCTGTAATCAGAAGCCTGTTTCCTGCCTTGTCAATATTCAAGGAAGGATAAAAAGAAGGGAATGATGTGCCTGCTGTGATATCTCGGGAATCACAGTTCAGTCCGTCCAGATCGCATTTGTAGATCCAAGGTCTCCCGTCCAGACTCCAGTTGCCGGCCGCTGCAAAGATTTTCGAACCTGTCAGATCAGCCTTCAGATCAGCACCCATTCCTGCTCGTGCAGTCAAAGACAGAGGCTGAGATATAAGACTGGCTGCAGATACATTGAATCTTTTGAATATCGGTACATAAAATGAATTCACATCAACCCCTCCCGTATTTACTGAATAGATCAGTCCATTCGGTTCATCAAGGACAGCTCCTCTGGACTGATATCCTGCTCCGGTTGGAGCATAAGTTCCCATATTGTTCTTTGTGCAGTTTGTACCATCGGTATCACAGGTCAGAAAATACAGATTGAGTGTATCTATTCCAAGAAGATGAATTTTTGAAAGAGTTGAATTCATCATAATCTTCGGGTCATACCCGATATTTGTGCCTCCTGCAATGGCTGTATGACTGCAGGACACCATATTCATTCCGCATCTGAAAAGTGACAGATCCATGTTTACAGATCTGTCTGATGTCAGAATGAGCACACTGGAGGAATCAGGATCAAGTGCAATTTTCGGATAATGGGCTGAGTCTGCTCCCTGTCCGGCAGAAGCATCCAGATAGATGCATCCTGTTCCATTCAAAGTGCATCTGAAAAGTCCAAGCCGGGAAGAATTCTGTACGTTCCTTGCTGCAATGTATATGTAACCGTTTGCTGAATCGACAGAGAGAGCAGGATTGTATGCACTGTCGGCAGGCTGTCCCGCAGATATGTCCAGATACTGAAAATCATTGTCCTTGACCGTCACTTTAAACTGAGTCTGTTCCGAATCGGCCGATGCTATGATGAAAAAGTCTCTATTGGAATTTAAAGAATCATTTATTGAATAGTTTACATCCTGAGCGACAGAATAATTTTCCGGAGAAAATATAAGTGTCTGATTCTGTATGACAGCGGAAGAATCAGAAGCACTCACCCGGACATTCACCTGTTCTGTCGGCTTGATTCCCAATTATACTTTCAGAGTTCCGACAGACTCTTCAGCAATTTCGGCCTCTCCCGAAATCAGAATATTTCTTATCATTGTATCATTAATTTTAATCTGCAAGGATGTAGTTTCAATGCCGGATGCGCTTAAGGTTATCTTCACTGTTTCAGAAACTCTGTTTCCGTCGGGGACTGCTCTGACTGCAACAGACTGTTCGGCTGAACTGTTTTCAGGAGTAAAAATCAGTTCCTTCCGTGCAGAATCATTAATAAGAATCTCCGGGTTCGATGTCTCAACCGCCACTTTCAAATTTTCCCTGATAGACTGAGACATTTTTATCCCCAGTCTGATTTCGTCTCCCTCATTCATAGTTTCAGGATTTCCGGAAACCAATATCTTGTTTCCGGCCTTCCTGACGGAAAACCCGGTCAATATCCCGGAGGCACCTTCCGCAATATGATTCAGCACCGCTTTGCTGCATCCGATAAATGTCGGGAAAATAAATAATAATACAGTCAAAAATTTTATTTTAAGGTTCATTGAAATAAATGTCTCCCGCCGAGGAGGCTGTGGTAATATCCGGCACAGATGAATCATATCCCAGCTGTCCAAACTGGTTTGTTCCCCAGCATTTTACTGCTCCGCTGGAAAGAAGTGCACAGGTATGAGTAGATCCTGCAAAGATTCGCACCGCAGGCGAACTGAATGTTATGTCCGGAGCAGAAGATGCGAGAGTAACAGCAGTTCCCGCTCCGTAACCGAGACCATAACGGACTGTATCGAATCCGTATCCCCAGCATTTCACCTTTCCGGAAACCGTCACGACACAGGTATGAGCATTGCCTGCAGAAATATCAGCTATGTCCTCAGTGAAAAAAAGAAAATCAGACCTTGGGGCAAGCACATTTCCGAAAACATCATCGTAAGGAGCAGGATAGCCGTGCGCCCCGGTGGAACCCCAGCACTTCACTTTTTTATTTGTAAAAAGAACGCAGGTATGGCTTCCCCCCAAAGTTATTTTCTGAGCAGTCAGCCCTGCTCCATTGAAATTTACATTCGGAAGAGACTGAGCATCCAGAGCCCGATTCACTGTTCCGTTTCCGATCTGCCCGGAAATATTCGATCCGAAACATCTCATATTACCGCTTGAAAACAATACACAGGTATGATAGGCACCTGCAGCAACCTGAACAGCATCCTCTCCCAGATTCAGATCAGGAGCATTTTCAATTTCGTAAATATCATTTCTATGATTGTATCCCAGCTGTGCTTCGAAGTTGCCTCCGAAGCATCTGACTTTTTTTGTTTCCAGAAGAACACAGGTAAAGAATGAACCTGCCGATAGAGATGTAATTTTTTCTGAAATTCCAAAATCCAGGATATTTAAAGTATTGTTCAGGAGAGTGACAGATGAGCTGTATCCCAGCTTTCCAAGCGCATTGTCCCCCCAGCATTTTGCCCTGCCGCTGGAAAACACTGCACAAGTATGAGTCGGTCCAGCTGTACCGCTTACCGCTTTTATGCCTTCCCCAAAAAAAAGATCTGATGCAGAAGCTGCATTGTATCTTTGAGAGAAATCACCGTATCCAAGATTTCCGAAAGCGCCGTACCCGGTGCAGCGCATAGTACCTGGCGGAATAATGAAACATGTGTGGGCGCCTCCGGCAAGAATATCAATATTCGGATTGTATGTTGTAAAAGAAAATATATAATCTGCGGACATAGAATTTCCGGATATATCCCGGATACCCAATGCTGCAGTCATTGTATACAAAGTATTCAAATTTAATGATACTGAGGGAACAAATGTCACTGTGTTTCCGGAGACAGTCAGAGATCCTGGAACAGAGGCTGCTCCCTGCTTCAGAAAAACCGTCGCACTGCTCACTGAAGCATCGTCAATATCTTCATCAAATACAATCTGGATCGAATTTCCGGGCACAAAACGAAACGCATTCTTTTTCGGAAAAGTACTGACTACTTTAGGGCCGGTCAGATCATTCGTCTGAAAAAACACAGAAT
>DAORDI010000108.1:0-16026 GCA_035345895.1 Leptospiraceae bacterium
GACTGAAGCTGAGCAGAAAATAATTTCCGAACGGTTTAAAGACAGTCTGCTGTCCTACCGATTAGGAACTTAGGAGACTCATCTTAATGATAAAATATTATAATTTACCTCAGAAAACAGCATCCCTGTTCTTTCTGCTGTTTTTTCTCTGCCTGGCTGACTGCAGGGTTTCTTCCGTAAATGTAAAGGAAGAATCGAAAGGGAACTCTGCCCGGATCAGCTTAAAGGAAGCATCTGCAAAAAAAGGGACGATCAGATTCGAAAAGTTTATTCATGCAGACTGGGAAGTGGACAGAGGAGGACTGATCTATCTGAAAGATCCTGTATCAGTCAGCAAAGGCATCAAAGAAGGAAAAGAACCTATACAGATTTACATGTACTCACTGACGCATCCTGTTTACGGGACGTTTCTCGTTGATACAGGAATGTCCGATGATTTTAAAAAGCCTCAGAATGAATGGCCTGTATCTTCTATTATAAGAAATTTGATGAATGCTGATGCACTTAAGGTAAGAAATACAACGGGTGAATGGATCAGAAATTCAAAAACTGAAGTAAAAGGTGTCTTTATGACCCACCTTCATATGGATCATATAATGGGTGCGAAAGATATTCCTGCTTCTGTTCCATTTTATACAGGACCGAAGGAAGTGCAGAGCAGAGCTTTTCAGAATCTTTTTGTGCAGTCTGCAACAGACCGGCTAATCGGGGAAGGGAAGACTGTGACAGAACTTCAGTTTGCAGGAACAGAGGAAACTCTTGGAATGCCGGCACTCGATTTTTTCGGCGACGGGTCTTTCATTATACTGTATTCTCCCGGTCATACTCCCGGAAGTCTCGCCTTCATTGTAAACAGCACTTCCGGACAGCATCTGCTTCTCGGAGATTCCTGCCACACAGTATTCGGCTGGGAGAACAGTGTTCCTCCCGGAGACTTTACTGCGGACAGAGATTCAAACAGGAAGAGCCTGGGAAGCCTCAAAAAGATTGCTTCGCTTTTTCCAAAGATAAAAGTGCATCCTGGTCATCAGAGCATTAAGGAATAATTATTATCTCTCAGAAATCGGAGAAGACATTTTCAGAAATGTTTTTTTCGAAGACTGTGAATCTGGAATCGAGAATATCCTTCATTTTTTTCTTTTCCTTGTTTTCCAGAAAACTGTACTGAATGCTGTTATAGATAAATCCTTTAATGTCCTTGTAGGAGATTGTTCTGTATCTCTTGGCAAGTACAGCAAACTGATCTGTAAAACTTGTCCTTAGTACTCCCATATCATCACTTGTGATGATGATGGGAACTCCCGCCTTATGATACAGCATAAAGGGATGATAATCATCCAGAACTTCAAGGATGAATTCATTGCTTATCAGATTGATTTCCACAGGGATCCTGTTTTTCTTCATATGATTCAGAATGCTGTAGCAGTCTTTCTCATAATAGATATCAAGTCCGTGGCCTATCCTGGATGCTCCTGCATCGAAAATTGCAGATCGGATATGCCAGGAAAGGTCTTCGGGGGGCAGGACTCCGATTGTAAGTTCACCTGCATGAAGGGAGTATTTCAGTTTGGGAAACTTCCTGTGAAAATAACTGAACATCTGCATATGGAGCCAGTAATCCCTCATCGCAATCGGATGATCCTCCGGCCCGACGATATTTGTTCCTACAATCAGATCTGAAATCTGGTCTGAATAAAAACAGAGAAAAATCTGAGCAAAAATATCTGCAGGATTTTCTGTTCTCATTACAAAGTTCTGGTACCGGATCAGAAGAAGTTTTTCTTCTTCATCGGGCAGTCTTGCCAGTTTATGATTCTTTTCAATGAACTTGCTGTGTTTTTCTGCGTATACTGAAAATGAGAGACTGTCTTTCAGATGATCGAACATTTCATCCAGTATCTGATTCAGATGATTTACATCTTTCTGATCCTGAATTTCATGCAGAACAGGAGTGTATCTGTCGGCATATTTCTGAAAATCTGCATTTGTCTTATTGTATTCCGGTCGGAGAAACATCGTTTCCAGATACTGAACGTTTTCCAGAATCGCCCTCCTTTTAATCTCTTTCAGAAATATGTCTTCATTTCCCTTGATGATGGGACCGAATTTTCGGAATGCTTCAAAAAAATGTTTGTCCGGAGTTTTCTGAGAGCGTTTGAAGTCTTTGACTGACCAGAGAGTAATGAGTTTGAGTTTCACCGGCAGATATCCCATTTCATCAATGAAAGTCTTCAGATGTTTGATATTTGGATCGTTTGCCAGATGGGGAGGGATGTCCTGGTAAGTGTCGCCTGTTTCAATATTCAGATAGAAGTTTTTGGACACTGCCACGTCAAAATAGGATTCGGCGTAGATGGATCCGCTGAAGTGATGGTGGATGTCCCCACCCTTGGGCATTCCGTTGAAAAAGGCAGTCAGCATTCCCTCATTTTTCCTGATTTTTTGGAAGTATTTTGCAGTTCTCTCGGCGTCGTCAGAATACAGCGGGATCTGAATTACAGTCATTAAAAACAAAACTCTGAAAACAGCCATGAAACGGTTCATCCGTAAATACCTCTTCAATTGCAGATTACTCAAATTAACTTGGTCAAAGTATGCACTTGTCTCTGAAAGTTCAATTAAAATCTCAAGCCTGTCTGCCATTGGCAGGAAATTTAAAAACGCCTTATGCTGCTGTTTGAACTCCGTTTTGCAGGGTTACAGCCGGTTTGAAATGGGCGTTTCCGGCACTTTTCTGTCAATAGGGATTTTCCCCGGATAGGCAGGGATTAAACCTCTTTTTCCAATCAGAACGTTTTAAAGCCTGACTGAATATCCCAGATTAATGAAAAAAATACCGCTCACAATTCTCTGTTCCTGATAGTGCTGGGAAAGTTCCCTCTTGACAAATTCATTCGGAGAGACAGACGGCAGATATTTCGTTCAGAATGAGCTGATTTTTATAACCGTATGCTTTTGACGGATTTACTGTTTTTCCATCTGTCTGACTCTTATTCGGATAGGCTCCTATATCCGGTGTATAGTAGGAATTGTCTACAAGATCCGGATCAGTTCTGAACATATAATTTAAGGCTATGAAAAAATTCAGATATTCAAACTGAAGCCTGGGGCTGATGTCGCTGAATCCGCGTTTATTGCTCGCATTGTTGTTTACGTCCTGGTATCCGATGACCAGGCTGGGGATGACCCTGAATTTCTCTCCTTTGAAATATTCATGAGAAAGGGATAATCTGTAATTATGATTTCCCTGGTATATTCCTCCATACTCGGATGTCATTTTTGTATTCAATGTGAAATTCGGATTCAGATAGGAAAGAACAGGAGGCTTCCAGCCCAGAAGATAATAACCTCTCAGAGCGTAAGCAGGCTCGTTGATATGAATGAACAGAAATCCAGTATAAAACGTTCCCATCCTGGTCTCGTGTTCATAGGCCATCCTGGTAAAAAGATAATCCAGAAGCTTGTTCTGCTCTTTTCTAGTCTTGACTGAATTCGGGTCGTATTGAAGAGTTCCTGACTGTATTGAACTGTTTACAAGAGCGGTTCTGTCCTGTCCTCCCGGCTGAGTCTGAAAGAAATGGTCGGAATCTGTATTTGTTCTGTCCACAGCCGGATTCATCATTGTGATTCCAAATTTAAACGGTTTAGGAAGCCCGAGTATGTCGATTCCTGTAGTAAGAAAGTAGGACTGATAATAGTCTCTGTATCTGGAACCGTTTCTTCTGGCATCCCTTTCTCCGTAAAGACTGCTTCCCTGAAAAGCTCCGTCATTTGACATATATTGAGTAAGCATAAATGAATGCTCCGGAAGAGATTCTGCTTTCGGTTTTTCTGCAGGCATCGGCACAGGAAGACTTTCATCAGCTGATGTTTCTGCAGGATCATCTTTTTCTGTTCTGTCAGGCGTAATGGATTTTATGCTTGCCCTTCTTACCTTTGTGACAACCCCATCTTTATCTGAGAATTCAATTTCTTCAGAATTCTCTCTCTCAATTTTGACATTCTCGAATATTTTTCCCCGCACAGTTTCTACTGTCATTGAATGGATGCTCTGCATATACAGCAGTGAAAAGAAAAGGGAAGTTTTTTTGATCCAATTTTTGTGCAGCATTATTTGAGTATTTACCTCTCTGACTTCAGCAGGAAAAATGATGACGGTTATGTAAATGCAAAAAAAACTGATTGGTGTGCCGAGCCGTGTTGAGGTGGGCGGTGAAATTTACGGTTCTAAAAACTCATCACACCGCTCGGCAAGGGTCTTTAAAAGAAAAATTGAGAGGGGAATCAGTACAAAAAAAAGCCTCCTTGGGGGGAAACCAAAGAGGCAAGAATGGTTAGTCTTTAACGGAGACCTATTTGTTGTAAAAGAGTATGACACCGTCTGTGTCACACGCTTTGAAGAAGCTGTCGTATGCAGCTTTCGGTGATGTCACTCTGTTCTGCGGGAAATTGCAGAAGGATGTGTTTACTGCAGCAGATACACATTTAATCAATGTCTCATATGTTGCAGACGTCGGTACTGTTTTTATTCCAGCCCATACATTTGCAGTGCACATTTCTGCATTCCCAAAACCGTTGTTTACAGATACACACTGATTCATAATTGCTACAGCAGCAGTGCAGGGAGCATATCTGGCATCACTCTTGTTCTTGGATGCGTCCAGAAGAGTCACAAGAATCTGACTTTTCGCAGAATCATCTCCTTTGGAATTGCAGGCTGCAGTGAGTGCAGCAAGCATTATGATGAAAGTTAATTTAATTGTTTTCATAACTGTCTCCTTAGAATTTCGCAACTGCACCGACAATAATTCCGTTCTGTCCGGCAACGAGTTTTCCATTATGATCTATGAATGTCTTATCCAAAGCCCAGTCTCTTCTCAGATCTATCTTTACAATCAGGTTTTCGCTGATGGTAAATGTAGGAGTAAGAGTGAATGTCTGAACCATACCTCTGGAAGAAGCGGCTCTGAGTCCAAGAGCATCCTGTGCCTGCAGATCGTATCTGTATCTTGGAGTCTGTGCGAACATTGGAGGGTTCACTGCAAGAGCTCCGCCGTAACGGCTGTCATCGATTTTTTCATACCTTACTGCAAGAGCAAATGTAGGAGAAAATTCATACTTTGCCCAGATTCCGTAAGTGTTGTATATTTTAATTACATCTCTTTTGTTTCCTCTGAGATAGTAATCGTTTGTTCCGTCATTGTTTGTATCAATCCCGATTTTATTGTCAGGAAGCAGATAACCGAATGCTGTCTCAATTGCTTGGCCTCTTTTCTGACCGAAAGTCCAGTCAAAGAGAAGAGTCAGATTCTTGATCGGGTTGAATATAAGAGACATATGGTTGATGAACCAATAGTCCTGCTGAAAAGTGCTCGGTCTGTTTGGAACTGTATATGCAGTAGTCAATTGCTGACCGTAAAAGTCCTTGTCAGAAGGTCTTCCTCTCAGGTTATCATCGCCGTAAAGAGTGTTCCATACAATTTTGAATTTGCTTGGCACTGCATCAAACTTTACCTGAGAACCGTATGCTTTCATAGGATTCGGTCCATCTACATAGGCATGTCTGGATGTATCAAAGAGTGTAGTGTTTCCTGCTCCGCCTGCACCGTATGGAGTGATTCCATTGGCACCGAACTGCTGACCTACGTTTCCATTACCGCCTGTATAACCTGTTCCCATTGCACTGTTGTAGATGTAAAGACCGGTACTCAGTCTGTCAGACCAAGTGACTGTGCCCCGCATACCTGTATGAATGAAAGGGATTGTATTGAAGAAGATATACCCTATGGTATAGTTCATATTGTCCTTCGAGTCCAATACCTCATTACCGATATGTGTTGCCATCTTACCTGCATCAATGATCAGACCTTTTGCAACAGGAAGAAACAATGATACGTACCCCTGCTGAAGCATCTGCATATTGTGAATGGAGTTTGTTGTCTGGTAAGGTCTTTCCTGATACATCAGGTTCTGGCCGTTCTGCCAGTCCATTCTGAAGCCCCACGCACTGTCCTTTTCAGGGACTTTCTCGATTGCGAGCTTGACTGCATTCACTGCAAACTGCTTGTTGTAAGTATGGAATGTTCCTGCAGTATCCTGAGTTCCGCCTTGTCTGTTATTAAATGTATAGTTGTAATATACATCTACATAACCTGAAAAATTCACCTTATCATACCATTTGTTTTCGGGCGTCTTAGGCTCATCTTTGCCTTTGTCTGCCTGTGCAAGAAGTCCCACGCCGCAGACCAAGGATAGGGGAAGTAAAAGTTTTTGTAATTTTCTGACCATTTTCTTTACTCCTGTTTTTTGTTATACTAAAGCAAGGAGTGTGCCAGTTTTTGAACAGCTCTGCAGAAGAGGGACAGTATTTTTTTTGGAATTTTCAAGAAAAACATTTTCTTTTCAGCCGAAATGGAGTCCGTACAGTGTTTTAGTTTTTATTATAAATATATATATTAAAAAATTGCATATTATTTATTTAATTGAAATGCCTGATTTTAAAGGGTTTTAAGACTTATGATTTTTCTTTCTGCAGGCAGACTGAAGGGAAAAGACTGTTTATTCCGATCTATGTTCCGAAGAAATTAAGCCTGCAGCAATACCTGATTCGGCTCATTTTATTCAAAATTTTATTTTCAAAAAAAAAATTGGAGTCTCTCATTTTTTTTGCGTTTTTTGGAAAATGACAGTTTTCACTCTGCAGGAAATTGGAAAATCAAGAGATTTCAGCAATATGTTCATTTATTGTGCACTCTTGATATCTGATTCTGCCTTGGAACGTTTATGAGTTAGGGGTTTGTACTCATTTTAATCGTTTTATGGGGTTTTGTAATAGATGCTTCCTGAATTTTGGGAAAATGGATCTCTATGCAAGTTTCCTAAAAACTGTCAGAGATAGGGCGAGCTGGTGCCTTGACTTGTTTTGAGCATTCATCGGTGTCATCCATAAAAGTTCCTTCCGGGTTTTTGCATTCATTTGACTCGGCTCACGTCAATTCGGGCGGTGAAATCACTCCCTTCGATGCTCGGAGCCGCGTATACACAGTCTCTTGACTGAAAGAAAAGCTCTTATGCTGATCCGGAAGGTTTCAGCCTTCTTTTCTTTTCAATCCTTCGTAAAATAATTTTCTTGCTTCCAGTGCGGAAAGATTTCCTTCCATTACCTGAGAAAAGTCAGCATCTGTTTTGACTGAGTTTTCTATCAGTCGAAACATTTTTGCACTGTGAGATTCATCTGCATGCAGATTCACTTCGAAAAAATGTGCTCGCGGAAGAGTTTTTTCTGAAGCAAGCTTTCTGTATGCCTGGTACATCTTTCCATATTCCAGCTTAAGAAGGTATTCATTTGCCGGTCCGAGAGCTCCAAGACCGAAAAGGAATCCTCTTGCGATAATCTTTCTCATTGTATCCAGATATATTTTTGTTTCTTGAAACAGGATATGGTTTTCAAAATTGAATCCAGTCTCCTGAAGAAACTGTATCAGGATGGAAACATGGCTGTTTTTCGTGTTTCCTTCTCCCAGCTCCTCCCATATATTTTCCACGAGGATGGTTTTGGCTTCCTGATTGTCTGTCAATGACGCGGTGATCAGAAACCAGTTTACAAAATCCACTGAGACAAAATATTCCTGAGAAAGCCATAGATGAAGACTTTTCAAGGAAAGGTTCTCGCTTTTTTCCAGAAGCCAGTCTGACTTCAGCACAGTATGATTCTCAACTGCCTCTTCAAGCTGAAGAGTCAGTGAGTTTTTATGAACGGTTTCCATCCTTTGTTCCAATCCAAATACTCCAGGCCGTTAAAATTTTTTTTGTAATCATAGAATGAGGTTTCAACATATGCATATCCTGGATAGTAATAATCTTTATTCATCTGAATAGAGTATTCGATTTCCAGAAGCATCGTATAAATTCCGAGACTTCTCTTTGACAGATCAGGATCAAACATTCCGTATACACTGGATGTAGAAGAACTTCCAATGTCGAGAAAGCTGACTGCCCCTAGTTTTCCGTCAATGTACACGCAGCACTCCTCGGAATAGCAGGGACGGAAAGGTGTATTTTTGGACAGGAAATCAAAAACGGAAGTAGGTCTGTTCGATTCAAATCTTTCTGCATGAATTCTGAAAAGCTCTATCTTGGTCTCGTCAATCTGAATTTCCTGAAATTTGAATTCCGTATCGGCATTTTTCTGCCAGATTTTTTTCTGGCTTTTTGTTTTTGTGAATTTTTTCAGATCAATCCGGAGCGGAATTACATGGACTATCTGACCGTCCATTCTGTTGTGGCTGTATCTGAAAAAATACTCACCAAAGTGACGAAACCCGTTTTCAAGCAGTTCGTCCAGAGTTTCCGGCCTGATTTCTTCCAAATAAAATTCATTGTACAAGGGAGCTGTCATTTCTTTTTCCTGGATGTTTTTGTTTTTCTGTCTCCGGGACTCTTTTTCTTTATTTTTGTCTGCTTAGTCTTTGTTCTCTCTGTCCTTACTTGAGATTTTTCAAGTTCAGTCTGATTTGCAATATAATCTTCGAGAATCAGATTTTTTTCTTTGAGAATGCTGTTTTCAAATTCCAAATCCTGAATCTTTCTCATCAGAATGCCCTCAGAGTTGGAAATTCGGTTTGCAAATGTCTTCATCAGCTGCAGACTGAATTCAGGGCTGTTCAGGATCAGTGCCTCCAGATTGTCTGCATTTGCGGTGGATACATGACAGTTGGTCAGACATACTGCAGTTGCTGCTCTGGGCTGGCCGGTAATCATTGACATTTCTCCGAAAATGTTTCCCGGTTCTATAACTGCAAGAATCATTTTTTCACCGTCCCCGGATACCTTGTAAATTTCCACCTTTCCTTTTTTCAGAAAGTAAAAATCTGATCCCTTGTCGCCTTCCTCAAAAAGTATTGTTCCTTCTGTCACATAGGAATGATCTTCCATAATTGTAATTGTCTTTACAAAATGGTTTCTCAAAGATTCAAACCCTGGAATCTTCAGATTGAAAATAAGTCCTCTTACAAATCGGAAAAAATTGAATTTTATAAGAAATTTTCTGAATTCCAGGGAACTGTTTCTGATGTGAAAAAGAGTTCCGATCGGTTCAAACAGATTTTCATGATTGTCCCAGACAACTTCAGCAGGAAGCACAGGTGATATCTTGTCCGAGTATTTGAAAGTGATTTCCTTTTTTTCTCCTATGTCCATAAAATCCAGTGTCTTTACAAAGACGCAGAATGAATTCAGATCAGAACCGTTCAGCTCAAGGGTTTCTTTTTTGGACTTCAGTGTTACATCAGCAACGACAGGAAGACTCAGTCTGCTGCTTCTGAAATATTCCGGATTGATTGATTTTGCCAGAATCAGATTGAAAGCGCCTACCAGAGGATAAAGAAAGAATAGAGTAATCTGCTCTTCCGGCCTTAAGCTCATCATTAAGGTTTCATTCAGAAAATCATCATAGAGAAAATAACTGAATCCGAAAAGGGTCAGAAGTATGATATAAAACTGCCTAGTCTTTGTGACGCGAAAACTGAAGAAAGGAACCTTTTCCACATTCTTTTTGCCCATAGAGAGAAGTATCCATCTTTCATATTCCAGCTGCTTGTCGATGATGAAAAAATCTTCCAGTCCCAGTTTTCTGTTTTTCAGTTCCTTTGCACCGGGAAGGGTCTTGCTTTTGGCCATCAGATATTCCTGAACGGAAATCAGGATTACCAGAACCGGCGCAATATAATAAGTGCTGTTATCACCTCGGAGAAGTGCAAGATCATAGAAGGCATGGAACAGAATCGGAATGACAGCGGCCCGAATCAGATGAATGATTTTTTCGGACATAGTTACTGTAAGATAAAACTGTCCGAGAAAATAAGCCATAATTGCACAGGTTGTGATATGAAGAGGGACTGAGCTGAAAAGCCTGAGAATGACATCAAATTTCCGAATCTCATAGGCATAGAACAGATTTTCCATTCCGGCAAATCCCAGTCCGCAGAATATGCCGAGAGACATAGCCTCGCTCACCGAAAGTTTGTCTCTGCTTCTTCTGAGAAGGAAGAGAAGTGCAAGGTATGCCAGAGCTTTTTCTATCAGTGAAGCCTGCAGAAATGCCCGAAGAAATTCATTGTCCTGAGAAAAAAAGCCTGAAATATATGGAAAAAGGACTACGAGTGCCGCCGCTGAGATGACACCGTAAAGAAATGCGTCTATCGATTCTCCTATATCCTGTCTGTCAATATCATATCTTCTGTAAAGAAAATAGGATATTGGAAGAGGCAGAACAGACAGAAAAAAAAGGAGAAAAGTGTACAAGATTACTGCTTCTTCGAGGGATTTTTTAAGTCTCTTTTTCTTGTTTCCCGAAACGGTTCCGGTTCTGCACGCAGTTCCTCCTCGAGAATATCATCAGACTCAATTTCTTTGACTTCTCTGGATCGGCAGTTGGAGGATGTCAGCAGAATGACAGCTGTAAAAATCAGGATGGACTTTCTCATGACGAAAGTATTATCAAAGTTTTATTTTTCGCAAGCGGAAAATTTGCTCGATTTCTGAATTTGGAGTAAAAACGAAGCCTCAGAGGCGGGGTCGATGTTTTTGAATACCTGAACAGCGTCTTTTTCACAGCGGCTCTTTCAGCAGATGCAGTTTAGTGCCGCAAATAAGGGATGATTTCAGGACAAATCTCAAAGGACTTATTCCGTTTCCTGCCGACATTTACTATAATTACCCTGAGGCCGGTTCATTTGGATGGACATAGACCGCATTTTGAACAGAGAAAAATCTGAAGAGGAGAATGAGAATTGAGAATGAAAAAAATTCCAAAGTCTATGTATTACGGGAGAAAAATCATATTTGCTCTGTTTCAGATTTTGGGCGGCACATTTTCCGTTCCGGATGTATTTCTGCACAGGCTGATCAGGATATAAAGACTATGATCAAGTATGGGGTCATTCCGGTAAATTCAGCAGTATGGATCAAAAAGACTTATGGAGACACTGAGATTGCCTGATAGGATTTTTTTTCTGAGTTCAAGGATATGAACTGATGACCGTTGAAATGTATATCACTGAATTATTGAATGAAAATATAAAAGCTCTGTGCGATGTAAAGAAAAATCCTGCAAGCATCAAATTTGGTTTTTGCAAAAGTCAGTTAAAAAATATTTTAGAAAATGCAGGAATAGATTATATGCATTTCCAGGACCTTGGCATAGAATCATACAGGAGAAAAAATTTAAAAGGGCAGATGGATTACAAAAAACTGTTTACAGAGTATGAAAAGATTACCCTTCCTATAGTAAAGGCACATTTATTAAAATTGTCGGATGTCTGCAGAAAAAGCAGAAGAGCCGCATTGACTCCTTTTCTGCCAAATGAATTTTCCGTGGAGCATCTGTGATTATGCAAAACCTTTCCAGAACAGAACTCACCAGGTATTCCCGAAATATTTTGCTTCCGGAAATCGGAAAGGAAGGTCAGCTGAAACTGAAGAATGCCAGAGTGAGCGTCATCGGGGCAGGAGGACTGGGTTCGCCTGTCCTTCTCTACCTTGCTGCCGCAGGTATAGGGCATCTGACAGTCATCGATTCCGATACAGTGGATCTGACCAATCTGCAAAGGCAGGTGCTTTTTCAGACAGATTCTGTCGGCAGGAAAAAAGCATCGGAGGCAGAGGGCCGTATTCATCAGATCAATCCCCATCTGAATCTCAGTGTTTTTGACAGGAGACTGACACCGGAGACTGTTTCGGATATGCTTTCCCCTTCCGATCTCGTGATTGAAGGTTCTGATAATTTTATGACGAAATTTCTGGTCAATGATTTCTGCTTTCATACGGACAAACCGTTGATCCTGGCAGGAATTCACCAATTTGAAGGACAGATTGTATTTATGCATCCAGGAAAGACTTTCTGTTACAGATGCATTTTCCATTCCCCCCCTCCAGCTGAAGAGACCCCCAGCTGTTCCGAATCAGGAGTTCTCGGCAGCATTGCGGGAATTGCAGGGAGCATTCAGGCATCTGAATGTCTGAAGCATTTTCTGGGAATGGAAACGACTCTCGGGAATATTCTGTTTTTTGATGCAAAAACGATGGAATTCAGAAAAAGGAAATTTCCCAAAAATCCGGAATGCCTTCTCTGCGGGAAAAAAACTATGAAAGACTATTCCTGGTGGGAAGAGGATATCTGCAGAGACTGAAAAATTCCGATCTTGACACAGGGCTTCATGATTAAAAAATGGTCAATAATGTAAACTGGCTTTTTAATACCAAGGCGAGGTCTTAGCGGCATAAAGACTTGCGAGGGTTGCAAACCTCTCGCTAATTCGGAAGCGGCTAAGGATTTTTTGGGGATTTTCGAGGGACATAGTCTGATGCTGTCAGGATAGCAGTTGGCAGGGATTTTCAAGGGACGGCAGTCCCTTAATTTTCCGATAGGATATAACTCAGCTCGCGCAGCGAGCTGCAAAATGTCGCCTGCTGTTCTTAACCTGATATTTTGGGACACAGCCCTGCCGGTAGGCTCAAAAAAACAGAAGCTGTAAGAAGTTAAGTTTACATAGTAACTTCTACCCATACCGTACCGAACTGCGGCCTCGGACTTATGCGGAACTATGGGAATACCCAAAGGAGAGCAAAATGCGCGCATATGAAATAACTGCTGTTCTTCAGGAGTCACCGGCGTCACTCGTCGATGAAACCAAGAACACAATCAAAGAATTTTTTAAGAAGTATTCAGTTGAAATGACTGAAGAGGAAGACTGGGGTTCCAAAAAACTCTGGCATACAATTCGCGGATTGGAAACTGGACACTATTCCCATTTTAAATGCAAGGCAGAGCCTTCTGCCATAGCAAAACTGGAAAATGAGTTCAAGCTCAATCAGAACATTTTAAGATCATTAGTGATAAAGGTTTGAGGTGATTATGTCAGAACTGGAAAATCAGGAAGTAAAAGAAACATTCCCAACTAAGGAAAGATCCGGCGGAAGAAGACACGAAGAAGACGATGAAGATGATGAAAAAGGTCTTCGTGGAAAAGACGGTGATTCTAAATTCAAGAAGAACTCAAAATACAAGAGAAAAGTATGCAAGTTTACTGCAGACAAGGCTCTTGCTGCTGCATTGAATTATAAAAGAGTGGATATTCTGGAAAGATTCATTACAAACAGAGGAAAAATTCTTCCAAGAAGAATTACAGGAACTTCTGCAAAATGGCAGAGAATTCTCGTCAGAGAAATCAAAAAAGCGCGTGCAGTAGGTCTTCTGCCGTACAAGGTACTGTGAGGTCTGCATGAAAGTAATTTTGAGAAAAGACTTTGTCAATCTTGGAGATGCGGGAGACATCAAGGAAGTTTCTGACGGATATGCCAGAAATTATCTGATCCCGAATAAAATTGCTGTCCGTGCGGATGAAGGCTCTACAAAAGCGGCTGTTCATCAGAAGAAAATGATTGAGCAGAAAAAAGAGAAAAGAAAAAGCTCTATGCTCGGAATTGCTGAGTCTCTGAACGGAAAAGAAGTCGAAATCGCAGTGAAAACGGGCGAGAACGATAAACTTTTCGGATCTGTCACTCATTCGGATGTTTCAAAGGCAGTGAAGAATGCTCTGAATGTAGAACTTGACAAGAGAAAAATTGAATTCTCTGAAAATATCAAGGCTATTGGAACATATCAGATCAAGATCAAGCTGGCGGACGGTATCTCTGCAGCCATTCAACTGAAAGTGACCAAACAAGCAGAATAAAAATGAATCCTCCCGTTCTCCATGAACATGAGTCGGAAAGATCGTATCTTTCTCATCTGTTGATTAAAGGGGCGGCGGGAGGGACAGACTTCGGTCTCGCCGAAGAAGATTTCCACAACCAGCTCCACAGAAAAATTTTTGCGTCCATTCTGGAAATTACGGACAAGGGAATTGCTGTTGATCCTATTTCTCTTACTAATCAGCTCAGGGAGACTGGAAGGTTCTCTGCTGAAGACAGAGAAACTGAATATATATTTAATTTATATAAAAATGCAATCATCGTTCAGCCTCTAAGCTATTATATTAAAAGAATTAAGAAGCTTTCAGACAGAAGAAAATATCTTGAAACTCTTACTGCAGCGGCACAGAATCTGGCAGCCGATCCTGAAGAAAATGAAGTCCTGTTTACGAAAATTGAAAGTGATCTCTCGCGGATTTCAAAGGCAGTCAGTGTAAGAGGACTCCGTCTCATCAAGGAGTACAAGGATGAGATGATTGATTACATCAGGATGATGTATGAGACAAAGGGGGCTACTGTAGGTCTGAAGACTCATTTTCATGAGTTGGACGAGGCGACGACTGGACTGAAGTCAGGGGAACTGATGATTCTTGCCGCAAGGCCCGGTAACGGAAAGACTACATTTGCACTGAACATTGCCTCAAACGTTGCAGTGAGAGAAAAAAAGGCAGTCGCCATTTTCTCACTGGAAATGGGATATATGGAACTTCTGACAAAGATGGTCTGCTCTGAGGCCAGGATCAATTCCACACTGCTTAAGACAGGTTCCATTCATCCTGGAGATCAGTCCAAGCTTCTCAATTCAATCCTTTCTCTTTTTGCCTCTTCTGTATACATTGATGATACAGGTGCACTTACTATCTGGGAGTTTAAGAATCGGATCAGGCAGCTTCTGATTACTACGCCTCTTTCTCTGATCGTAGTCGATTACCTGCAGCTGATGAGTGATCCGACTGCAAAGGATGGAGGAAGACAGCAGGAAGTTGCATCCATTTCCAGGAACCTGAAACAGATGGCCAAGGAAGCAGGATGTCCTATCCTTGCGCTTTCGCAGATGTCAAGAGCTGTAGAGCAGAGATCGAAGGACCAGAGGCCTCAGCTTTCCGACCTGAGAGAATCCGGAGCAATTGAACAGGATGCGGACATTGTCGCATTCATATACAGACCGGATCTTGTGAACAAGGATGATGTGCCTGAGGACAAAAGAAACAAGGCGGAAATCATTATCGCAAAGAACAGGGCAGGTGCAATCAAAACATTTGAGTTGATTTTTACACCGGAATACAGCAGATTCGATAATATATGAGAATATTTCTGTTTTTTCTTCTTTTTTCCTTTGCACTGAACAGTGCGGAATCAATCAATAAAATCTATGCAATCATAGGCAAGATCAGCATTTCACAGCTGGACTATGAAAAGGGTGAGGATAAATTCAAAAGACTTTTCAAGCAGAGAAGTCCTTATAAGGGTTCTCACAAGACACAGGTGCTGGATTTTCTGATCGAACGGGCAATCGTGGACATTACTGCAGATGAGGAGTCCATCACAGTAAATGAAAAAAGAATCGAATCTGAAATTGAAAAGATGATGGAGCATTCCGGAATTACAGACAGGGTACAGTTTGAAAAACATCTCAGTGAAAAATCAGGAATGCCTTTTGAAATGTGGGTTTCTGATCTTCCGTACCAGATTAAAAAATCTCAGCTGATGCAGATGAGAGTCACAGTCCGTCCTCCGACGGAAGATGATGCAAAAAAATGGTATGAACGGAACAAGGACAAACTCGGTTATGAAGTCAAGTACAGAGAAATTGTAATGATTCCCAGAAATACAGGTCTGGATGAAGAAAGAAGGGTATCCAATGAAATGTCCCAAATACAGAAAGAAATCAGGAAAGATAAGTCTGCTTTCAATCTGATTGCTTCCGGTCCAAGAAATCAGTCTCCGCGAGGGGGATACTCTGACTGGATATCCACTTCAGAGCTTGTAATGAAAAACAGAACTTTGGTAGGGAATCTTGCAATGCTTCCGGAAGGAGGAATTTCTGAGCTCTTCAGGGATGACAGGGGAAGATACTGCATCATAAGAATGGACGGAAAGAGAAGGACTCCAATGGAAGCAATTCGGAAGATCGTTCAGGATATTATTGCGAGAGAAAAAATGGATGAGTCTTTTATGGACTGGGTCAGGGAGCGAAGAAAGGAAGTGCCTATGTTCATCTATGACAAGGAGTATGCCGCAGAGAACAAGATTGAAACGCCGGATGAATCTTTC
>DAORDI010000109.1:0-15932 GCA_035345895.1 Leptospiraceae bacterium
AGGACAGAAGATAAAGAGTTTTATAATCTCCTTTTGAAGAATAGGCGCAGAGTCTGACACCCCGGTTTTTCAGCCGTTCAAATGCCTTGCCTATTTCATACATTTCTGCAAGGCCGAAATCAGCCTCTTCGGCAATATAAAATAATTTTTTGATATCAGTGTTCTCGGAAATGCGTCTCAGTAAAGAGAGAAACTGCAGGTATGTAGGCTTTTCCGTCCTGCCTGAAATGAGTTCCATGAAAAAAGTCTTGTCCGATTCACGGAACTCGGACGGTATTTCCAGCAGATAGGCATTCCCTGTTCTGAAAGGAGCCTGAATCTGCAGATATATATAATGCAGAAGACGAAATGGAAAAAGAAATAAACTCTTTAATCTTGGCATTCTGGCATTTTTTCAGAGGCTCATTTAACAGAAAAGATTTTTATTATATACCCTCTATGGAAGAGACTTGGCAGGTGTTTCGCCCCGGTTTGAAATAAAATCCGCAAAGTCCTGAACAGCAAGCATTTCTCTGAACCCTGAATCCAGCTTTACCTTGACCCAGTAAATTTCTTTCAGTCCTGCAGCCTTTGCAAAATACTCCTTTGTTCTGGCTGCATTCTTCTCCTGTGCATATCCCCTTGACATCAGATAATTCGCAGCAGGAACTTTAGGAAGTTTTTCCAGCCAGGAAAGAGAAAGATCATATTTTCCAGTATAATGGTAAATCTTGCCCATTGCAAATATGTAGGACTTTGAATCGATTTTGGAACTCTCAGCAGCCTTCAGGTATTTCATTGCCAGTCTGTATTTGTTTCTCCCGGAATAAAATACACCCAGATACAATATTCCTTCATGATATTTTACAGGTGCTTTCGAAATATCCGGAAACTCCTTCTTCAAAAGGGAGGAAAACTGAATCAGATTCCTGAAGCCTTCCTTTCTGCTTCCCAGCTGAAGAAGAGAGACTGCCTTGTGCATCCTGCCTTCTGTATTCGTTTCCTCATTCTGAAGTATTTTATCTGAATACCTCAGACTTTCTTCAAAGTTTCCTGTTTCATAATATATCTTCATCAGTGCAGTCAGTGCAGGCTTGGACTTTACAAGTCTGTATGCATTCAGATATTTTTTGAGGGCCTCATCAGTCCTGAAGAGTTTCTGGAGTGCCTGCCCTTCATTCAGAGAGATATAATAAAGCATCATCCTGTCGTCGGATTCAGTGTTTTTGGCTGCATCAGAAAAAAGAGAGAGCGACTTCTCATACTCTCCCAGTCTGAGTTTTGCAATTCCTGCCTTGTACAGATAATTTTTATTCGAGGGATTCTTTCTGACAAGGTTTCCGAATATTCTGTCGGCAAGCATAAACTCTTCCTTGTCCAGGTATTCCAGTCCTTTTTCCCAGAGTTTTTCCTCATCCTTGTTCTTAGGTTTTTTTTCTGTTACCGGCTTTTCCTCCGGCTCTTCTTTTTTTTTCTTTTTGGATTCCTTTACTGAAGCAGTTTCCTTTTTATGCTCTTTATCCTTTTCTTTGGATAAATGTTCCTTTTTATGTTCTTTGTCTTTTTCCTTGGATGCAGTTTCCTTTTTGTGCTCTTTATCCTTTTCTCTGGATGAATGTTCCTTTTTATTTTCCCTGTCTTTTTCTTTGGACGCAGTTTCCTTTTTATGCTCTTTTTTGTGTTCTTTGTCTTTTTCTTTTTTATGATCCCTGTCCTTTTCCCTGGACGCAGTTTCCTTTTTGTGGTCTTTTTCCTTTTTTTCCTTGGCTTCGGATTTCTTTGATTCCTTTGCGTCTGACTGTCTTACACTGACATGCATATCGCCCGGATCGTGACCCTTGTTTCCAGCGGCCCTGTCTCTCATTTTGGCCACTTCTCTGTTGGATGGATCTATTTTCAGATACCTGTTTGCATAGTGCAGAACATAATCCCATGCCTGATGATAATTGTAAAAAATTAGAATCTTAAGCAGTGATGTCTGTCTCTGCTCCTTGGAAAGCTTGAGATCTACAGCTTTTCTGAAATACTGAATTGACTGTCTGTAATCTTTCTGAAACTCTGCAATGTAGCCGAGATACATATATGCTTCTCCGTCACCCGGATTCTTTTTTGCATTTTCCCAGAAAAGTTTTGTGGCCTTCTGGAACTGCTTCTGCGAATACGCTTTCTTCGCCTCCTTCAGAGAGTTGGCAGATACGGATAAACTTACAGCGATGAAACAGAAAAAAACTACAGTCTGTCTGAAAAATGCGAGCAGTAAAACCTTCATATTTTCAGCTTTCCTGAAGGGTTTTTTTTTGAAAAGTCTGATTATACTGTTTTGCGGATGTCAAATCTTCACTGAAAAGGAAAGTTTAGCCTTCTCTGAACTCATTTATTCAGGAGAATCCGTTTCTGCAGAAAAACTCTCTGATTTTCCAGCTGAGAATTTTTTCGGAAAGGATGATGCTGAGGCAGCTGATATTCTTTTTGCGCTGAAAAGAGAAAGAAGCTTCAGTCTCTCCGGTACTGAGAATCTGTTCTCGGACGAAAACATACGTGAACTTAGGGAATTTCTGAAAATTCTTCCGGACTGCAGATGCAGCAGAATCTATATCCAGATAAAGAAAAATGATTCCATGTTCCAGAAAACAGTCATTTACAGAACAAGGATCATTCTTGAAAAAATGGAAAAGAATCTGAGAATCAGATTTTTTGAAACAGGTCTGAGAATCAATTTTGAAAATCCGTATTCTCCGAATGCATGGCTGAAAAGATACTCCGTCAAGGAAGAATGTTCATCCAATGATAAAATGCTGCACTTCCCGTCTGAATCTGAAAAAATTGAAATTCTGCAGGACAATGAATTTAAATGCGGCAAAAATTCATTTCTCTTCCGGAAAAGAGAAATGAAAAAAAAACCGAAAGAGACTCCCAAATCTCTCAAAGACAAACTGAAAGAGATAGAAAATCTGTTCAATGAGGGACTGATCAGCCTTGAGGAAAGGAATTCTCTTCGAAGAAAACTTTTGCAGAACCGGTATGGAACAGAGTAAAAGTAATTGCCTGAATAAAGGGATTTCCCGCTAAAGTAAAGTCAACTGCAAAAAGCAGAATTTAACAGGGTCAACCGAGGGGAAACACTTGAAAAAGGCATTAATCACTGGAATCACAGGTCAGGATGGATCATATCTGACAGAATTTCTTCTGGAAAAAGGTTATGAAGTTTACGGTCTTGTGAGAAGATCAAGTCTCTTCAACAGACAGAGAATTGAGCATGTTTTAGGCAATCCGAATGTCCATCTGCTCTACGGTGATTTGACTGATTCAAGCAACCTGAACAGAATTCTGGAAAAAGTACAGCCCGAAGAAATCTACAATCTCGCTGCTCAATCGCATGTCGGGGTATCCTTTGAGGTTCCCGAATATACCGCTGAAGTGGATGCAGTAGGAACACTCCGTTTTCTCGATGCAATCAAGGAAACAAAGATCAGAACAAGATTCTATCAGGCATCTACATCAGAACTCTACGGACTTGTACAGGAAGTTCCTCAGACAGAAAAAACCCCTTTTTATCCAAGATCCCCATACGCAGTCGCCAAGCTCTATGCATACTGGATTGTAGTCAACTACAGAGAAGCTTTCGGGCTCCATGCATCAAACGGAATACTTTTCAATCACGAATCTCCCAGAAGAGGTGAAAATTTTGTGACTAGAAAAATCACATTGGGAGTGGCGAAGTATAAGGCAGGCAAATCAAAGACAATCCATCTCGGAAACTTAAGTGCAAGGAGAGACTGGGGATATGCGCCGGACTACGTTCGAATGATGTGGATGATGCTTCAGCAGGAAAGACCGGATGATTATGTTGTGGCTACGAATGAAATGCATACAGTAAGAGAGTTTACAGAACTGTCCTTCAAAAGGGCCGGGGTGGAAGTAATCTGGGAAGGAAAAGACGAAAATGAAAAAGGAATCAATAAAAAGAACGGTGATGTCATTGTTGCAGTTGATCCAAAGTTTTACAGACCGACTGAGGTGGAACAGCTTCTGGGAAATCCTGCCAAGGCAAAAGAAAAACTCGGATGGGTGCCTAATGTAAAATTTGCTGAACTTGTGGATATTATGACTGTCGCAGACTGTGAACTGTTCGGAGTAAAAATCTGAATGAAAACACTGAACCTCTGCGGAATAATTTTCATCTTATTTTCAAACCTGTTCTGCAAAGGGTTCAAAGCGACTGACGAAGATACCAGCTTCGCATCCACTGATGAGCTTGCCGCACTGATGGCGGCCTCAACAGCAAACGGTCCCTGCTCCGGGTCAGATGTAAAAATGGAATATAATATAAACTATCCGGATCAGACATATGACGGAACCAGGGAATTTTCAGTCTGTGCAAGCGCCGCAGTGGACCTTCAGCGTCTGAAATTTACAAAGGCAGGCACTTATAAGATCTGTCTTTCCCCAGGTACAGTCACTGTTTCCTGTTCCAGCAGTGCGGTCAGAATAATAGGTTCACTTAATATCAGTTTTACAGGATTTGACGCAGGGACTGCAGACAGTTTTGACTCTTCCTGCACTTCTTACAATGTACCCGCCAATAAAACTGTTTCAATCAGCTCAAAGGAAACCGTAGATTCCTCTTCCTGCTCAGGCACTCAGACAAAAAATGTTTCACCGAATGCCAAAGCAGTCATTAAGTTTTAATGATCAGGCATTCACCCTGAAATAGATTACATCCCCGTCCTGAACGATATAGTCTTTTCCCTCAAGGCGGAGTTTTCCTTCTTCCTTGACTTTGGCCGGACTGCCGAGACGGTCAACGTCTTCGAATTTGATGACTTCGGCCCGTATGAATGCCTTTTCAAAATCGGAGTGAATGACTGCCGCTGCCTTGGGTGCAGTGCTTCCTTTCAATGTTGTCCAGGCCCTGACCTCTATTTCCCCTGCAGTAAGAAAGGTGATCAGATCCAGAAGATGATAGGCTG
Organism: Leptospiraceae bacterium; assembly: GCA_035345895.1. Taxonomy (GTDB): domain Bacteria; phylum Spirochaetota; class Leptospiria; order Leptospirales; family Leptospiraceae; genus DAORDI01. The sequence continues at coordinate 4,950 of DAORDI010000109.1, forward strand.
CATGAATCATCCTGTTCAGACCGCTCTCCTCTTCACCAAGTTCATTCAGAAATTCCATCTGCTCTTCCGGGGTAAGACCGGAAAGTTCCTCTTCCACTTTTCCGGAGAGATGAATCATTTCTGCATGTTCCGACTTGGCAAATTCCGCTATTTTTTTGAGCAAAGGATTGTCCTTGTTTTTGATTTCAGTATCCAGAATATTCGCACAGTACAGTACGGGCTTTGTAGTAATCAGATTGAACCGGTCGGAAATCTTTTTTTCATCTGCATTCAGGACAGCAAGCCTTCCCGGCTTTCCTTCTCTGAGCACATTCATGATTTTTTCCATGACTCCGGCAATCTCTGCACTTTCCTTGTTCGTCTTTGCTGTCTTTATGACTTTCTGGTGCTGTTTTTCAAGACTTTCCAGATCTGCAAGGATCAGTTCATAGTTGACCACCTGGATGTCTTCAATAGGATCTATCTTTCCGTGAACATGAGTGATATTGTCGTCCTCGAAGGCACGGACTACATGACAGATCGCGTCCACTTCCCTGATATGTGAAAGAAATTTATTTCCAAGACCCTCTCCCTGACTCGCACCCTTCACAAGACCTGCAATATCCACAAATTCCATAAGTGCAGGTATGATTTTTTTAGGACCGTAAATGTCTGCAAGCCTCTGCAGTCTTTTGTCGGGAACTTCCACAATTCCCTTGTTCGGTTCTATCGTACAGAAAGGATAATTTGCAATTTGAGCTCCCGCCTTTGTGAGAGCATTGAATATAGTGGACTTGCCTACATTAGGAAGCCCGACGATTCCACAGTTCAGACTCATGAAACCACTATTTTTTTTTCAGCTCTGACTGCATCTCTTTATCAGGATGAATCCACTTCCTGTTATGCTCCTTTGTATTGAGAGGAATGAATTCCTGAGTCTGCCGGATCAGTTTTCCCGCTCTGTACACCAGGCTGTACTTTCCGAGAACCCCTTTTTTTTCAGGACATTCCGCAGTATATACATTGCTTTTGAAAGAAAGAGCAGTGGAATAAAAAGCATTTCTTTTGGGTTTTTCAGCAGGAAGAGCAGCGGTTTCTTTTTTTGGCGCTGAGTCCTTGGATAAAGCATCCGTTTCGGTTTTTACTGTCTCTCCTCCCATTGTCAGTACCGATGTCTTGACCGGTTCAGCAGTTTTCGCAGGTGCAGTCTCGTTTACTGAGACAGGAGGAAGGGTCAGCCCTTTTTTTGAGGGAACAAAAAAAACAGCAGGGATGTTTTCATCAATCTCATCAAGTGAAATTTCAGAATCAGGATCAGGAAAAATCAGATTCAAGTGTACATTTTTTCTTTTTTCGTATGGAAGTTTATTCAGCAGAAAGGAAGTCAGTTTCAGATTCACCCCGTCCAGACTGAAAATTTTTTCTGTAGGTGCATTGAAGAGATTGTCTCTAGGTGCAATTACTGGCAGACCAAGCCTTTTTAGTGCAGGATTCTTTTCAAAATATCCGAGCTCTTCTTCCGACAGAACGACAGAATCGAATCCTGCTTTTTTCATCAGAGTAAACGATCGGGCATCCTTGTCATTTTCGAAAAAATTCCCCTGAGTAAACAGAAATACAGTACCTCCCTCAGGATGAATTCTTTCCTCTTCCTGACGTTTCAGTTCGGTGACTGTGGCAAGCCCCTCTCTTCCCTCCTGGTCAAAATCAAATCTTCCGTCTATGGAACAGAGATACAGAAATGTCACCTTTGTATCCTTTGGAGCAGGAGATTTCTGGAAAAGAAAAAACACTGAAAGAAATGAAATGAAAAGAGCAGGCTTGAAAATTGATTTCATATTACTATTATCTGAATCCCTGTGAAAGTTCTCTACTCAAAAAAAGAATTCAGAGATTGAAGAGATCAGCCTTTACGGATAACCGGCTTTGTACAAAGAGAAGGGCATTGACTGAAACACGGAAACAGACCCAGTTTAGCAAGTCAGATCCGCGTTTCAGTTGAACAGTTCAGACCCGAATCAGTTTTTCCTGCACAGTTTCAATCATTGTGTCCATATCTTTTCCGTTCACAAATACCTCGTATGCCGCTGTCACTACAGGATATTTTTCGATTCCAAGACGGATCAGATTAGGAAGCATTTTCAGACCGAAACTTCCGCTGGTATTTTTCTCAGGAGCCTTGCCGAGAGCAAATTCATATCCCAGCTGTCTGTCATGAGAATCTGTACCAAAGCAGGAAAGCATAAAATCGGAAAGTCCTGAAAGTCCCTGGAATGTTTCCGGCTTGCCGCCAAGTTCCACTCCGATCGAAACCATTTCCTTGAAGAATCGGTTGGAAATATGGAAAAGAGTATTGTCCACATCACCGCCGAGTTTTTCCTTGAAGTAACCTTCCACCACTCCCATAATCAGTGCATAGACTGCCTTCAGTGCGCCTCCCAGCTGAACACCGATGATATCATGTTCGATAAGGGCCGCCCTGGAATAAATATAACCTGTGGAAAGGAGACTGACAAGTCTCGGAATCTGGCTTGTATCAATTGCCGCCACTTCCAGACCGGAAATTTTTCTTTCCATCATCTGCTCAGGATAACCTGCACCGGCCGCTACTGCCAGCCTGTTTTTTTCCACTCCCATATCCTCCAGATCATACATAATCAGACCTTTCCTGGAGGAACTGAATCCCTTGACTACGTTGAGGATGACACTCTTGTTCTTTTTCAGATTGTCCTTGATCTTGGCGTAAACATTCTCGAACTGCCAGGGGTTTGCTCCCTGCACAAACATTGTTGCCTTCAGGATCACATCAGGATCTGCACTGAATCGCACATTCGGAGGAAGCTTGAAAAGAGGAAAATGCTCCAGATCTCTCTGTTCTGTGTTGCAGTTTTCTGCCATCTCCTTGTCCGGTGTATATACAGTGACCATAACATTCTTGTTTGCAAGAATTGCGGCCGCTGCAATGGACCTGTAGCTTGAACCGATGACTACAATATTTTCCTCAGGCGACTTTGGAATCTGGATGAGAGTATTTTCTCTGATGGATTTGTCTGCACTGTACAGGTTTCTGTACGAACCGTGCTTGTGCTTGCTCAGATTGGAACCTACAAGAAGTGCCAAGTTGTCAATCAGGAACTGCTTTTTATCTCCCTTTTCAGGAGGAGTGATTTTTTCGAGAAGATCAAACTCGGGAACCTTGGCCTTGTTTTTCAAGTCGCCTACGATGACCGGCTTTCCGATCACAAGCTTTCCTACTGCTGCATTAAACAGGAATCCTGTAGTAGGAAGAATCTTGTCCGTTCCCTCCAGTGAAATCGGAATGACCACTTTGTTGGATACATAGTGAAATACAGTATCCACAAAGGGCATCAGTCTTCCGTCTCTCGATCTGGTTCCCTCCGGAAAGATGGAAATGATCTTTCCCTCGGACTGCAGCTTTTGAGACTGCCGGAAAGCACGCATATTGATTTTGGTCATCATATCCGAGAGGCTCGGATTGTCAGACATATCCTTCTTGGAACAGACAAGCAGTGTACCGAACATATACAGCCCGAGTCTTGTAAAATCAGGCTCAAAAGCAAGTCTTCCTGCAATGAATGTAATCTGCTCTGCAATCCTTCTGCCGGTCTCTCCGGATGTGTAAAGAAGATGAAAAATGCCGGGTGCATCAAGATGACTCAGGTGGTTTGAAATCAGCGTCATCGGAAATTTGCCGATGAGCTTTTCGATCAGTGCAAGATTTTCCAATCCCTCAACCTTGAAGTTTCTCATGATAGGATTCAGAAATTTGATCATGAATGCCCTGGATGTTTCATTCATCTCTGTGTAGACGCCTGTTTTTTCCAGGGAATCCGGCTCTTTAAAAACATTCATTACCGGAGGCATTGGAGTGATCGAAGAAAGATAGAGAAACTGTTCCAGAATTTTACGGGCATCAGCCTCACTCATCCCTGTCTTTACAAAACCGTTTATATTCTCAAAAAATTCCTTCTGCCAGCGTCCTACTGTTGCTTCTTTTTCCAATTTGCTCTCCTGTCTCTCTTTTTAAGGTGAAGTTTATTTTTCAGAAATGTCATTTTTGGTCAAGAAAAAAGCAGTCATCTGAATTCAGTGTCGACTGTTTCGCGGGAACGAATGGAAAATCATTCTGCCCTCCATTCACAGAAATCCATACCGGAACTCTCAGTATCGGATTCTGTCTGTCGGCGTTCCGATATTGAAGAACCAGTCTCAATTGGAAAATATATGCACATTCCGGAAGAAAGAGCAGTCTTCCGTTCACTGTATTTTTCCGAAAGTAAGCCTTTATTTCTCGAACAGAAAGAAAAGCAGGATATCGCCTGCTGCAGTATTTATTTCTTACTGATATTTCATTAAAATCTCAACTGTTTTATCACAGCTTTCATTTCAGTTCCGAGCTCATTCAGGACTGCACTGATCGAATTCAATTTGCATTGACAGTAAAGGAATGCCTGTGTCAGACTGCAATTTAATCCAGCAGATAAAAGGATGCAATGAAATCCTTAAGCAGACCAGAATGCAGAGTAAGAATATTGATGACTTTCATTGCCGTATTTTCTGTACTGAGCTTTCAGAACTGTCAGAGTGAAGAAGAAATTACAGGCGAAGAGCGCGAGAATGTTCTGAAATACGCAGAACCTGCTGCTGACAGCATCCTGGCAGGCCATAATGAAATGAATTACGCAAAATATTCAAAGGACTTCGATGAGACAATGAAAAATGCACTGACTGAACCGGTCTTCAGACAGAAGCAGGGTTCCATTCTGTCCAAAATCAGAAAATACAGATCCAGAAAGCTGATAAAGACAGTGAAACAGTCAGGCTATGTTTCAGTCATTTATTCAGGAGAGTTTGAAAAGGAATCGGGTGTGGTTATCCGGGTCGTGTTCAGGAATTACGGGGATAAAAATCTGGCTGCAGGACTCTGGTTCAATTCTCCTAAGCTGAGAGAATAAAATTCAGCCGATTACTTTTTATCAGTGAACTCAATTTGAAACAGATTTCTGAAACAGGCAAAATGCGAGGGGAAACAGAATGAATAAAAATTCAATACACCGGAAAGGAATGGCAGCGGCTGCACTCGTATTCATTCTGTTCATAGACAGCTGCAGCTCCTCGGATCAGAAACTGGAAACTGCAAAAGAATATCCGCTTCCGAATGAGGAAAAAACTATTCGGCAGCTGTCAGATGCAGTTAAATCTGATCTCGCGGGAAAATATGCAGGAACCAAGGTTCTCAGAGACGCTCATCCAAAGCATTACGGATGCGTAAAGGGGGAATTTACTGTTCCGGAACTGCCGAAGGAACTGCAGACTGGGCTTTTCAGAAATCCTGGAAAATATCCTGTCTGGATAAGATATTCATCTGCTCTGACAAAAGTTCAGCCGGATTCCTCCAAAACAATGATCGGGATGGCAGTCAAATTAATCGGAGTCAAAGGTGAAAAAATTCTGCCCGACAGAAAAACGGAAAAGACACAGGATTTCGTGCTGGCAAGCGGCCCGATTCATCCTATGAAAAATGCAGATGAGTTTCTGCAGCTGGTAAACAGAGGACTCTGGTATTTCCTGAATCCTTTCAATTCTCATTTTAATGAATTAAAATTAATTCTTAATGGAAGAAAATTACACACTGATCCAATGGAAATCCAGTATTGGAGCGGTACTCCTTATCTTTTCGGAGAAGGGAAAGCAGTAAAATACTCGGCAAAACCCTGTGAACCTCCGGTAAAAAAGCTTCCTGAAATTCTGACCGACAACTACCTGCGTGAAGCAATGAAGGAAACACTCGGCAGGAAAGAAGCCTGTTTCGATTTTATGATTCAGTTCCAGAAAGACCCCGATACAATGCCCATTGAAGATCCGAGGTCTGAGTGGAGCGAAGAGATGTCACCGTTTATAAAAACTGCTTCAATTAAAATTCCTGTGCAGTCCTTTGATTCAGAAAGGCAGATGGATTTCTGTGAAAATCTTTCATATACTCCTTGGCACAGCTTACCGGAACACAGACCTTTGGGAAGCATAAACCGGGCAAGGAAAGATGTCTATCTGGATATTCAAAAATTCAGACATGAGAAAAACGGGGCAGTAAATAAGGAACCGGACGGAAAGGAAAAATTTTGAGAGAAGAAGACTTCAGTCGTTTAAAGGGAGGCTGAAGTCGGAAGAAAATTTCTCAGCTGTCTGATATTCCTGAAAAATTCAGGCAGGCCAGGTAATATGGATGCATTTCGGCTCCTTAATAATGTAGATTCCATATTCCTTGCAGATCGCATCCATCACTGCATATTCGTTCTGAAGGCTGAAATCGTTTGCAGTTCCGTCCGCATTGTTTTTTGTAGGCAGATGATTGGAAATCAGTATTTCTCTCTGAATCTGAGAATTAATGACAGCTGTCATATCCTTTATAATTTCTGCATCAGGTTTTTTGAGAGTCTTGAATCCATTCATAAAAGATTCCCGGATCTCCTGTTCTGCCTGTTTCAGTCTGTAGGAAATCGGGGCCGCATTTTTAGTGACCTCATTCTTATAGTTCTCAAACATTGCCTTTGCCTGACTTGCAGCATTTCTTCTTCCGGAGCTCACAATCAGAATCTGACCGCCTGTTTCTTCCGAATACATTTTTCCAAACCAGTCACATTTACTGTCCAAAAAAGGTGTCTGATCAATTCCAGGATTCTGGAGCTTATAGTATTTCATTATCCCCCCTCTGCAAATGCAGGTTCTTTTCGGAATCTCTTTTTACCTGAATGAAAAGTTCAGTCAATTCTTTTTTATAAAAGCGCAGAGCAGACAGGCAATTCCGCCGACTCTGCGACAGAGTTTTAAGACTGTTTTCTTCTGTTCTTCAGCTCCTGAATCCTCTTATGGAATGCACTTTGAAAACTGTACTTGAATTTTCCCATCAGCATTCTCATCGCCTGGATCATTACGTCCGGTCTGGGAGGATCGCCTCCAATAAAGACGTCGGGCTCCTTGGGAAGTCGGCCGAGCTGAAAGAGTCCTCCTGCAACAGCCTCCGAACCGGCGGCAGCCATTGCCTTCGGTTCCGGCATACACTCCCATGCAGTATTGAGGGGTCCAGCCATATTCTCACTGACAGGACCTGAATACAGAAGCACATCTGCATGTTTAGGAGATGCAACACTCCTTACACCCTGCCCTTCACTGTCAAAAAGATTGTTGAAACTGGCATTCAGCTCGCATTCCACTGCATTGTTCCCTGCCGCAGCAATCTCCCTGTAGCAGATACCCTTGCCTTCAGTCATTTCCTGAAAAATCAGAACGTTCTCAGGAATCTCCGGCTTTTCCGGCACGAAGTCTCCTTTCTGAAAACGGACCTTCAGCTCTTCCTTCCTGAAAGCAAAGACATGAGTGAAGCCTGAATTGACCAGCCTCTCTTCAGGACAAAGGTCGGTACAGATTCCGCACTGAATGCAAGCACCGCAGTCTATCTGCATACCTTCCTTTGAAATGGAAATTGCCTTTACTGGACAGCTGTCCGCACAGGCCGTGCATTTTCCGCAGTCTTCCTCAGAAGAAAGAAGAGCAGGAACTCCCCTTGCATTTTCATTGAAAGGACTGCATTTGTCAAAATCCATGCTCTTGTGTGAAGTGAAAAAATTTTTAATTTCGTAGATGCCCATCAGAGATCAAACCCCGCATAACTCAGATTGAATGATTTATTGTTCACAGGAAAGTCCCCTATCAGAACCCCCCTTACCGCCAGCTCAAGTGCATGCCAGTTCAGAACAGAAGGGTCTCTGAGATATACATCATTCAGCCTGCCGTCAGAACCGACGTCGAATACTGCAAGAACATTTCCTCTCCACCCTTCGGCTGCTCCGAAGTACACTCCCTCTGCTGCCTTTTTTCTGGATACAATGTATTCTCCCTTCCCTGACTTTGAAATATCCATGAGGGGAATAGCCTTTTCCAGCCATTCGCAGGTATCTTTAAGTTCCAGGTAACGCAGATAAAATCTCGACCAGACATCTCCCTTCATTTCTTCCAGATCATTAAAATTCATTGCAATTTTCATGGAATATGCAGGATCTTTTTTTCTCAGATCCATTGATACTCCGGATGCCCTTGCAGGAAGTCCGAGGAATGAATTTTTCACTGCTGTTTCCATTGCTACTGTTCCGCAGTCTTCCATCCTTTCACGGATTGTCGAATGAGCAGCTGCACGAAGAAAGAGAGATTCCACTCTTTCAAAAACAGACCTGATGTTTGACGAAAGTGTCTTAAGAGTCTCCTTTGTCAGTTTCCTGTTCAGTCTCACTTCTCCCGGAAATACAGAAGCCTTTCCGAATCGTGAACCTGTCAGTGCTTCCATTATCCCCAGAGGCACACCCCTGTCAGTGGAACACAGACCGTGCAGAGGGTAATATCCGATGTCTTCAGCGAGAGCACCAATGTCTCCTATATGAATTGCCGCTCTTTCAGTTTCGAGCAGAATACTCCGAATGAATTTTATTTCAGGATCAGTTTCGATCTGAAATGCTTTTTCATAGGCTTCAGAAAATGCAATGGAGTAAGCCACAGTTGAATCACCTGAAACTGCACCCGCATAAGGCATCACTTCAGAAGGCTTCTTCCCGATCAGAGTCTTGAGTATTCCCCTGTGCTGAAACCCGAGCCGTATTGTAAGATGCTGTATGACCTCTCCTCTTACACAGAAACGGAAATGTCCGGGTTCAATGACACCTGCATGAATCGGCCCGACAGCATGGGAGTAACAGTCTGCAGGTACATTCACCTTAAGCCCTCTGAAAAAAAGATCTCTCAGATTTTCCCTGTTGTCTGTGCAGTATGTAAGATCGTGAAGACGTCCTGCCTTATCGCTCATCGGATGAAGAGGATCATGCGACTCATAGTTTTCTTCACCGCCCGGAATCCCGATCGAGTGTCTCAAAAGCCATAAAGGATAATGAATATTCTTTATAATTGATGAAACAGCATCCTCAGTCTCGAACATTGCAATCGAGTCTGAATCCTGAAGGAAAGAATAATTCTTTCCTCTGAAACTGTTTTTAAAGAAACCGCTTACTGTAAGATTGTTCATCGCAGACTCCAGAGTTCAGGAAAGAATGTAAATCCGAAACAGCCTAGACCGATCGACAGAAAGAAAAGTATCCCGGTCAGAACCATTCTTTTCACAAGCATTGATTTTTCAGATTCAGGAAACGGTCTGTGCCTGATATCAAGAAACGGATATATCTTGTAGAAAATCACAAGAAACTGCACAAGTCCCAGAAACGGCAGGATCAGTATCCAGTAGGAACCTCTGGCTGCTCCTTCCTTGATAATCATCATATCAGAGAGAAATACAGGACTTACCGGAAAAATGAATGCCATACACAGACCGGCAAGAAGCATTCCTGTGGAGTATCTGTTCAGTGCAGGAAGTTCCCTGATCACGGGAATTTCCCGGCTTCCCGCATCCACCCTGAATATTCCGAGCGAAGAGAAAGTGAGTGCCTTGGATGCAATGTTTGCAGCCAGTGCAAAGTAAAATACATTATCAGGAAGATTTAAATACAGGATGACTCCCAGAACTCCGCTGTGAAAAAGTGCAGACTGAGCTGCAAGTCTTCTGATGTCCTTAGTCTGCTGAGATGTCAGTATACTGTAAAGCATTGTAATGATGCCCATGATCAGAAGTCCTTTTCCGGAAATGAAATGCGGATTCTGCATTGCCATATCCAGCTTCAGAAGATTTCTCAGTATGAGACATACCGAAGAAGATACAAATGCAGAAATCAGCGCTGAAACAGGACTTGGACTTTCTGCATATGTATCGCTCACCCAGAAGTGATTTGGAAACAGTCCGAGTTTTGCAGAAAAACCGAACACGGCAAGCCAGACTCCTGCTTCAATGAATGTATTGTGTCCCGTCTTGACTCCGTTCAGAAGTTCAGTGAAATTCATGGAAAGACTGGATTTGTCGCCGTACGACAGAATCACCAGTCCCAGAAATGCAAGCCCGAGACCGAATGAATTCAGAAGAAGAAATCTCCAGGCAACAACGACAGACCGTTCTGTCCTGCTCATTGATACAAGAAGGGCCGAAATCATGCTGGATGCTTCAATGAAGACCCACTGCAGTGCAAAATCTTCAGTCTGCCAGGAAAGGAAAAGAACTGTGATGAAGAATACTGCGAGAAGAAGCCTGTAAGCAGCCTTGTCTTCTGTCCTTCTGAATGCAAAAACCATAATCAGAAAGAGAAAAAGAAAAACCGCTGCACCGAATACTGTAAGTGTAAATAGATTCATTGATTTTCTCCTTTCAGGCTCTGCAGCTGGGAACTTCTGAACTGCAGTGCAATTCCTGTAATGATGATGAGAAGTGTATCCACAAATGCACCGAATTCAACGCCGAACGGAAGTCCGTGACGGAGAAGAAGTGCCAGCAGAAATATTCCGTTTTCAAACATAGTGAACCCTATCATCAGAACCGCCCAGTGGGTTCTTGCGATAAAACTCAGTATCCCCATATACACAAGAAGGAATGAATAGATCACTTCCAGCTTGTCTACATTCGGAGGAAGCTCAGTCATTCCTTCCACAATTTTGATTGTAACAGCAAGCCCTCCAAAGAAGAACAGGAGAGTTGCAATGTAGCCGAAACGGGGACTTGTATGTTCACTCAGATCGGAGCGCTTCATTGTCCAGAGAAGAACAGACATCGTCAGAGCAGTCTTGAAGACAAGGATCATCCCGCTTAAAAGAAGGGTATGAAACAGATCATTTTCATGAAGCTGAAATACAGGAAAAATAAGAAGAAATCCCTGAAAACCGATCAGGTAGATGATTCTTTTAAGTCTGTTTTCAATGAGTATCATGACCCCGGTAAGAAGAAGCACCAGATAAATAAGATGTATATAACTTTGCATGATCTCTCCTACAGCCTTACAATTGTGCCCAGGGCAAGTATGAATATCAGTGTCATTCCCATAAATTCAGGAATCCATTCCCATT
>DAORDI010000110.1:0-6105 GCA_035345895.1 Leptospiraceae bacterium
ACCCGCCCCCAGTGATATGGACCATTCCTTTGATTTCTTCCTTCTGGAGGACCTTGAGAACTGGCTCGACATAAATCCTTGTAGGCCGAAGAAGGTCTTCACGGAGAAACTCGATCTGCTTTGCATCATCCGGGAGATGTTTTCCTTCTTTCAAAAAAAGTTTTCTGAGAAGAGAAAATCCGTTGCTGTGCGGTCCGCTGGATTCGAGTCCAATGATGACGTCGCCCGGAGTGATTTTTTTTCCGTCGATCATTTCAGATTTTTCCACGACTCCTACTGCAAAGCCAGCGAGATCATATTCGTCTTCTTTCATTATGCCTGGATGTTCTGCAGTCTCACCGCCTACCAGGGCCGCTCCGCATTCCTTGCACCCTCTCACAATCCCGGAAACAATCTGATCCATCTTGGCCACATCCAGTTTTCCGCAGGAGATGTAGTCCAGGAAAAACAGAGGTCTTGCTCCTGATACAAGCAGATCATTCACGCACATTGCCACAAGGTCTATCCCCACAGTATCATGCTTGTTCAGAAGCCGTGCAATTTCCAGTTTGGTGCCCACACCATCAGTGCCTGAAAGAAGAACAGGCTCCTTGTATCCTTTGAGAAAGCTCACATCATAAGCAGCTGAAAATCCGCCGAGTCCTCCTAGAACCCTGGGATTGTGGGTGGAATGAACATTTGCCTTGATTCTGCTGACAAATTCCTGTCCTGCGTGAGTGTCTACGCCTGCCGCCTTGTATGTAAGTTCATTTGACATATCGGGTTTCCTTTTCTGCTGAAGAGTTGAGATAATTGAATGCGAGTTCAAAATCTTTCTCAGAACCTCCGTTCAGATACAGTTCGAGTTTCGGTTCTCTGTCTGCATCCGGAAGATTGAGTGTATTTTTTATATGGCGCACTGTTCCGAAATTTCCATGGTAAATCCTGAGTTCAGGTTTTTCCTTTCTGAAGACGGATTCCATCAGCACATAATGTGTGCATCCCAAAACAATATTTTGTATTTTATTTTCATTAAGATCTGAGAATATTCTGTTCAGAAAGTTCATAATCTCCGGAAAGTCCCCGAGATCTATGAGTGAGGCAAGTCCGTCACAGTTGACCGGATGAATCCTTTCTGCGGCAGAAAGGGATTCTCCCAGAGTCTGAAACTTGTCTTCTCTCAGTGTGAGAGAGGTTGCAAGCACTCCTACCTTTTCGCCGGGATTTTCTGAGAGAGCCGGTTTGATTGCAGGTTCCATTCCGAAAACAGGAACAGAAAGTTCTTTTCTGAGAGGTTCTGCTGCTGCGGATGTGGCAGAATTGCAGGCGAGCAGAACTGCATTGGCTCCTTTTTCCAGAAGGAAGTTCACTGCATTTCTGACAAGTCTTTCGACTTCCTTGGTGGGCTTCGGTCCGTAAGGACTGTTCGCCAGATCTCCGTAATATATATAATCTGCATATCTGACTTCCTGCGTGAGTTCATTCAGAACTGAGAGTCCTCCCAGTCCGGAGTCCATGACGCCTATAATGAAATCAGACTCGGAATTCATGCAGATTTCAGATAATCGGAAATGGAATCAGCTATTGTTCTGAACGTTTTTTCAAAGGCTTCAGGATCTTCTTCGAGAAGAGTGACTCTGAATCCGTCCTTTCTGCAGCAGAAGGAGGAAATTGGAACAACACAGATTCCAGTGGAAGCCAGAAGGTTCAGAACAAACCTCCTGTCATTTGCGGCATTTGCAAGCATTCCTGAGATGTATTTCTCTGCTTCTGAATTGCTGATTTTCAGCTTCATTCTGTCGTTCAGTATTCCTGTTTCAAAAAGTACAGTCAGAAAGAATCCGCCTTTCGGTTCCACTACCTTGATTCCTTTGACTTGACTCAGAATTTCCACAGCCTGATGAGCTCTCTGTCTGTATTTTTCGTTTCTTGCATTCAGATGCGGGATAAATTCAGGTGAAGAATAAATATCCGGTATTGCCATCTGGGGGAGGGTAGTAGAGCAGACTTCCAGCATTTTTGCATCTACAAGAGACTTGATGTATCTGTCGAACAGAGGATCATTTTTTCTGTTGAACACTTCTATCCAGCCGCATCGGGAACCCGGCCAGGGGAGTTCCTTCGAGATCGAACGAAGCGCCATTCCGCAGGCCTTGTCGCCTATGCATTCAGAAAGATGAATGGAGCCGCTTCCGGAATAATTGACGTGAGCATAGGTTTCGTCGCAGATCAGTATGCAGTTGTACTTTTCACAGATCTGCACAATCTTTTTGATGATCTCTCTGTCATAGACAGCACCGGTAGGATTGTCCGGATTAATGAGGAGTATTCCTGCGATGGAATCATTATAACGTACTTTATTTTCTATATCATTTATGTCCGGCATCCAGCCGTTGTCCGGATTCAGCTCATAAGTCAGATGTTCGTAACCGCTGTGAGCGGCCTCAGCAGAAGAGTAGGTGGAGTAGGCAGGGCTTGGTCCCAGAATTCTGGCTTCTCTTCTCATAAAGCCGAAAATTTTCGCAACAGCATCTCCCAGTCCGTTGAAGAATACAATATCGTCAGGAGTGATCTGGGTCCCGCCTCTTTCATTCACTTTTTCAGCAAGAAAATTTCTGGTTTTTTCATAACCTTGTGTCGCAGTGTAAGCCCAGGAAAGATCATTCTGAACAAGATCAGATACAATCTTCTTGATGAAAGGTGCAATCTTCTCTCCTTTCTGGACAGGATCACCGATGTTTTCCCAGGTGATTTTTACACCCAGTTTTTCCAGGTGCTTTCCAACACCTACAATCTGACGGATTTCATAAATCAGTTCATCAGCGCCGGGATGTACAATATTTCTTCTCATTTTGCATCTCCCTTGGGTGAATTTTTATGTCTGATGTATTCAATGACTGCAGGCATAACAGAAATCAGTATGATTGCAAAAATCACAAGAGTGAAATTCTTCCGAATAATTTCTGCTCCGCCGAAGATATATCCTGCCACAGTGAATATAAGAACCCATACGATCCCGCCGATCACATTGTACAGAATGAATTTTTTGTATTCCATCGCGCCGATGCCTGCAACGAAAGGCGCAAATGTTCTGATGATCGGAATGAATCTTCCGATGATGATTGTCTTGCCGCCGTATTTCTCGTAAAACTCGTGAGTTTTGTTCAGATGTTCCTGCTTGATGAATTTGATTTTTTCACCTGCAAGAAATCTGTCCTTCATCATATGGCCGATTGCGTAGTTTACAGTGTCTCCGAGAATTGCAGCGATAATAAGCAGGCCTATAATCAGGTAGATGTTGAGTGAACCCAGGGCGCAGATGGCTCCGATTGCAAAAAGAAGACTGTCACCCGGAAGGAATGGAGTGACGACAAGACCAGTTTCCGCAAAAATGATGAGAAACAGAATGACGTAGGTCAGCAGACCGTACTCTCTTGTAATTTGGTCCAGATATCTGTCGATATGGAGCACAAAATCTATCGCTAATTTCAGAAGTTCCATGATAATTTCCAGTTTTTGAAAAGCTTTGACTTTGAAAAGCGATATTATTCCATTGGACAGCTGAGAAGATAGTCTTCGAATACCTGAGCAATGTACAGTCTTTTCCCTATTTTCAGACCGGTGCTCGATGCAGAGATTTCTTCGCCCTTGTCTGCGTAGATTTCTGTGATTACTCCGTCCGGTGAAATTTTGAATACCTGTGAAGGGGAATGATTTTTCGGATCGGATGCATGGAACAGGAAACGGAACATGGAAATATGGGCTGCAGTCCAGAGATTTCCTTCTTCATCTGTTTCCAGATTGTCGGGCCCTGACTCCATTTTGATCGGATCCATTTTTTTCAGTTCAAAAGTCTTCCAGTCAGTGATTTCAAATCTGTCAATTTTTTCCTTGATCGTGGATGCCCTGTACATGACCGCCTTGTCATTTTTTTTCAGAACAATGATTCCGTTTCCGAAAGAGGCTCCTGTATCTTCCAGTGTCTTCCAGTTCTGACCGTCGTACAGTACAACCTCCGATCTTTTGAAACGGAAAAGGTCATCCATAAAATTTCTGAACTTGCCGCCGCTCCCGTGATCGTTTGATACAAGAACTCTTCCATCCTCAAGAACAAAAAGATCGTTCGGGCTGTGCAGAAGATCATCCTGAAGAGTCTCTATATGCTTCAGTCTGTTCTGCTTTTCCACTGAAAAAATTTCCACTTTATGGCGTCCCTTCTGTTCCGGGAAATCAGGATGGGATATCACATACAGCCTTGTGCTGTCCTTTGTTTTCAGTATGGAAATCCCGTGAGGATTAAAATCCTTCGGATAGTCTGCTTCGAGGAGAACAGGTTTTTTTTCTGATTCTCCATCCTTTATGTTCACTGCATAGATTTTTCCGGTTTCCGTTTTTTTCCGTCTGTCGTGACTTGTGATATACAGTATTTTTTTTTCTTTATCAGCAGCAAAGTCTTCCGGGCCGGGCATTCCGGAAATTCTGGAACAGCCCTGAATCGGCTTCTGTTTTACCTGCGCGAAGCAGTAGGAGAGAGAAATGGAAATCAGCAAAACAACGAGTTTGGAAAATCTGTTCATATTTCTTAAGAGTGCAGGCTGTCTGAAAACTGTCAAATCAGAAAACAGTCTCAGTCTTTCATTCCTGCATTGATTCCGAGACTGACAGGAACGCTTCCCTGTTCGTTGACGTTCAGAAGTCCGATCTGAACTCCATAAAGATGTTTAGCATAATTGAATACTCCTACAGAGAGTCCCGATTTTTTTTCATACATATTCCAGAAACCGACGGAGATGCCTCTGCTTTTTCCTCCCATGTTGACTGCACCCAGCTGCACACCGGACATATTTTCGGAAAAATTTGCACCTCCGACCTGAACTCCCTGCATTCTCATGCTGATATTGATTCCCCCTGCCTCAAAATGTCCTTCCTTTGCATAGTTCACTGCACCTAGCTGTACATAATTGAAGGTATCGTCAATATTGAATGCTGCCGCCTGCACCCAGGTGTGGCCGGAGAGGTTGAAAAATAATGATAATTGTGCATATGGATCTCTTCCTCTGGAGAAAGGAGCATTCCTCATGGACTGAGTGACCATATTGAACCCGCCTGCAAACTGAAAATAGGCCTCATCAAATACATGGTTTCCAAATGCCGCTATCTGAACAGGGGTGAATTTTGCGCGATTGAAAAGCCCCCCTATCTGTCCGAACCGGACTTTTTCCTGGGACAGGTTTGCAAGCCCTCCGATCTGTGCAGAAGTTTCTTTTGCAGAATAATTGAATCCTCCTGAGATCTGTCCATAGGAACGGCCTTCTGCAAGATTTGCGAGACCGCCTATCTGGAAAGGGACTTCCGAGGAACGGTTGAATCCCAGACTGATCTGGGGAAACATCACATTTTCGGCAAAACTGCCTAAGGCACTGATCTGCATTCCGTCCACATCTCCAAGGGTCACATTCAGCCCTCCTGCGGAAAGTCCGGTGAAAGATTTTTTATTGTACTGTCCCAGACCTATCTGAAGTCCTGTATTTTCTTCTGCAGTATTGTACAGACCTGTCTGTATTCCATGAAAGTCTCCTTCTGTCATATTGGCAAGGCTCAGTGCGATTCCCTTTCCGCCTTCTGACCGGCTGAAGAGTCCTGCGTCTATTCCATTGACAGAGATATTTCTTCCATACAGTATATTCAGCCTGAGTCCGTAGACTGCTGTTTCTCTTTTGAAAATCTGTCCCGGAGAATAGACTGCAAGCTGGAAAGGAGTCCACTCTGCTTCAATTAGACCGGAGCCCTTTCTGATTTCTCTTTTTTCATAATTGGAATTATAAAAAAGCATGATAGGATATTTTCCATTTTTGGCAATATTGATGAGACCGATCTGGTATCCGGTCAGATCATGACTTTCATTGATTAGACCGAACATAGTACCTTCTGTTTCCAGGGAACGGTTGACCAGGCCGATCTGCGTTCCTTTCACTTTATCGGACAGATTGACTGCTCCTGACTGTATTTCCATTTCTCCGGCTGTATTGACTGTACCAAACTGAAAGAATCCTTTCGAGGAATAATTTGCAATTGGACTGATCTGAAAAATTCTATTGCATTCCGCTGCGCAGGAACTGAAATTGA
>DAORDI010000110.1:6205-15880 GCA_035345895.1 Leptospiraceae bacterium
ATTGGACTGATCTGAAAAATTCTATTGCATTCCGCTGCGCAGGAACTGAAATTGAAAAGACCTGCGGTCTGAACAGGATTGTTCTCTCCTATATTCACAATTCCTGAAATCTGCACAGCTGATTTCGGGGAATAGTTTCCGAATACAGCCAGCTGCAGTCCGCTTTTCCCGCTGCTGTTCCCGAATACTGCAATCTGAAGCTTTGCTTTTTCTGTGCGATTATAAAGAATAGCGGTCTGGTAAGATGCTGAATAATCTGCCGTATTGATTCCGCCTGCCAGCTGAAAAGATGCATCCTTTGATTCGTTCCATAGACCTGAAAGCTGCAGTATTGAGTCTCCGTAATTTACTCCCGCTGATATCTGCAGAACTCCTCCCTTCCGGGCGTTGTTCAGTATGCCTGAAATCTGCAGACGTGCATCCGATGCCTGGTTGAAGCCGACGCTGTACTGTCCCAGATACGGACGGTCTGCCCAGTTCGCCAGAATCCCGAACATTGGCAGATAGGCCTTGTCTGCAATGTTCACAGCACCTGCCTGTATTCCATAAGGATTTTTAGTATAATTTCCTATACCTGCCTGAATCCCGTAAAGATTCTCTGTTCCGTTGAATACTCCTGCCTGCACACCGACCAGATTTTCGGAAAGATTGATCAGCCCCGCTGCGATTCCTGCAGAATTTTTTCTCGTATGGTTGACAAGTCCTGCATCGAGGCCGTATACGTTTTCATTTTTTCCGTAGAAAATATTGAATCTGATTCCAAGCACTGAGCTCCTTTCCGGATAGAGCTGCATCGGGGAAAGAATGCTGATCTGAAGCGGAGTGATTTCCTCCGATTGCAAATTGGAAGAAGCAGCCATAATAAGAGTCAAAATGATTAGGATATTTTTTTTCAACGTTTGGTTCTCCATCAGAAATTCTGATCAGTAAGCATTGTTCTCGGGATAACTTTCGGGACAATGAGTTTTTTGTTTACGGAAAATTTATCTGACGAAAATGAAGATATGAATATTTATGGATTACTTCTTTTGGTTTCACTGACTGTCAGGTGCACCAGCACAATGTACCCGCGTCATTTTGAGGGAGCATCACAGTACGAATGCAAGGCCGAGTACTGTGTTCTGAAAGAAGGGAAAATTCCTTTTGGAAAAAAACTGCATAGTGTTTCCAGAAATAAATTCAATGATGAATGGTATCACAGAATTCAGGATGATAGGGAAGAAATCTATATTCCTGAATCTATGCTTTCGGATACTCCTGTACGGATTCCTGTAAGGGTACGCAGTGTAGAAGGGGCAGATTTTTATGCAGATGCCGGACTGAAAGAAAAAATAGGACATCTGAGATTTCAGGAATCAGCTGAAATACTGGAAGAAATATGGAATTCAGAAAAGAATATAAAAAAATATAAAATAATTTGCAAAAATATAACAGGGCATATAAACGGAGGAGACTTTGATCTTCCTGGAAAAAAAGGATTTTTTAAGGTGTCCGTCCTTTCGGGTCTGAATCTCCGTGAAAAACCTGATCAGAATTCCAGAATTCTTACAGTTGTTCCTTATTCCTATGAAGGTGAGGTTCTGGACAGAGACAGAAGGATAATGGAAATTCAGAGAAAGAAGGGTTACTGGTTTTTTACTGAATATGAAAAAAAGCGGGGCTGGATGTTCTCCGGTCATGTTTTTCTTTCAGAACGAAAAGATTTCAGCTCTGATCTTCGAGAACCTCTGGCAGCTTTTCACCAGACCTTTCTGAACCCTGGAATCATCAGACCGGAAGTATATAAAAAATATCCTGTAATATCCGATGAAGTCAAATATGATCAGCTTCTGAAATACAGAAATTCGGAATCTTCTGCTGAGATTTCCGGTTTTTCATTCCTGACTCAGACGCCGGTTATCAGGAATGAATGCAATGAATATGAGACCAGACTGATTCTTCAGAACAGGGCTGAGAATATTCAGTATTTTCTAAATCCGGAAAACCTCTCTGAATCTGTTCTCAAAGAGAGAGGACGTTTTATTCTGACTGAGTATACAGGATGCTGGTGCTGCTGCGGAAATTTTGGAGAGAATATATATATTGTAATGAAAAATAAATTACAGAAATACTCCTTTCTGAAGGAAGCATTCGCTGTCAGATCTGAATGCAGTCTGCATCCTGAAAAGATACGTTATTCGAAGAATAAGGATTCTTTGTATCTGCTTTTCCGTTATGCGGAATGCACGATGGATGAAAATACAGGAACGCTGAAATTTCTGAAATTCAAGGATACTCTTTTTATCTCTCTAAAAACCGATGGAGAGAATGTTCAGATGAAAAGAGTTTTTCATAAAGAAATCCCCAATGAGTTCAAGTCTGACTGGGATTCTTCCGAGAAACTGAAAGGAGAATAGGGGTGGTTCTTCGAAGGAGTTTACAATGATAAAGGTTTTTCTTCTGATCCTGACTTTTGTTCTGCACTGCAATGTTTATCCGCAGGTGTCCGATTCGGAAATGAAAAAGATTGAAAAGAAATGGGGAATTGAGGAGGACGGG
Source organism: Leptospiraceae bacterium (assembly GCA_035345895.1). Taxonomy (GTDB): domain Bacteria; phylum Spirochaetota; class Leptospiria; order Leptospirales; family Leptospiraceae; genus DAORDI01. The sequence goes on from DAORDI010000110.1 coordinate 8,744, forward strand.
GAAGAAACTGTTCCTGTCAGGTCGAAGCTGAGTTCCGCTGTTCCGGCACCTCTGCTCCCGTTCCAGGCCCCTGTGCAGGAATTTAAAATCAATCCTCTGCAGGAGACGCGGGTTAAGGGAAAGGCAGGCATCGAGATTATCATACCCGCAAATTCATTTGTTCTCCCCGAAAACTTCCGTGAAAGAAATACTCTCAGAGCGGAGCTGATTGAAATCATCAATGATCTGGATTTTATGGCATCCGGAATCGACCTTGTCTGGTACGGCAGAAACGGTGTACCTCATATTTTCGAATCAGGAGGAATGTTCCGGCTGAATGTTCTGTTTCAGAACAGGACCGTGCCGCTGAAAAAAGGGAAAAAGCTTACAGTGCAGATTCCTTTCTATTCATATGGCAGAAAAATGAAAATGTATAGATTAAATAATGCAGGAGAATGGGAAGACAGGGGTGATTTCAGTGCAGGCAGTTCTTCAAGTCCTGGACGGGAAGGACCTCCTCCTATGCTCTTCAATGCAATGAATGACTATTCCTGGTACAACTGTGATTTTCCGAATCCGGATACGACCTGTCTGAAAGGAAGAATCAAATCGAATGGATCCAATCAGGATTTCACTGTCACCGTTGTCGGGATTGATTTTAAAAATGCAGCATCCAGATCAGCAGACAAAGGGGTATTTTCAGTGAATGTTCCTCAGGAGAAAAAAGTGAAACTCATCGCAATGGACTTCAAGGGAAATATTGGAATCATTCCCGAATGGAGTACAGGAAAAAAATCTGCATTTCTGAAAGATGGAAGCGGCAGCGAAAACTGTACAGATGTCGGAACCATTCAAATACAAAAAACTTCCCGGGATATTTTGAAAGACAGAAAAAAACTTCTGAAACATCTTGGGCTCTATGATACAGTGGATTGAAAATCAGTGAAAACTCTGGATGAAATTCTGGAAAAAACTTTCTATTTTTCTTCACTCGGTTCCCTCCGGAATTTTATTTCATGGATTGATAATGAAATTTGCATGAATCCGGAGGATACCCTTCTTCTGCAGGTGCTTGCCGTTTCTGTGAAAACATTGGGAGAGGAGCTTGTAAAACCAGGAGAGTATGATGCACATCATCCGGTCAGGTCAACTTTGAAATCCGCAGACGAATATGCAAATGATCCGACACAGGAAAACTGGAATCAGTTTTTCAGCGATTCCACTGACTCTTATCCTTTCGGGCCGGGGGATGGATGTTATTCCATAGTTTCGGGATGTGAAGCAGGCAGCGGATGCAGAAGCGGTGCAGGCTCTCTTCTTTTCACGCTGGAAAGCATTCCAGGACTCACGGAAGAAAAAGCGATTTCACTTATTCATCATAGAATAGAATTGCTGTCCACAGGTGAATTGTAGGAACTCCATCCTGAAAAAGAATTTCCTTTTAGAGGGGAAAGTGTATCCTAGTGCGTAAAGCATAAAGAGAGGCAGAATGACAGAAAAACCGGGGATGGAATTTGAAAAGATCAGTCATCTTTTGAATACTGAGGAGTCTGAGCTGAAATACCTTTTGAAGCTCGAAGAAGAGGAGATCGGTCATTTGAGGATGAAAGTGGGAAGTGCAATCCTGGAGGAGCAGTCCGGGATCTGGGAACCTCTGGCGAAGGTGACTAAGTTTATGCCGAATTTTGTGAATGCCAAAATCTCAGAAGAAGTCCTTGGTCCAAAAATTTCAGCGAACATCACATATCATCTTTCTGCTTCTGATGCGGTCAGTATTTCCGGGTTTATGTCTGCAAAATTTTTCTGCGATGTGCTGGAACATCTGATTCCTGAAAAGATTGAATTTATCATCCGTGCAACTCCTCTTGAGCAGATGCGCAAAGCGATGAATGAGCTGAAGAGAAGAAAAAACTACTTTCTGATTGGAAGTCTGATTGACTATACTCCTGTTCCGTCGGTGGAGAAACTTTCGAAGGAGATGGATGATGCATTTGAAATTCTGGAAATTCTTCATTATACTGCCAAGAAGGACAGGATGCTGTCCGTGATTGAATCATTCGGAGAGGATAAACTTTTCCGTATCTGGAAGAAGGGAATTGAGCTGGACGGAAGCAGAAACTATCTGGATATTTTCCGCCATGCGTCCGACTCTTTGACGAGACGACTGAAGTCATTTTACGGAAGGCTGGATTCGGAAGAACAGAGCAGACTGAAAGTCATTCTGGAGAAATATGAACTTTCTGCAAGATTTGTCTGAATGGAATGCAGCAGGCATGAAGACTATTATAAATAAGTATACAGTATATATTTTTAAATTATGGAAACTATATAAGGATCGGTATCTGCAGTTTCCTGGGTGCGATGGAAAAAGAGCAGCAATTTACGGCATTGCTTATAAAACCGGAACTCAGTGCAGGCTCCGCGTAATGGACTTTTAAAATATATGATGAAACAGCTGAATGAACTCAAAACTTTTCTGAAAAAGAAAAATGTCCCTTTTCTGGAAGATGTTTCTCTTTCTTCCTACTGCTCATTCAAGATCGGAGGAATTTCCCCTCTGATCTGCGAGGCAGAGAATAATGATCATATATTTCTTTTCATCTCAGAGGTTCAGCGTCTTGCAATTCCCTGGAAAATCCTCGGAGGCGGGACGAATATTCTGATTTCAGATCATCCTGATGATTTTGTAATTCTGCAGCTCGGTGGAGAATTCAAAGAGTATTCTGAAATGGAAGAGGGGCTTTTTCGGATCGGGGCGGCTGCCCTTACAACGCCGGTATTCCGTAAAATCTCACAGTCGGGTTATACAGGTCTCGAATTTCTGAGTACGATCCCCGGTTCTGTCGGCGGGGCTGTGATTCAGAATGCGGGATGCTACGGAGGAGAACTTTTTGATTTTACTCTGGATGTGGAATTTATCAGGGAGGGCAGGCTGTACAAGGAAAAGAGGGAGAATATTCAGTATGGGTACAGAAATACTCAATTTTTAAAAAATAAGGACTCTCTGATCACATCTGTCACAATGACTGCCCAAAAGGGAGATATTATTCTGATTGAAGAATCCTTAAAAGAAAAGCGTGATAAAAGAAATTCTTCTCAGCCTCCGAACAAAAAAAGTGCAGGATCTGTATTCAAAAATCCTAATATTCCGGATGAGAAAGGAAATACTCTGAAAGCCTGGCAGCTGATTGACAGGGCTGGACTCAGAGGCATTTCAAAAGGCGGTGCACGGATTGCAGAGGAGCACTGCAATTTTATTGTAAATACAGGTGGTGCGACAGCTGCGGATGTTCATTATCTGATACAGCTGATTTTGGAAAAAGTAAGCCGGACCTCCGGAATCCTCCTGGAAAGAGAGATTGAATTTTTTGGACAAATCCCTTAAATTCACCGCCCCATCGGTATGATTGGCGGAAAGTCAAAAAGATCGAATGTCCTTTGTTTGGCCGGAGTCATATGAAACACAGGACTTTTTTCCTTTCTGTCCTTGAACTGAAGAACAGCACTGAATTCATACCATTTTACTTTGGAGTAGATGACTTCAGGATATTTCAGTGAAAAAGTGGTGCCGTCCTTAAAGGGATAGTTCTGAAAATCAGTGACTGCAGTTTCCAGTGTCTCTTTTTCTTCAAATAAATACACTGTTTCGGGAACAGCTTCAGTTCCGTTATCCAGCTTTAATGTAAAATCTTTTATATTAATTTTACCTTTGAATTTTTCCGGATCTGATTTTGTCTTCAATATAAATCCAAGCCAAAGATGCTCTGCTTCCAGCCCTGAAGTCCTGGACGGTATAATAGGAAGGAATGCCGGTCCTTTCCAGTCTTCGTACGTGATTGATTCTGATCTGACCGTAAATACGGCAGTATCAGTGGATATCTGTGCAAACGGGACTGCACTGTTTTTCGCAGTCATCTCATACTGTTTCTCAGGTTTTGAGTAATACAGGACTTTGACAGATGAGCAACCATATAGATAAAATACAGATGCGATAATATATATTTTCAGTATTGTTTTCATGAGTATAAAAGTGTATAGAAACTCGGTTTCCAGTCAAATAAAAATACTGTTTTCCGGGAAAAATAGGGGAAAACAATTAATTTTGCGTATGTCAAAATTCAGGTTTAAATATTTTATGATGAACAGATAACAGCCAATTTTTAGAACATATCCTTATTTAGTGGTTGACTCGCTGTCTCACAGAGTGAATCTGTGAATCAGACGAATACAGTGACTTGTCAATATTGACAGTGTCTTCTGTCTGCAGATGATTTGAGGTCAGATTTCTCAGCAGATGCCGATTGATGGAAAAAAATAATGAATAAACCATTAAAAATCAGGAATTTGAAAAGACCGGATTCAAGTTGTGATTTTCCTAAAAAACATACGATTCTTCTTGTAGACGATGAAGCAGGAAATCTTGAAGCCGTAAAGAGACTTCTGGAAACGGAGTACAATGTAATTACTGCTCTCAGCGGATATGAAGCTCTTCAGATTCTTTCCGACCCTGAATTCTGTCTCTGCATCCATCTGATTATTTCAGATCAGAGAATGCCTGAAATGAAAGGTGTTGAGTTCCTGAAAAAGTCGATAAAGCTTGTTCCGAATGCCGTGCGTATTCTGCTTACCGGTTATACTGATGTGAACGAAATCATTGATTCAGTGAACCAGGGGCATATATTTCAGTTTATTGCAAAACCTGTTGAAACACAGAGTTTTCTTGTTTCGGTCAGAAGGGCAGCTGAAGCTTACGATCTTGAAAACAGGAATGTACAGCTGATCAAGGAGCTGGAAAATAAAAGCACGAGTCTTGCGGAAAGCCTGGAAAAGCTGAATGAACTGAATCTTTCTTTAGAGAAGAAAGTTGCAGAAAGAACTGAAGAACTTGAAACACTGAATACATTCAGCAGAAAAATCAATTCAGACACAGACCTGACAGAAATATTCATTCATATTTCACAGTATATATACGGGAGATACGGAATAGAGACCCTTTCCCTGTATCTTCCGGAGGAAAGCAAAAATTATTTATATACTTATAAAATGTATTCTTATATTAAAATTCCTGATAAAGCTTACAGTCAGTTCAGCAGCATTCGAGTTCCTCTTTCAGAAAGAAAGAATATACTGACGTCTGTCTTTCACAGAAAAAAGCCTTTCTATCTCCGAAGACTGAGAAATAATATGTTTTCTGACGAATATTCTTCCGGAAATATTCCGGATCCGGAGACGGCATCATTTCTGTTAGTGCCTCTTGTTGTCCGCGAGCAGACAGTGGGAATATTCAATTTTTCAAAAGTGTCCCAAAGGCTGAATCTTGAGAAAAGAGAGATTGTATATCTTTTCAGTCTGTGTTCGCAGGCTGCCGGAATTATTCATACAGCCAATCTTCTTCATCAGACAGAAAAAGCAAGACTGGACCTTGAAAGGCAGAAAGAGGCTCTTGAAGAATCCAGAAGAAAGGAGGAAGAGGCAAGAAAGGAACTTGAGACCATCAATGATTTTACAAGGGTCATCAACGAAACTCTCAATCTTGAAGAAGTAATAGACTCGATGTTCCGTTATATAGAAAAAAAATTCGGACTCGAATCAAGTTTCATATGTATGCACAATCCTTCAAACAACAGACTGCTTCTGCAGAATTATGCCAGGCTTCCTCATTTTTCCGAAGAGCAGACAGGAATAATTGAAGCATTTAAAGTAAAGCTGGATGACAAAAAAGGGATAAATTATCATGTTTTTTCATCCAAAAAATCTTTTTATGCACCAAGCCTGCATAAGACTTCCGAAAGGCATTATTACAAGGCGGAAAAAGAGCTGTTTGATGCTCTGAAGCTTGAGTTTGCACTGATTATTCCGCTTCTGATAAAGAACAGTGTCATTGCTCAGGTTATTTTTACCAGTTTCAGAGAAAAAGTAAAGCTGAGTAAAGTTCAGATACAGAAAATTACTTTTTTCTGCGATCAGGTCGCGGGAGCTATATACAGAAACCGTCTGATGAAAGAGACGGAAGAGGCCAAGAAAGAAGCTTATATAGAAGGCGCGATTGCACAGATTGCTCAGGAAGAGGCAGTAAAGGAAAAGCAGAAAACTGAAAAGATGAACAAGGAGCTTTCTGTTCTGAATGAGTTCGCAAAGACGATCAATGCAAAAAATGATCTGGACTATGTACTGCAGACAGTTTTAGATTATATGCATGAATCATACGGGTTTCAGCAGGTGTGGCTTCAGACTGTAGACAGGGAAAACAGGCTTCTTGTTCCCTACCGGCTTTTCAGCAAGGATGTCGATCTTCCGAGGCCGTCCAAGGCTTGGGAAAAATTTTTCCATTCAGAAAAATGGCAGCTGAATTCTCAGTCCGGAGCATCCTACTATTCTTACAGAAGAAAACGTCACATTTATTATAAAAATCTTGATAAAATGAATCTTAAGCCTCTTGATTATAAATTCAGGGAGCTTTCAGGGATCAGATCCATATTTGTTCTGCCCCTTACAGTTCAGGATGAAGTCATAGGTCTGATGCACCTGAATCGTTATGACGGAACCAGAATTGATCTGAAACAGAATGATATTGAATCCATCATGAGGTTTTCGGAACAGGTGGCTATTGCAGTGAACAATTCATTTCTGATGAAGGAAGTTCAGAAGGAAAAGTTTAAATCACAGGAGCTTCTTCTGAATATTCTTCCAAAGGAAACTGCATATGAACTGCTTGAACTGAAGACAGTCCGTCCTGTTTCCTTTCAGTCGGCAACTGTTCTGTTTACTGATTTTCAGGCCTTCAGTCTGATTGCAGAAAAAATGCCTCCTGATGAACTTTTGAGAGAGCTGGATTCCTGTTTCAGTGCATTTGACCGAATTACGGAAAAGTTCAATCTGGAAAAACTAAAGACTATCGGCGACAGTTATATGTGTGTCGGAGGAGTCCCAAGTGCAAATGCAACTCATCCAGTTGATGCTGTTCTTGCTGCTCTTCAGATACAGTCTTATATGAAAGAGAAAGCAGTATTGGATCCGTCAGCCTGGAAACTCAGGATAGGAATTCATACCGGCAGTCTTATTGCAGGAGTGGTCGGAAAGAAAAAGTTTCAGTATGATGTCTGGGGCAATGTCCCATTGAATGTTGAAATTAAATGAGTGGTGATCTCAATACTGATT
>DAORDI010000111.1:0-15880 GCA_035345895.1 Leptospiraceae bacterium
CTGAGACGTTTAACAGCCTTTTTGATGCCACTTTACTTTCAGACGAAAAAGGGTTGAACGTTGCGCTGGTGTCAGGAACAGCTCCGGGTACAAGCTGGAGAGCTGTTGAAGGAACGGATTCAGTGGTTTTCAGTACAATTCAGACGGCTTGCCTTGAAACTAATCTGGAATCATTAAAGCTGATGCTGACTCAATCTCCCAAAGGGCTGTATGTTGTTGTAGACGAATGTCATCATGCACAGGCTCCCAGTTATATGAAAGTTCTGAATATTCTGAAGGAAGGAGGTGCAAAAATTATAGGCTTGACCGCAACTCCTTTTCATACGGATGAAAAAAAATCAAGCAGGCTTTGGAAACTGTTTCAGTCCCCTGATCATAAGGGGATATACAGAATATTGAAGAAGAAGCTGATTGATGATAAGATCTTGGCCGAACCTTATCCTCCGGAGACAGTGCAGACAAAAATTGAACAAAAAGAAATTGCCGGTGATGCTGAGATTACCAGACACAATACAAGTGACTCAGAACTGAAGGCATATGTTCTAAAGCGATTAGGAGAAAATCCTAAGAGAAATGAACTCATTGCAGAACACTACAAAAAAAATGCGGAAAAATACCAAAAAACCATCATTTTCACTCCTGAAACAATGGCGAATAAATTCCTTGTGCAGGAACTGAAGAAAAAAGGTATCGAGGCTGATTATGTAGATACTTACAGAACCAATGAAGAAAACCAGAAAGTAATGGAACGTTTTCGGACAGATGACTCTTTACAGGTGCTTGTAAATACCGAAATGTGTACGGAAGGATTTGATGCTCCTAAAACCAAAACTGTGTTCATAGCACGCCCGACAAGATCAGAAACTCTTGTGCAGCAGATGGTCGGAAGAGCGATGAGAGGCATTGAAGCGGGCGGAAACGAAAAATGCTATCTTGTCACTTTTGCAGATACTTGGAAGGATTTTACACCGATTGATCCTGCCGTTGTAGTGAGCCAGGCCGAAAATGATGATCTGGAGATACAGAAAAAATATTATCAGTCAACTATACCGATTCCCCCGGAAGTCATTGAAGAGTGTTATAAGCTTTTGCATAATCTGCAGATTGGAGAGCTGCTTTCCTGTACTATTGAGGGAATTCCTTATGCCTGGTATGAATGGGATGCTCCTGAAAATGCAGAGGATGAAACATTATCAGATAAAGAAAAGGTAATTATTTTTGAAACTCAGAAAGAAGGATATGAAAAACTGGAGAATGATGTCAAGAACGGACTATTGTCTTTGCCTGAAATAATTTCAGACCCCTTCGTAAATTCAATAAGGAACAAGTACTTTGAAGTTTGTCTTGATCCCGTACCTCGGCCTGAAGACTTGAAAAAAATTCTTTCTGCATGGAAAAATTCAGAAAGAACAGAGGATATATCGAAAATTACTTTCGAGCAGAGAGATAAATTTGATACCAGAAAAATTGCAAAAGAAATTATAGATGAGGATCTGACAGATTCAAAGCAGCAGGAAAAGATTAATTCATTATGGGATGATCCTGTATGTCAGCTTCTTTTTAATAAAAACAGGCAAGGTTTTGTGGAAGATATAAACCGTAAAAAGGAGCTGCTGCGAGACAGACAAAACATTACTCGGGAATTAATCAGACTCAAACCGGATATTCAAAAGCAGGAGTTGAAGAAATGGAATGCTGGTGATTCGGGTTTCATCCTGAAAGAAATTCTGGAAACAGTCGGAAACAATAAAAAATTATTTCCAAAAGGAAAACCGAATATCAGAGAACCTCTCTTTAAAAAGATGAGTAATCGATTCTTCGGTATCTGCAATTACACTGATGGAAATAAGATTCAGATATCGGATATCTTAAATTCACCTTCTGTGCCTTTGGCTGTTATGGAATTTCTGATGTATCATGAAATGCTTCACGCGGCAGGCTATCATCGTCATAATGGAGTATTCAGAGAGAAGGAACGGTTATTCGTTCCGTCTGAAAAAGCTATGGAAGATGCAAAAAAATTTCCCGAATGGTCGGATACACTGAAGAATTCCAAGATTCCCTGGCAGGCACTCTGCGATCAGTTTTTGGATACTTTTTATCTTCGTTTTGAGAATAAAATGGACAAGGGAGAATTTTAAATGCAAATCAAATTTATTTCAGGTTCAGAAGAACTTTTGAATATTTTTCAACGGGAAATCTCAAGCTGTCATTCATTCAGAATGGCGGCGGCCTGGGGTTCCACTGCGAAAGGAAAAGGCAGACACTGGGAGATCCTGAAATCAAATATGGATAAACTGCAGGAAGCAATTCTTGGGATACATTTCCATCAGACGGAACCGGAGATTCTTTTTGAGCTGCATAAATGGAGAAAGCTGAATATTGTGTACGATGCAAAAGGGGTTTTTCATCCTAAGTTTTATCTATTTGACAAGGGAGATTCATTTTCTATAATTTCCGGAAGTTCTAATTTTACGGCTGGAGGATTTGGAAAGAATATAGAATGCAATATTTTTATACAGGATGATAAAAAGTCTTCTCTGTATCTGGAGGCGGAAGGATTTTACAGTCTTTGCAGGCAGATGTCTAGAATTCCTGATAATCTTGATCTGGAACAATATAAAGAAGATTATAATTCTAAAATTTCATCAAATGTCGATTTAACTACGTTTATTGCTTCTGAGGAGAGGAAACAGATATTTACAAGGCCGGGAGACGGTCTTCCTGATTATTCCTGGGAAGGAATTTTTCAGTTTACCTGGGATGAATATGTGCATGGTCTGAAGTATCTGGACAGAATCAAATATAGAGGCGGGATGTTCTTTCAGAAAAACATAGCAGAAAGCTTCAGAAGAGATGTTCTATTCAGCATAGATTGCTTTCAAAAAATTCTTCACGAACAGAAATTTCTTACTTTAAAAGAGATGCCTGAGGAAGAAAGAAAAGCCTTTTGCGGAACGATTGCGATTTCTCAAAAATATGGGAACTGCGGCTGGCTTGGTTCAATGACGGGAGCAGGCTATTTCAAAAACAGAGTTATTGAGCACCCGGAAACACTCGATGAACATTTGAATAAGATTTCACTGGAAGGAAATATTTCCGATAGTACACTTCTGGATTATTTTACGGGAATACTTTCCTTGGAAAACGTCGGTCAGGCCGGGGCTGTGCGCCTACTTGCAGTGAAACGTCCAGATCTGTTTGTCCCAATCAACAAGGCAAATATTGAATCCTTAATTAAACTGACTAAGCTGAAAAATCTGAAATACAATTCTGCAAGAAAATCTGATTTCATTGAAGCATATCTTCTTCTTTTGGATAAGATATACCAGTCCCCTTGGTATAAACATTCTGAACCGACAGAGGGTATCGAATCGAAAATTTTTGCTTATCGGGCTGCTCTTCTGGATTCGTTTGTGTATGAGTTTTGAAAGTTCCTGCTGATTGAATTCCGCCCATAGATCAGGAATTTTATGAAAGTATATATTATAATTGTTATTATCAAATGAAAGAATTGTATGTTAGGGAATTCCTGATATACTCATATTCAAAAGTGTTTGCTTATTCCCGGATTTCCAATCGAGCGCAGCAGCGGTATTTCTCTGTTACAGCAGCTGACGCGGGGGCTGCTTAATGGCAGTCGAACAGTGTGGATAGGTCATTCTTTCCTTCGGCAAAACCAGTATATGCCGGCTGTTCACAAAAACAAGCCTTCCGATTTGCAGACAGGTCTATTGTAAAACTGACACCGCTGAAGGATATATGATTTTGAATTCGTATGACGAAACGAAACATTTTTTCCTGAATAGAAATCTCATTCAGGTGATCGAATTTCCTGCAATGCTGCAGGCAGACTGAATTGTCCTTCGGTCTCTCGGATCCCTTTTTTCATCTAGTTCTGCTTCGCCGCCCCAGTTCAAAAAATTATTCCTGATTTTAATAAAATTTCTTGCCAGAATGACTGCCATACTTAATGGTCTTCATTTACATTATGAGATACAGAATCATTTTTTTTATATTATCCTTTATTATTTCAGCAGGGGGGATGTCTGCGCAGGAAGTCAGTAAAAATATTTCAATAGTCAAGTTTCAGCCTTATAAATCTTCCAGACAGGACACTGTTGCAGACTCCATTCAGTCAAAATTGATTTCTGAGCTTCAGAAGCAGGGTTTTGCTGCACAGTCTTCGTCTGATGAAAATATTTCTGCAGCTTTAAACAGAGCCAAAACAGAAAAGCCATATTTGACAGTGAGCGGCTACTATGAAAAAAATGAACACGGGACACTGAATCTTTATCTTCAGGTTTATGATTCTGAAAAAGGCACTTTGATTGATTCGATTATCATTGCGGATGCATATTCCGGACTTGAGGGAGTGAAACTGGACAAGGAGGAGATGAGCGAATCGGATGAATCCAGAATTGATAAATTTGTAAAAAAAGCTGCATTAAAGATTAAGAACAATCCAAAGAAAAAAACACAGCCGGAGGATCTTTCCGATTTGAAGGAATCTCCTCTGGCCAAGGCAGTCAGTTTCCCTTTTCCGGCGGAAGAAATCGAAAAGCAGAGTGCTGAGGTGTTTCAGTTTCTGCAGGAAACAAATATCAACAGGCAGGTAGAGGTGGCTTCTCTTTTCAAGGAGGATGAACTGAAAGTCGGCTCCACTGTTGCGGTGATGGATGAGTCTCAATGGAAAAAATACGGCTCAAGAAGAGCGAATGAACCATTGAGCTTTCTTCCTTCTATAATGAACAATAATACTCTCGGCGGGGCACAGGCGACTTCCATTCGAGGGTACACAAATGTGCTTTCATTTACCGGGGTCGCAAAACTGATCGACGGAGTGCCTATCAATAATTTTCTTCAAGGCTCCGGGGTTTCGAATGTGGCGAATTTCGGACTGGGAAATACAAACAGGATAGAAATGATTCGCGGGCCGGGATCTGCCATTTACGGGAGTGATGCATTTCATGGAGTCTATTCCATCAAAGCATTCGAATCTGAAAAAGACAGCACGGAAGTATACGGTGAAGCAGCTACTCTCGGATTTTACAGCGGGTATGCAAGAGCAAGCAGAGGCGCATTTGACAATAAACTGAGAATCCATGCTTCCTCATCTGCACAGGGAACTTCGGATCAGCAGGATCCCTACAGGGCAAATCTTTATACCCTTGTGCCAAAGGTGAATTTTATTCCTGCTCCTTTCAATTCTTATCCTAAAATTTATGATGTTCCGGGAGTTCATAAGGATAAGTATGAAAATAATACGTCTACATTGAAACTGGATTTCAAGCCGAGTGAAAATTTGACTATAAAGACAGGTCTGTATACGACTGCCTGGAACGGAAGGGATTTCCCCGGTACAGGTCCGGCCGTTTCACTGTACAAGGACACCAGCTATCTGGACAGCAAGTTTTATATGGGGAAAGTCAGCTTGGAATATAAATTTCCCAAGGATATAATTCTGGATGTGACTGCTTTCGGATGGAGGCAGACTACAAATTTCATTACAACTCTTCTGCTCGGAAGAGAACTGGGAGAAATCAGGACACTGAATGAAATGAGCAGGTACGGCGGCACTGCCACGCTGAAGCAGTCTGCAAATTCCTGGAATACTCAGTGGATTGCAAGTGCGGGTTATAATGAATTTTCATCCGAGGACTCAAAGGCAAATGCAGATACAAAAAGTATTACCGGGTTCAGACTGGATACTGCGTTTTATCTTCAGAACGGTTTTAAATGGCAGAGGGCTGCTTTTGAAGGTAAGAAAAGAGATATTAAAAGTGCATTCTTTCAAGGAAAGACAGGGTTTTTCAAGGACAGGGTTTTTATTCTTTACGGCGGAAGATATGATATGTATTCGGATTTCGGAAATCAGCTTATCCCTAGGGCAGGCCTGATTTTTATGTTTCAGGAGAATACTGCTCTCAAATTTCTTTACGGCCAGGCTTTCCGTGCTCCAAATGCTCAGGATCTGACTTCTTCCACTGCAGTGCTGGGAAATCCAAAGATCAAGCCTGAAATCATTGATTCGTATGAAATCGTGCTGATGCACAAGGAAAAATTCTGGAAAACAAATCTGGTTCTGTTTGAAAATGTCTGGAGAAACGGAATTGTCCGAGTGCTCAAGCCAAGTCTCCCTCAGCCGTTTGTCGCGGAGGCGGAAAACAAGGGGGTAAACAAGTCGAGGGGAGCAGAGATCGAATTTTACTTCAATAATAATAAATGGGACTTTTTATTATCCGGTTCACATATTATATCAAAAGATTACACTCAGCCTGAATTCATCACAGTCAACCAGTCCAACTTCAATGTGGCGCAGAACCCTGCATTTTTCACTTCTCAGAATCCGAACGGCAAAAGATACACTCTTTTTCCGAGATATATATTCAGCACAGGGATCGGATATAATTTTGACTGGAATAAGCTGACTGTCTTTCTGATACAAAGATGGTTTTCCAATTTCAGAGATGTTGTTTATGAGAACAATACAGGATCACATTATCAGAAAAATTATAATCGTTTCGATTTGACAGTCTCTGTTTCGCCTACGGAGAACTTTGAGGGAGGATTTGCTGTCAGGAATCTTACAAACAGAAGAAATGTCGTTCCAGGAACATACGAAAACTCATATGGGATTTATGATGAAGAGCTGAATGCCTCGGTGAGGATGACTGTCAGAATGTGATTATCTCCCTTTGTCCGTGAATGAACGCTGTCTTGCTGCGAGATAGGCATCGAATTCAGGCATATCCTTGAATACAGTGACTCCAGGCAGAGATTTGATAATTTCAAACACTGCCTGGATCTGAGGCTGCATATTGATAAAATGTGTCTCCCCGCTGTTTTCCTTCATAACCTTTCTTGCGATTGCAAATACCCTGAGGCCTGCGCTGCTGATGAACTTTAGGTCGGTCAGATCAAAAATCAGATCTTTTTTCGGATGTGAAAAAACATTCTTAAGCTGATTTTCCAGTTCAGGCGCGGTTGACGTATCAAGACTTCCTGCAAGTTTCACTGTAACACTTTCAGTGTCGGTACTTCCATTGTTTTGCAGAATTTGAATATCCAGTTTCATACTATAATTTTCTGAGACTGCGTTTTAATGTAAAGCGATTTTACTGCTGCTCTGTCAGGCTGCATAAGACTCTCAGAGCTTAATGTCGGCCTAAATATGCGGGTTTCTCTCTGCTGCATTCGAAAAGTAAAGCTGTTGGATGTATGGGAATGTCTCTTTTGCAGTGGCACAGACCTGCGGCAGAACGATTCTGTCTATGCAGTCAAGTCAAGGTTCATTCATTGGAAAGACGGTTGCCGAGCGGTGCGGTGAGTTTACCGAACTGTGAGTTTCACTGCCTATCTCGACCTGCGGTGAATTGAGTCGAGTCCATACGAAGAACCCTGAAAATATTGGGTTTGTATGTCTCGACAGGCTCGACACACCGCTGTCGCTGCTCGCGTTGACGGCGGTGAAAATTGTATGCTTCGATATGACCCTTCGGCGGCTCAGGGCATTGCTCATCAAAAGTCGGGGGATCTTTCCGCATAACATAAAGGCAGATACTTTTTCAAAGTAAGTATATTTGTATTCTCTGAGCGAATATAGTGCATCTCATCAATGTTCTGTCTGACCAGCTTCAGGCCCCATCCGCCGACAGTTCCTCCCTCAGAGGCAGAGGCGTTTCCATTTTCCAGGAAATTCGTCTTCGTCGGATCAAATTCTACTCCATGATCGCGAAGTTCGATAATCATTAAATTGTCAGTTTTTTTCATGAAAACTGAAATTTTTTTATCCCTTTCATTTTTCAGAGAATGATTGATGATATTGCTCCCGCATTCTTCCAGAACAAGTTTCAGAGAGAAAATGATTTTTTCCGGGATTTTTTTCTCCAGACAGTACTGATTCAGGATTTCAACCGCTTTCATAATGTCTTCCGGAACTGCATTCAGCTCAATTATCATAAGTATTCTTAAACCTGAGTGTCAGAATTGCGATATCGTCCGACTGAGGAACTTTCCCGGCAAAACTGTGCACTCTCTGAAGCAGTCCTGCTGTTATTGCGGATGCGGATTCATTTTTGAATTTGTCTGCATCTGTTATGATCTGTTCGCTTCCGTAAACATCGTCATTGGAATTCAGGGCCTCGCTGACTCCGTCAGTATAGAAAAGCATTGCATCTCCTGACTGCACGCTGATTTTTGTCTGTTCGAATTTCAGTCCGGGTTCAAGTCCAAGTGCAGTGCCAAGTCCAGAAACTGCCCAGACAGGCGGTTTTCCTTTTCGGAGCAGAACAGGTCTGCACTGACCTGCATTTGCAACTGTCAGAATTCCTGTATTCGGATTATAGTCAGCACATAGGAATGTGACAAACATACTGTAAGGGTTGTCTGCACAGAGTTCATCATTGAGTTTGGAGAGGATCTGATTCGGTTCATTGCTTTCTCTCGACAGAAGTCTTGCGATGCTGATCGCCCTGACCATAAAAAGAGATGCAGGAATTCCCTTGCCCGATACATCTCCCAGAAATACGGTCAGTCTGTTTCTGTCAGAGGCATGTACACCGTACAGATCCCCGCCGACTTCATAAGCAGGAAGAAGAACTGCAGAAATTTCCAAATTGAATGCTTTTTCGAGCTCTGAAAAGTTATGAGGAAGCATTCCCATCTGAATTTCATGTGCCGTCTTAAGTTCAGCTGCTATATGTTCCTTGACAGCATCGTTGTACGCTTTGACTTTCAGAAGAGAATGAACCCTTGCTCTCACTTCCAGCATTTCGAAGGGTTTAGTAAGATAATCGTTTGCCCCTGCTTCAAAACCGATGACCTTGTTCTGAAGATCCTCGAGCGAAGAAAGAAACATAATCGGAACTTCTGCTGTTTCAGGCATTTTTCTCAGACGTCTGCAGACTTCATATCCGTCCATTCCAGGCATAATGATGTCCAAAAGCACAAGATCAGGAGGATTGCGTGCAGCAGTTTTCAAGGCGTTCTCTCCGCTTTTCACTGCACTCAGTCGATAGTCTGATTTCAGGCCGCCTACAAGAATGGAAAGATTTTCCTCCGAATCGTCAACAATCAGAATTCTGCACTCAGAAAGATTTTTCAAAATGAAAGTCCATTAAGATTTTCATCGGAATAATCTTCGGAAATACTGTAAAAATCTTTATGTATTTCAGTGAATACTTCCACTATATCCGGATCAAAATGTTTTCCCCGCCCTGATATGATGATTTCCATTGCTTTTTCATGAGGCAGAGGTTCTTTGTATATCCTTCTGCAGATAAGGGCATCGTATACATCTGCGACTGCCATCAGTCTTGCAGATACTGGAATGTTTTCTCCTGAAAGTCCCTCGGGATATCCTGTCCCATCCCATTTTTCATGATGATATAATACTATGTCTTTTGCAATCTGAGGAAATTCCAGAAAGGCTCCAAGTGTTTTTTCCGCCTTTTCTATTGCATTTTTACCCAGAACAGGATGAGTTTTCATTATTTCAAATTCTTCAGTTTCAAATTTTCCGGGCTTTAGCAGTATGCTGTCCGGAATTCCTGCCTTGCCAATATCGTGGAGAGGTGCGGATTTAAAAAGAAGCTCAATATTTGAACTGGTCAGAAAGGATTCATATTTGGAATATTTTTTCAGACCGGATGCCAGATATTTTACATACCACTGTGTTCTTCTGATATGGTTTCCTGTATCACTGTCTCTGGTTTCGGCAAGAGATGCCAGCGCAAGAATGACTACATCCTGAGTGGATATAATCCTTTTAGTCCTTTTCCTGATTTCCTGTTCCAGAAATTCATTCTCGTCTTTTAAAAACTCAGACGCAGCCTTCAGTCTGATCTGAGTTTTTACCCTGGCAAGAAGAATTGCAGGATTGATCGGCTTGGAGATGAAATCTGCTGCACCGAGATCCAGTCCGAATTTTTCATCCTCAGTTTCAGTTCTGGCAGTCAGAAATATGACAGGAATCTCCTGAGTTGCCGAATCGGCCTTCAGGAGTCTGCATACCTCAAACCCGTCCATTCCAGGCATCATAATGTCAAGAAGAATGAGATCAGGAGGAGATTCTGAGCGTGCAATACGAAGTGCTTTTTCTCCATTATTTGCTGCTTTTACTCTGAAGTCTTCCTTGAGTATGTTCAGGACAATCGATAAATTGTCAGGGATGTCATCTACGGCCAGGACAGTAGGCTTGTCATTCTGAAGCAGACTGTACATAATCTATTACCTTCTTCCTTCCTGATGATAATTCAATTTTAATTCGTTCATCTGCCGTTCAAGAGATAAATTTTCCTCCGGTTTTTTACTGATCATATCAGCCTGCAGAGAAAATTGAGATTCCGGATTTATTCATCGCTGACTCTAACTTGAGCAATGCTTTTTCAAAGTCAAATTTTTTTATGTCATTTATGATTCCGGAAAATTCTGAAGGAAAGGCTGCTGCGATCATATCTCTTCTTTCTGTTATCAGATCCAGTGCCAGTGCATCGTCCTCTTTCAGGAGTCTGCTCAGCTGAAGACAGGTCTCTGCCAGTTTCTTACGGTTTACTGCCGATGAAGACAGCGGTGTTTTTTCTTCCGGAAGTTTGGTTTCCAGATCTTTTATAATTATGCCAAGTTTTTTCTCAAATAAACTGAGCAGTTCCGCTGTTTCGCCGGAAGCTCTTCTGTTTTTAAAAGCCTTTTCCAGATCGGAAGAAATTCTGTAAAGCTCAGGAGCACCGATGCTGCCGCTGACACCTTTCATTGTGTGAGCCAGCCTTTCTGCCAGAAAAAAATCTCCTGCATCCAGTGCCTCCCTGATTTCCTGAGCAGATTCTTTGCGCGCTGCTAGAAATTTCCGGAGCAGAGACAGGTAGAGATTCTTTTTTCCGAGCATCCTGCGGAGTCCGTCTTCCATATCGAGTCCGCTGATGCTTTCCGGAAGGGCCTCTTCGGTGTCCTTGTCTTTTTCATTATTTTTTAATGATCCATCTGTCTGGTTCCTCGGTTTGATCCATTTCAGAAGAATCTTCCAGAGCAGGGAGGGATCTATCGGTTTTGAGAGGAAATCGTTCATTCCTGCATCTATGCAGGCAGCCCTGTCCTGATCCATTGCATTTGCTGTCATGGCAACAACAGGCAGATGCAGGCAGTCCTGGTTCCTCCTGATTTCCCGAATTGCAGTTATGCCGTCCATGACAGGCATCTGCATATCCATCAGCACCAGATCATATTTCCTTTCCTTTATTTTCTCCAGTGCGGCAAGACCGTTTTCAGCAGTATCCACTCTCATCCCGGCCTCAGTAAGAAGTTCTACTGCGACATCCTGATTTACTTCGTTGTCTTCTACAATCAGAATATATGCACTGTTTATCTGTGAAAGCCTGTCTTCAAGTGCAGACTCTGCTTTTTTTTCGCGGATATTTGACTGCTGTTCTCCTCTCAGCACACGGACTGATGCCTGAAAAAGAAGCGATGCAGTCACCGGCTTTGTAATGATTTCATCCACTTTTATATTTTTCAGTCTGTCTGAAATTTCCTCATGTCCAAATGCAGTAATCATTATAATATATGGCCTGTTCTTCAATTTCAGATTTTCCATTTTCTGAAGTGTTTCTGTACCGTTCATTGCGGGCATAAGCCAGTCGAGGAAAAAAATCTTGTACGGTGTTCCTTCCAGTTCTGCAGTCTTCAGCTCTTCAAGTGCAGATTCCCCTGAAGGGACGGTCTTGACTGAGAATGTCATTCCTGAAAGCATCCTGGAAAGCAGATCCCTTGCCAAGCGACTGTCGTCTGCCACAAGTACTCTGAGTCCCTTCAGATCATCATCAGGAGTCAGGCTTGCATTCTCATCTCTGGCTATCCCGACCTTTACTGTAAACCAGAATGTGCTTCCTTTTCCATGCTCACTTTCCATTCCGACATCCCCGCCCATAAGTTCGGCGAGTCTCTTGGATATTATCAGTCCAAGACCTGTTCCGCCGTATTTTCTGGTTGTGGACATATCTGCCTGCTGAAAACTCTGAAACATCAGCTGCTGCTGATCTTTCGTGAGTCCAATCCCCGTATCTCTGACTGCAAAATAGAGCACAAGCCCATCTGCAGTTTTTTCCCTGATTTTTACGATGATGGAAATTTCACCTTTCTCAGTGAACTTGACTGCGTTGGAACTGTAGTTGAGAAGGATCTGGCCTATTCTGAACTGATCTCCTATCAGATGCGTCGGAATTTTCGGATCTATGTCGAAGATAAGCTCAAGACCTTTCCCGTCTGCTTTTTCATTTATAAAACTGGATACATTCTGAAACAGTTCCTCCAGATTGAACTGTTCTCTTTCCACTGAAAGTTTTCCTGCTTCAATCTTTGAAAAATCAAGAATATCATTGATCAGATTCAGAAGATGTTTTCCCGACTTTTGTATTTTGTTCAGATAGTCTCTCTGTTTTTCAGTCAGCTCTGTCTTGTTCAGCAGGTGAGTCATCCCTATGACTGCATTCATAGGAGTTCTGATCTCATGACTCATATTCGCCAGAAAGAATGATTTTGCCTGAGTGGCTTTCTCTGCAGCTTCTTTTGCTGACTTCAGTATTTCTTCCGATTCCCTTTCGTCCGTAATGTCCTCAAATACTGCCACCACACCGCTCATCGGTTCATTTCCATTCAGTCTTTTGATCTTTGTTCTTACCCAGACCGTATCTCCGTTTTTCCTGCAGAACTGTATTTCCTTCCGATAGTAAAGACCATGTTCTTCAAGATTCCGAAAAACTTCCCTTCCGATTTTTTGAAACTCTTCTTCACTTTTATACCAGTGACGGGTCGACTTTCCTGCAAGTTCACCTGTCTCATAACCCAATATTTCTTCGAGCTTTCTGTTGCATCTGACCACAATTCTTTCCCTTATCAGTGCGATTCCTATTGTGGCGGATTCAAAAACGGCATTCTGTTCCGCATTGATGGACTCAAGTTCCTTTGTTCTGGAAGTTACGAGTTCCTCAAGATGAAGCTTATATGCTTCTATCTCCTGTTCTTTTATTTTCTGCTCTGTAATGTCTCTCCATACCGCCGAAATAATCTGACGTCCTCCGATCATAATCGGTCTGAGTCTTATGGATACATCTCTTACACTTCCGTCCTTATGTCTGTGTCTGGTTTCAAAGTCGGTAGAATTTCCTTTTGCCGTCCTCTCTGTGTTCTCCCTGATCTGTTCTTCGGAATGTTCTGCCTGTATGTCCTGTACAGAAAGTAATGCAAATTCATCTCTTGTATATCCAAGATCATTATGTGCTGAATCATTGAAATCTACGAACTTTCCTGTTTCTGCATCTACAAGCACTATGGAATCTGTGGTCTGAGCAAACATTGTGGTGACAAGAGTCTCATTCTCCCGCAGTATCTTGACAGAAATTTTCCGGCTGATGAAATCTGCAATTCTCCTTCCAGCAGCATCCAGAAGTGCCTGCTCCTCTTTCAAAAAAAGAGGATTTCCCTCAGTAAGGGGAGGCAGCTCTCTGTAAGCCACCTGTATCCTGAGTTTTTCGCCGCCGTGAATCTCAGCTTCTGTTTTCTGCATCCATTCCGTTTCAATGAAGCCTGGACTGCTGTACCGCCTTTCCTTGTATTCTATGCCGGTTTCAGCAAGTTCGGGGAACTGCCATCCTTCCCCTGCTTTTTCTGCGGCTTTTTGAAGAACTTCCGAAACCGGAGAATTGGAATTTTCAGTTAGTGAAAATATATTATATAGACATACATTTTCCTTGGCTCTTTCCCGAAGATCATGCTGATTCTTGCGCCGTTCAGTGATGTCTCTGGCAATTCCCATAATGCCTAAAAGATTTCCTGAATCATCGTACATAGGTGTTTTTACGGTTTCAAAAAGACTCAGTGTGCCGGTATCTGCTGATCTGATCCATTCTTCATTTACAGAGGCAGTCTTTGTTTCCATAGCCTGTCTGTCATTTTCCCTGAATGTATCGGCAGTCTTTTTATCAGTTAAATTATAGTCAGTTTTTCCTATTATTTCCGATTCTTGTACTCCGAAAAGTCGCTCCACCATTGAATTGCAGATCAGGTATACTCCTTCTGTATCCTTGACCCAGACCGGATCCGGAATAGACTGAATCAGGGTGCGCAGCCTGTTCTTCTCGGAGACAAGTTCTCTCTGTGTTTTTTTTATTTCCGTCACATCGGTGATGACTGCTGTAATGTGTTTTTTCCCTTCATACAGGATGCTTCGGGAATGAATCAGAACAGTTATCTGTGATCCGTCCTTTCGGATATGATGCCATTCTCCGCTGATCAGACGGTCTTTGTCAGTTTCCGAAAACTGATTTCTCAGTGTTTCTCTTTCCGACGGCGGAAGCAGATCATAAACAGACATTGATACTGCATCTTCTTCCGAATACCCGTACAGTTCCGTAAATGCTTCATTTACAGAACTGATCTGAAGAGTCTCTGCGTCATAGATGCAGATCGGAGCCGGAATATGTGAAATCAGTTCTTTCATTGCAGCCTCCTGTTTAAAGTTGCGGAAAAAATCGGTTTTGTCAAGCGAAAACCTTCTCCGTCTTAAGAATTGAAAGCGGCAGTTTCTGCAGACTGTTTCCCTGCCGGTACATCAGCGGAATCAAAAATGATCCGTATCCGGATATATTGTTTATCGGATGATTCTGTCTTCCTGAATTTTGAAAAGAATTTTATCAATGATGTACTGAAATGCATTGACTGAATTTAAATGATCGCCTGCCAGTCCGAAATAGTATATTGCATACCAATAAGAGACTTCTTCTTCGAATCTGTATTTCTTCAATAGGGAGTCGTCTCTGCCGAATATTTTTATCTCTGCTTCATAATCGGAATAGAATGCTTTTGCAGGAATCATTGACAGGGAGAGCAGAGCGGGGATATAATAGAAAGAAAATCCCTGACTGAAGGAAATGTTTATTTTTACTTTGTAATCATAGAGTCCTTTGTACATTGCAGAATTTCGCTCTTTGACGATTGCATATTCCTTAAAGTTTCTGTATTCTAAAAGTTTTTCCTCCAGAATATTTCGAAATACATTGCCGACTGTCTTGGCAGAATTGCCGGGAATATCGTCTATGTCCTTTGATTCATTCGAGAACGGAGGGTATCTTTTTATTGCATATTCAAAAAGAACAGGCTTGCTTGTCATTTCCCCTTTTTGAACAGTGAATTCAGACTCGTCTTTTATTCTGACTGCTCTGCACTGAAATAAAAATAAAATAATATATATACATATTTTCATTTTTTCTGTGATCTCCATTCCTGAAACCTGACGCTTACGGATTTTAAAAATTCTTCCGGAAAATTCAGACTCGTTTTTTCTGAAAAATTAAAGATCAGGAGTGTCTGAAAAACAACAGTCTGTGCATTGCTGTAATCTATTCCAGAATATTTCTGTGAAGAATCATAAAATTCGGAAGTAAAGTGTGCTTCTTCATAAATGACATAAGGTACTGCCGCAATCGTAAGCAGGGAAAGAAGTCCCCAGAGTCCCTTCATCCCCTTTTTCAATTCAGATTTCGGATATTTCTCCGTCATAAAAATAAGGTCTATACGGAATCTGTTTTTTTCCTTTACTGTCATATATTCGCTGTGCTGATATATTTTGGCATTAGGAAATATTTTATTCTTCGTGAGATGATAATAAATTGCAGAAGAGGAAACTGAAGCATCAGTTCCTTTCTGATAATCATTTTTGGGAATAATTCTGTAAGTGATGTCCATCGGTTCTTCAGTTCCGACAATTCCCTGCCTGAGTTCAATTTTTTCCTTTTTTTCATAAAAGACAATGCAGTTTGAAATTTGAGAAAAAAGAAGAATGAAAAGTGAGATTTTCATTTGCCCAGTCTTGTGGAAATCTTTAATTTTG
>DAORDI010000112.1:0-15828 GCA_035345895.1 Leptospiraceae bacterium
AGATGACAGTCTGGAACACGCTGAAAATGATGTATAGAAAGGATGTAAATGATAGTCCAAAGTGCAGAAGAGACAGTCCGTCTGCAGGGAAGGGAAGACGGACTGCTGTAAGCATTTTTCTTGCCTTCGGAGTCGGTTTTCCTGCATTCGGAAAAATGACTGCACCTGTCTGCAGAAGAAGTGCTGTCAATGCAGCAATCAGTGCGGTATCTGCAGTATTCTGTTGAGTGAAATAACTGAACAGATGTCTCATTACTGAAAGAGAAAGTATGAAAACTCCGAGGAAACTGATGAGGACAGATTTGTCTCTGAACGATCTGAAGATCAGATTCAGTCCGGTGAAGAGAACAAGTGAGTTTTCCAGAACTCCTGTACTGCCGGTGACATTGCTTAGAAAGACAGCAGAGAGGAAGGCTGTAATCAGGGAATTGTCATCCAGCGGCCTGAAAAGAGAAAGATCCTCTTTGTCCTCTGATCTGGAATCAAAGTAAAATCCGGAAAGACTGTAAAGTATGCTTGTCACGCCGAATATAATTCCGAGATGAGACTGAAAATTGTTCAGATTTAAATATGATATAATGAAAGAAACAAAGCAGACTGTCCCGAGGGCTGCAGCCAGGTGGCTTGCCCTTCTCTTGAACCCTCCCGTAAAATGTGCTCCCGCCAGAAAATAAAAACCGAAGATGCCAGCAGGGAGGATCGTCCAGACCGATGTCATTTGATTTGTCCATACAGTAAGGTAAAGGGCGATCACTGATCCTGAAATCATTCCCCAGGCCTGAAGTTTCCTTTCTATTTTTTCTTCGAATCTTTCGGCAAGAAAAAGCCCTGAAACTGGTACGATCACAGAAAAAGCAAATATCCAGTCCCTGCTCTGAAATCTTACGTTGCCGGACAAGGCAGTAAGCAGTTCATTTCCCAGAATAAAACAGGTGCTTACGGAAAGAATCATAAATATGTGCAGTGAGGAAATATGTCTTCTGACTGAATGCAGAAATATCATTGCAGATACGGCGGGGAGCGCCAACAGAATAAACCGTTCATTCGGGATATTTGATCTGAAAACAGAAGTTTTCAGAATTTCAAATGAAGACATAGATGCAACTACAAGAACAGCTGAAAGCATCAGAATTTCAAAAATGAAGAACAGATTCATTCCATCTGATTTTTTCCCGATATTCCCGAATCGGAAAGCAATGATTTCGCAGAATACAAGAATCCAGAGAAGAATGAATCCTTTCTGCATTGGAAAGACAGCAGTCTGTCCATTTGAAGGACCTGCAGTATATACTGTAAATACGCTGAATGTTCCGTAAAGTCCGAGGAGAAGAAAAAATTTTCCTTCTTTTCCCTCGGATTTTTCCAGATCGGCCGAGAGAAAAAATACAGGAATCAGTGAAGCAAAGAATAATCCTGCTGCTCCGTATCCCTGTCCCAGAGAGGGAAGGAATGCCAGTATGATCCCTGATGGCAGAACAGGAAGAATGAGTTTTTTCAGTTCAGTTTCGAATTGAGATGAAATAAGATTCAGCAGAAAAACCGCAACGGCAGAAAATACAGTGACAGCACCTGCCCCGATGATAAAATTTAATGATACAATATCTGAAGCGGCTGAGAAAAGAACAGGGAAAAGAAGAAGAGAAATTCCTGAAAGAATCTTTCCTGTGGCTTTCGATTTTGATCCTAGAAAAATCCCCAGTCCGCAGAAAAGAGTCTGATACAGCAGGACTCCGCCAGCTACAGTAAAATGCCTGTACATTCCGGAAAGAGACATCCATGCTTCTCGAATCCCCATTACTGAACCTGCCAGAACAAGAACTGTTCCGATAAACCACCAGATATATTCGTTGAAAAGCGGCTTGAGTCCCGACCAGATTACAGTTTCACCGACGTCTGACCCGCCCGACTTTCTTTTTCTGTCCAGGTCAGATACTGCATCTATGCCGGAAAATTTTTCTCCCTCTTCACCGAAAGCCGATTCAGTAACCGAATCAAATCCGGAATCTGCACGTTTTCTTTTTCTGTCAGAGGTATGTATATATTTTGAATAGGACTTTTCTTCAGGTTCAATAATTCCTGCAAATCCGCTGAAAAATGCAGTGAGCAGATTTCGAAGCCATCCGAAAAAAAGCTCAGTCAGTCCGGAGGATTCTGGAATGCTTTTCTCTATGGAAGGGACCTCCAGTTCCTTATTCACGGCAAAATTGATTTCAGAAGCGGATGATTTTGAAATCAGGCCTTTTTTCTGCCAGAGTTCCGCATATTCCCTGAATTTGCCCAGGATCAGTCTGTTTCTGTTTTTCTCTGTTTCAAACTGAAGAGGTTCAGAACATACAGGACAGAGTCTTCCTGCAAATCCGCGATGGAATGTATTGCATTTTATACATATCATATATTTACCTTATCCTGAATAATGTGTGCTTGGCCGGACGACAAGTCCTAACCCTGAGCCTGTCGAAGGTGCTGTATACCGAAACATTTTTTTTATGTCAGCTCCCTGAATCCGGCTTTTTGTCGGCAGCTTTCAGATTGAATGACTCCTCAGCAAACCGATGCCCGTTTACAAGGATGCGCAGGGTATGTCTGCCGGGATAATGCACTCTTGTAGTCATATTTCTGAAGGACTGTTTTCCCCTGATTTCAATCTCTGCTTTAGCAGGGAATTTCTTTTCCACAATCTGGAATACTTTTCGGGACGGTCCCTTTTTTGCTTTTACATACTCAATTTCATATTCCAGTCTGAGTTTTTGATCCGTTTTTCCTGTCCTAAGCTGAAATGAAAACGGCAGATCTTCTCCGATCCGGAGTTCTCTTTTCATTTGAATATCAGATATTTGAATATCAGTTTTCTTACTGTCAAATCCGAAGAGTTTCAATGCCCTTGAATTTCCTTTTTTCAGAAGACCTCTGAGTCCATGCTTAAGTATCCAGTCAGTGTTTTCCGATTTTCCGATCCATTGTTCTGCGATACTCAAAATGATTTCCGGATTGTCCTTGGAAATATCGTTCAGGCTGTTTGCAGCGCTTCTTCTGACAAAAAGCTCCGGATCATTTTTCAGTATTTCCAGTATGGGGAGGATCGGAGAAGGATCTTTTTTAAACTCAGGAAGAGCAGCAGCCCAGGGAAGTCTCGGTCTGGATCCCTCGCTCGCCAGTCTCCTGACTGACGGATCTTTATGTCTTGCCCATTTCATCATCTGCTTCATCATTTTTTTGGGATACTTTATGATAAAAATTCGTACTGCAAATTCGGAACTGGAAACTTTGGTGAATTCTTCCATTGACTTTACAGATATATCATAATGATCAATTCCGTATTTTTCCGTAAAGTCAGGAAAGACCATATCACAGAAACTGATCTCATCATTGAGTTTTCTTTCTGCCCTGTGCTCGGAAGCCGTCTTCATCAGGATGGAAACAGCTTCTTCATAAGATTCAGGCAGATATTTTCTCATACAATCTGAGATATGCCTCATTCTTTCCTTCAGTTCTTTTTCCTGCCATTTCCCATCAAACACATCTCTGATGAAATTCGCAGAATCAAATTCCCGGTAAACTTTCCGAATATCTTCAGCCAGTCCGGAAACGAACTTTTCATCAAACATATTTTTCAGCGGTTCCGGCATATCATCTCTCAGGCGCTTATGTTTCATCCATAGACAGATCTGTCAATTCTTTAGTAAAATTGAATATTCTGATAAAAACACCGAATTCTTCTCGATTTAAAACGATTCTCATTTTAAAGGGAAATATTATGATTGAAACCTCTGTAGAAGGACTGGCAAGAAAGCCTTTGTCTGCTGTATTTTCGTATATCTGGAATCTGGAGTCAATGACCGAATACAATTCGAGCGTAAAACATTCCAGGAGGATCAGTGATTCTGACACGGGACTGCCTGTATTTGAAATCAGTGTAGGGTTTGAGCTATTTCAACTGAAGAATCTGTACAAAGTGGAGAGTTTTGAGAAGGACAGATTTTTTTCGGCTTCCTGCGAAAGTTCCGCTGTTTACTTTAAGGATTTTTATGAGTTTACTGAACAGGCAGACGGAACCTATATCCGTATTTCAGACAGGATGGAGCTGAAAGGTCTTTTGAAACTGGCGGAACCAGTCGTCAGAAACAATATGAAACATCAGATGCAGGAAAATATGAACAGACTTCTGCAGATTCTGAATCAGTAAACTCATCATACGCCTGCTGCAGCCTAAGGCAGCCTAAGCGTGAGGGTTCGCAAATTTGAAAAATCCCTCACTTGACACAGAGCTCAAATCCCTAATCCTTGCATTATGACTGTCCGCGAAATCTGGAAAGACATAGAACATTTTTTGGAAAAAAATTCAGAATACCTGTATTCCTCGCTCGAGGATGGCGCATCTGAACCGGATATACTTGAGTTTGAAAAACAGCTTGGATTCCGTCTTCCGGAAGATTACAGAGAATCCGTTCTGATCCACAACGGAGACGTTTCTCTGACGGACTATGCCTATCTGAAAATAAATTCGGCAGCAAGAGTATGGAAGTCAAGAACTGAGTCTTTTGAAAAGAATAAAAATAAATATCCTGTAGATAAATTATATATCATGGACTGTGATATCGACATTATTCAGAATGTTCCCTGGAGCAGAAACTGGATTCCTGTGCTCGAAGACGGAGGAGGAAACTGCATCTGCATAGATATGGAACCGGGGCAAAAGGGGAAGATGGGTCAGATTCTTTTCTGGGAAAGAGAAACAGGACCAGAGGCGTCCCGCTTCGGCTCATTTGCAGAATGGCTTTCTGCTTACCGGGATGACTTGTACAATGGAAAATATAAAGTGGACAGAGACGGATTTCTGAACAGAATTGACTGACTGCAGTCTGCCCTTTCGGAATTTGAAATTTTACGGAACGCGGATGATTAAAACAGAAATGAACGGACATCGATGGTTTTTCCGTTCAACGAACTGCAGGGAAGCAAATATTCAGCTGACCCGGTTTGGAATCGAATGACTTTGAGTTTCTGAATCCGGACAATGCAGAGGAGGACAAATCATTATTTTTGAAAGAAAGAAAAACTTCAAGCGTCCTACTATGGACGATCTTAAGACCGTATTCGGAAATGATGTTTTTTCTCAGAGGATGATGGAGCTGCATGTGCTGAAGACTCTGGAAAAAAACTGGGAGAAACTTGTCGGAAAGACTTTTCTTTACAATTCCTGGCCTGTCGATTTCAACCAAGGACGTCTGAAAATTGTCATCGCCCACGATTCCTACCGAATGGAGCTGGAGTTCCTGAAGGCGATATTTTTTCGGAATGCAAATTCCCTTTTTCCGGAACCGGTGATTGAACACTGGAGTTTTCGTCTGGGAAATCCTATGTCCGGCAGAAAAATTCCTGAAAAAAAGAAGCCGAATTTTACAGGAAAGGACGAGCTTCTGAAGATTGCGGAAAACGAGAAAGACGATGAGTTTCGGAAAAAGTTAATTGAGTTAATAGGCCTGTTTTAAAGACTCATCCTATGAGTCAGGAAACATACGGTGCAGAGAAAATTAAAATTCTGGAAGGTCTTGAGGCGGTCAGAAAACGCCCGGGAATGTACATTGGAACCCAGGATGAGTCCGGTCTGCATAAGATGGTCTATGAAGTTGTGGACAACTCAGTGGATGAGGCAATGGCCGGACATTGTACTCATATTCTCGTCAAAATCCTTCCCGGAAATATTATAGAGGTTTCAGACAACGGCCGAGGAATTCCAGTCGATATTCATCCGGAGAAAAAAGTCTCCACAATAGAAGTCGTTCTCACAATTCTCCACGCAGGCGGTAAATTTGAAAACGATGCCTATAAGGTGTCCGGCGGTCTGCACGGGGTGGGTGTAAGCGTGGTCAACGCACTTTCTGAGTGGCTGGAAGTGGAAGTCCACCAGAGAGGAAACAAGTACTACCAGAAATACTTTACAGGTGTCCCGGATAAACCGGTCGAAGTTGTAGGGCCTGCATCCATGTCAGGCACCACAGTCCGTTTCCGTCCGGATTCCAGCATATTCACCACGACAGAATTTCAGTATGATCTTCTGTCTTCCCGATTCAGAGAAATGGCTTTCCTGAACAAGGGTCTGAACTTACGGATAGAGGACCATAGAAAAGAGGAAGTCCATTCAGACGAATTCTGCTACGAGGGAGGAATCGTTTCCTTTGTGGATCTTCTGAATCAGAACAAACATCCTATCCATGACAAAGTCATTCATTTTGAAAGACAGAAGGAAGGAATGGTCGCAGAAATTGCCCTGCAGTATGCAGACACATATTCTGAAAACATATTCTGTTTTACAAATGCGATCAACAACAGTCTGGGAGGTACGCATCTTGAGGGTTTCCGGACAGCACTGACCAGAACACTGAACGACTATCTCAAAAAAGACGTCAATCTTTCCAAGAAGCAGCCGCTCGGACTTTCCGGAGATGACGTCAAGGAAGGACTGACGTCAGTGATTTCCATCAAGATTCCTCAGCCTCAGTTCAATTCGCAGACAAAGGAAAAACTGGTCAATGCGGAAGTCAAGGGACAGATGCAGACAATGGTTTCAGAAGGACTGGTGAATTATTTCGAAGAAAATCCTTCCGTAGTCAAAAAGATTCTCGAGAAATGCATTCTTGCTGCAAAGGCAAGAGAGGCGGCAAGAAAAGCAAGGGACCTCACTAGAAGAAAGACTGTTCTGGAAGGAGGAGGTCTTCCTGGAAAACTGGCTGACTGTTCCGAAAAGACACCGGAGAAATCGGAACTGTTTTTAGTGGAGGGAGATTCTGCGGGCGGTTCAGCCAAGCAGGGAAGAGACAGAAACACTCAGGCAATTCTTCCTCTGAAAGGAAAGATTCTGAATGTCGAAAAAGCAAGGCTCGACAAGATCCTTTCCAATGATGAGATCCGTACACTGATCTCTGCAATGGGAACAGGAATCGGTGAGGATGAGTTTAATGTAGAAAAAATACGTTATCATAAAATCATCATTATGACGGATGCGGACATTGACGGTTCTCATATCCGGACTCTTCTTCTGACCTTCTTTTACAGGTACATGAGGAAGGTGATCGAAAAGGGATTTTTGTACATTGCGCAGCCCCCTCTCTATCTTCTGAGAAGCGGAAAGGAAGCTGTCTATGCATATTCAGACAAGGAAAAAGAGCAGGTAGTCAGACGGTTCGGACCTGATGCAAAAGTTGTCATTCAGAGATACAAGGGTCTCGGAGAGATGAATCCTGAGCAGCTATGGGATACCACGATGGACCCTAAGTTCAGAGTGATTCTGCAGGTGCGTCTGGACGATCTGGTGGAGGCTGAGGATACTTTCAATATTCTGATGGGAGACGAGGTTGCTCCAAGAAGGAAGTTCATTGAAGAAAACGCCACTAAAGTGATGAACCTGGATCTCTGATGAAAAGAAGCTTCGCATCCTGGAGATTTTTTGGCCTCCCTTTTCTGCATCCGGTCAGTATTACGATCATACTGAACTGTATTATTTTTCTGATTCAGCTGTTTTATATGGAACAGGGAAATTATTTTATTGAAAATGTATTCGGTCTGAACACGAGAAGATTTCTTTCCGGATTCTACTGGCAGATATTCACATACGGATTTCTGCATGGATCATTTTCACATATTATGCTGAATATGTTTGCGCTGTATGTATTCGGGAAATTCCTCACAAGAGAAATCGGTACATGGAAATTTATGTCATTGTATTTTGTGTCCATTCTGACCGGAGGAATTGCAGTCATACTTTTTGACACTGTCATTGCAAGGTTTTTCTCGGATACTGCAGCTGTTTCTGTTTTTTCAATGACGATCGGCGCGAGCGGAGGAATCTTCGGACTTCTTTATCTCTGGGGACTTGTCTATCCGGAAGCAGAAATGCTCCTTCTCTTCATCATCCCAGTCAAATCAAAATACATTGCTGCTGTCTCCATACTTCTCGGTGTTGTGCTGGAAAGATTCTTTCATATCCCTCTCAGCAATACAGGGCATATCGGAGGACTTCTGGGAGGAATTGTATTCTGTCATCTGTTCTATGCAAATATTCATGTGCGCGGAACAATCATAGACAGACTGATTTCGGACAGCACAGGTACGGAAAAAACACAGATGACAAATGACGATTCAGTCAATCTGAAAATCATCACAGATCTGAACAGGATGCAGACAGCAGAAGAAATGGAAGCTTACCTGATGCCAAAACAGGTGCAGAATGCAAATATCTGTCCTCCGGGAACATTCAATGTGCAGGACAGCTACTGCCTCAAATGTGAATGGTTTTCCAACTGTATGCTGAACAAGGTCAGAGGAAAAGACTGAATTTATCAGTTCGGACAATTTTTTCGGTCAGGATTTATAAATTCGGACGACATCCTTTCTAAACCAGTGTATGATGGTTATCAGAAAAGGGTAACTGTTCAGTACAAATATAATGCAAGAGTATTTAAAGTAGAAGCCTTAAGGCGGGGTCTTAGCAGCTTCACAGCTTGCGGGGGTTGCAAACCCCTAAATCTTCCCGATAGGGACCAACCTTTTTCTTGCTTTTTTTAAAAGCAAATTATTGAATTAAATGATGATTGTAACTGCTGCCGCTAGGCTCGCAGTTACAAAAAGGGAGGAAATATGAATCTGTCTCAACTCGAACTCAGCCCGGAAACACTCTTAAAGGTTTTTTCCGTAAATATCGCATTTCTTACAATCAGATATATTATTATTGCGGGACTTGCATATTATATCTTCTGGAAGCTTCTGAAGGATAGGTTTCAGAGTTTCCGCATTCAGGAAAAATTTCCGGATAAGGAAAAAATCATTACTGAAATCAAGTATTCTCTTTCCACATTCGTGATTTTTGCTGCGGTAGGAGTCGGTGTTTTTACAATGCGTAAGGCCGGGTATACGAAAATCTATTCGAATATTTCAGACTATGGCTGGGCTTATGCAGTCTTCAGCTTCGTACTGCTCGTGCTTGTACATGATACATACTTTTACTGGGCACACAGACTGATGCACCATAAGCTTCTATTTAAAAGAGTGCATCATGTGCATCATTATTCCACAAACCCTTCTCCTTGGGCATCCTTTTCATTCCATCCGTATGAAGCTGTTCTGGAAACTGCATTCATTCCTGCTTTTGTGATTGCAGTTCCTACACACCCTGGAGTGATGCTTGTCTTCCTGATCGCGATGACAGTCATGAATGTGCTCGGCCATCTGGGATATGAATTCTGGGCCAAAGGATTTACCAGAAACCCTTGGACCGGCTGGAACAATACGTCCACTCATCATAATATGCATCATCAGAAATTCAACTGCAACTATTCTCTCTACTTCAACTGGTGGGATAAAATCTGCGGAACAAATCACGAAGAATACCATAACGAATATGACAGAGTGACTGGAAAAAGAACGGGCACATTCGAGAATCAGAACCTTGCTGAAAAACCGTCTGTAAAAATCAGTCACGCGTAAGAAGAGCCGCTTAAGAAGAGCTGCTTGGCAGCAAACCTGAAGGCCGCCTTTAGCTGCCTTCAGGAACGTAATCTTATTTCTTCCCGTACAAGAATTCGTAAGTGGCAGTGATTGATGCAGTCAAACTGATTAGAGTAATCAAGGTTTCTGAAATTGCTTTAAATTCAGAATAGGTGGAAATAATATAATTATCCCGGAAAGCCGAATTCCGCCCAATCATACAAGCAAAGACTCATCTTTCCAGTTGTTTATTTACCCTCATGGCTGCCATATCAGAAAATTCAAACTTGACGCAGACTTGAGTTTTTTTACTGTCTATGAGCGGCAGGAGTTTTCAATGAAAAGATTAGGCATTATACTAGGAACCGTTACTATTTGCTTTCAGCTGTCTGCGCAGACAGAATCGGGAAGAATTCTGTTCAAAGGAATTCAGTCGAAGGACAAAAATTCCGCTCAGATGGCTGAAAAATTTTCCATTTCGCTGAAAGGCAGACTTGAAGAGAAGTCTTCCAAAAATAATAAGACACTGACATCTCAGGAAAATACAAATCAAGAAGAGTTTCCCTGCGAGACAGATGTATGTCTGAAAAAAGCTCTGGAAACAGCAAATACGGATGAAATGATTCTCGGTTTTATGAACAGGGAAAAGGACAGGGTCCGTCTGAAAATGAAATCTGTCCGTATCCAGAATGGAATACTCAGAACCCTTTCGGAATTCAATGAAATGTTCACTGACCTTGAACTTTTGAATGCCCATTATGCAAATGAGGCTGCTGAAAAACTGCTGAACCCCTCATACAGAATCAGAAGAATCAACCTGGCCGAACCTTCAGATGAGAAGAATATCAAAAAGCTGGAAATGAAGTCAGATCCTTCAGGACTTAAGGTGCCGAATTACAGCTCCAGTGACGACAGGATCGCAAGGCTGGTTTCAGTGCTTGAGCCGGATCTCGAAAAAGCGGATGCACTTTACAATGAAGGGAAATATGACGCTGCAATCGATGCCTATACTGAAATTCTTCTGAAAATTGCAGGCAGACTTCCAAATGACAGACTTCCTCAGATGAGAAATTATGCGGAAAGTGTGAGCAAAAAACTGGAAGCATCCTACAGAATTATTCTCAGACAGCATATCGAATATCTGGACATCAGGATGAATGAATGCAGACCCCTGAAAAACTGCGATATCGCTGAGCTGAATGAATGGGTGGACTCCGGCTTTAAATGGAAGGCAGCGGCACCGGCTCATATGCAGGGCCGTCTGAAAATGTTCATTCCGCTCCTGAATTCACGTAGAGACGCACTGCAGCTTTGGGGGACCGATCTTTTGGAAACAGAAGGAAATGAGCTTTATAATAAAAAAGAATATGAAAATGCCATACTGAAGTTTGAACAGGCGGAGAGGGAACTTTCATCCGTTTCAGACAGGGGACTTCGAAAAAAATACTCCGACCGGTTCAAGCATAAAATCAAACTTTCGAATGAATACGGACGCAAGGATCTGTGCGCAAAAATTCAGAGCCTTGCGGACGATGCGGAAGAACTGAATCTCCTGAAAAAAGAGGATGAGGCCAGAGTAAAAATGAATACTGCTTCATCTGTATTGACTTCTTCCAGATTTAAGTCCCCCGAAGGATACCGTATATACAATAAAATAGCATCGGTAATGAATATCCCTCTTCTTGCTCCTGTGAAAGAAGAATCAAAAAAGAAAACATTTCAGAACAGCACAAAAAGGAAGAAGAGAAAGTAATATGAAGAAAATAGCAGTTTTCGGTGGAACCGGCCTTATAGGAAATGCGCTTTGCAGGAGTCTGTCAGACGAGTTTGATGTGACAGTGCTTTCAAGAGGAAAATCAGCAGACACTCTTAATGAAAAAAAAATACATTTTGTACGTTATGAAGCCCCTGAAAAGGTGCCTGTGGAAGATTATGACATCATTATCAACCTGGCAGGCGAACCGATTCTAGGCGGACGATGGACAGAGGAAAAAAAGAGAAAAATCAGCGAGTCACGAAAGGATTTCACTCAGAAAATTTCGAACGCAATTCTTGCAGCGGACAGAAAACCGGAACTCTTTATCTGCGCTTCAGCAATAGGCTTTTACGGTATGTATGAGGAAGGGCCTGAATTTACAGAGGATTCAGATTCGGGAAATGATTTTCTTTCTTTGACCTGCAGAGAATGGGAAGAGTCTGCAAATGCAGGTGCAGAGAAAATCAGAACAGTCAACGCGAGAATAGGAATTGTACTGTCTGAAAAAGGAGGGGCACTGTCTCAGATGCTCACTCCTTTCCGGCTCTTCGCAGGCGGACCCGTAGGTTCCGGAAAACAGTTCATGAGCTGGATTCATGTGACAGATGCAGTAAATGCTTTCAGATTCATCATTCAGAATTCAAATATAAAAGGTCCCGTCAATCTGACCTCCCCCCTTCCTTCCTCTAATGCAGAATTCAGCAGAGTATTAGGAAAAGTCCTTCACAGACCTTCCTGGCTCCCTGTTCCTGAGACAGCATTAAGAATCCTCTTTGGTGACGGAGCAGAAATTGTTCTAAAAGGACAGAAAGTCCTTCCGAAACGGCTTCTGGATTCAGGGTTTCTTTTTCAATTCTCCAATCTGGAATCTGCAATGAAAAATCTTTTAGGATGAAAAAAATAATTTGACCTGATGAATAATTATGAATTAGAATTTCTCTTGGAAATATTCTGATGAGGGCGATTCTTACAAATCCATATACTAAAAAGGAAGACATCCTTAATCTGGGTCCTGGCCAGGAAGAATCCTGTGCTCTTCTTGGTCTTCCTGAAAGACAGGCCTATGAGAAAATGGAGCCTAAACTGTATGAATACCTGGACAGTTTTTTCAGTGATCCTTCAAAAATTGCAAAGTTCGGGGAGAAGAGAGTTCTTGCCATTTACAGATTAGGTAATAAGGTCATTCAGAGAGGTCTCTGCAGCCTGCTTCGTATTCAGTATAAATACAAGGCTGAGATTCAGAAAAATGAACTGCTCCCGTTTTTCTTCGGTCTTCATTCCATGAATATAAAAGGCCTGCTTTTCCTGGCTGACAACTATCCTCTGCAGTGGTCCGAAATGGATTTTAGGAAGGAAGAAAACGAGGAGATATTTGAAGATTCCATCCTTCTTTTTTATCTGCTCGAAGAACAGAACCCTGCCGTAAATCTGCTGGACAGAATGAAAGGTGAGACAAGGCCCTTGGACTTTATCTTCAGAGAAGAGATCAAGAAATGGAAGGACAGTGCAAAGCCAGTAGATACAGATTCATCCGAAATGATGGAGTCCTACAAGAGCAGAAAACTGAAAGAAAGTACAATGGTTATTTTTACCCAGGAAGATAAAAAAAGACTTTATCTTGAAGTGTATGAAAAAATTGCAATGCACTGGAGATATTTAGTCGACCGTCCTCTTCAGCCTTTAAAATTTGATTTTGATATCCGATAACCCTGATGTTAAAAGGTAAAACCTTGGTCGATTTCACAGACTGTAATCCTGCAGTCACCGATACCTAATTTTTTCCTTGTAATTTTTCAGAAAATTTGAATTCTTAGAAATTCGTAACTAACTGGAGTTCCTATGAAAATTTTCTACCTTTTCTTATTTTCCATCCTTCCTGTTTTTTCGGAAAGCATTTATGACTGCATTGACAGCAAAAACCTGAACTGCCTGATCGGAGTTCTGGAAAAAAATCCCAGATCAAAAGATCAGATCAGTCCTGACGGATATTCTCCTCTGCAAAAGACTGTACTGTCTGAATGGGTTCCTGGAATGAAACAGATTTTAAGTGTCAAACCTAACCTGAACTATCAGTCCAAAACTGAAAAAGGAACCGCCGTACTTTTTGCTGCCTTAAAGGGGAAAAATGAAATCATATCCCCAATACTTGAAGCAGGAGCCGATCCAAATATCATTTCCAATCATGATTTTCTTCCCTTTGCATCTGCAGTGGAGAAAAACTGTTCCAATGACACTTTGGAGCTTTTCGAAAAATACAAGGCTAATCTGAATCCCAAAAAGGGAGAAACTCCACTAGGAGCTGCAATAAAGAAAAAGGACTGGAAATGTACTGAAAAACTGCTTGATAAAGGCGCTGACATTAAGCTTGTTCCGGCGGCATTTCATCATGCAATTGCAGACAGAAACAAGGATATGGTGAAACTTTTTCTGCAGAAAGGTGCAAATCCGAATCTTCCGGGAAGAATTAATAATGCTTTTTTCATGGCACTGATGAGCAAGAATCAGGGAATCATAGATGAGCTTATGGATTCCGCTAAACCTGATTTAAAAGTTCAGGATGAAGGGGAAACTCTTCTGCATTCCGCGTTGAAGACAGGAAATGAAAAATTTGCTGATTATTTTGTAGAAAATTCCCCTCTGCCGACAGGCAAGACTAAAGTTACCAAAGAAACACTTCTCCATTTTGCAGCCAAAGGCGGAAATCTGAAATACTGCAAATTTTTTCTTGAAAAAGGGTTAAATGTAAATGAAGGCGATTTTGAAGGGAGCACTCCGTTCCTCATTCTGGCTTCATCCGGACCTAAGGATCTGAATACAGAGGTAATAGAAGAGTTTCTGAAATATAAACCGAACTTGGATATCGCTTACAAAGATACAAAACAGACTGCAATGCATTATTTTATGAACAAAAAAAATAAAAAAGCAGTAAAACTCCTTCTGCAGAATGGAGCAAATCCGGATCTCAGGGATAATAACGGACAGACAGTCAGAGCTTTTTATACTAAAGAGCGTGACAGTGATATTCTGGAACTGATGAAAAGGTAAAGGAACATATGAAAAGAGAATTACTTGAATCGATTGTTTTAAAATCTGCAGGAATTCTCCTTTTTGTACTTGGGCTGGATAAACTTCAGCCCTTTCTGCCTCATCCTGAAGCGGCTGAACCGGCTGCTGTTTTTAAAAAGGCAATGTTTGATACCTGGTATTTTCTGAAACTGGTGGGATTGACCGAGATCTCAGTGGGCACAATGTTTATCAGCGGATATTTCATCAGACTGGGGCTGGTAATTCTGGCTCCCCTCAGCATCAATTTCCTTTTCTATCACCTTTTTCTGGATCTGATGAATATTCCTGCTGCAGTTTTCATACTTCTCTTTAATATATATTTTGCATGGAAATACAAGGATTCTTACAAAGAAGTTTTAAGAATGCAGAAATGAACCACAGCGAATATGTCCTATCAGTCAATATGGCAATGACAATTGACGGGAAAACAGCCAGACCGGACGGAAAATGGTATGGCCTGTCTTCCAGGAATGATAAAATCAGGATGGACAAGTACAGGTCTGAAGCTGATGCACTCCTGCTTGGGAAAAATTCTCTGCTGAATGATGATCCTGCAATTAAAATCAGGTACCAGGAAAATGCAGATGACCCGGTTCCGGTGATCCTGATCCGAAATGGAACGATTCCTGCCAGTCTTCGAGTTTTCCAATCCTCTCAAAAGCCTATTATCATATGTGCAGATAATAACTATTCCAATTTAAAGAATCTGGCCTCTCTGGCTGAAGTTGTCTCACTTGGGACAGAAATCAGGCCTGCGGAGGTCATTGAGCTCCTTATCCGGAGAAAACTGAATAAAATTCTGCTGGAAGGAGGTCCTACACTGAATTCGGCTTTTTTCAGCGAAGACCTGGTGAACAGAATATACATTACAATAGTTCCCTTCATTATAGGTATGAGCTCCCTTCCTTCAATCATTAACCAGTCTTCTCCATTGCCTCATTTTGATTTAAAAAAATGGGAGCTCGAATCGTCTGAAATCATTGAAAATGAAGTTTTTCTGAAATACAGGAGAATTTGTGAAGAAAATTAAGACTCTGCTCTTAGGGTTGGGAAGAATTGCGACTCTGCTGGAAAAGGATGAATTCCGTTATCACCCCTGCACTCATTCCGGAGCTATGCTCCGTTCAGCTCTCTCTGAACGCTTTGATCTGGCAGGTGCTTATGACCCCGACCACAAAAGGACCAAGGAGTTCCTACAGGACTGGAATTTGGAGATTTGCACAATTCTGTCGGACATTGAAAGAAGGCAGTTTGATTTATGTATCATAGCATCAAGCTCTGAGGCTCACTTTGAAAATTTTTGTTTTGCAGCGAATATGGGAATTAAGCGAATACTGATAGAAAAACCCGTCTGCATACATTATAAGGATCTTCTAAAACTGAAGAAACTTGCAGAATTAAACCAGATTTCTGTATGGGTAAATCATGAGAGGCGGTACCATCCCGTTTATAATTATGCGAAAGATCTGCTTATGTCAGGAGAAGCCGGAAAGGTTAAAACAATTCGTGCTGCTGTGTTGACTTCC
>DAORDI010000113.1:0-15642 GCA_035345895.1 Leptospiraceae bacterium
CATTCTGAAAGAAGACAGTTCCTCGGTGAAACTGACGAGTTTTTGAACCAGAAAGTAAAATTCTGTCTGGAAAAAGGATTTCTCCCGATGCTCTGCGTAGGAGAACTGCTTTCAGAGAGAGAGGCAAATGCGACAATGAAGGTACTGGAAAGACAGATACGCGAAGGTCTGAAAGGGGTCAGCAGTGCCGACAGCTCCAAGGTTTGCATAGCATATGAACCTGTATGGGCAATCGGAACAGGAAAAGTGGCTACACCGGAACAGGCAGAGGAAGCTCACGCATTCATCAGAAGCGAGCTCGCAAAACTTTTCGGAAAAAATGAATCAGAAGAAATGTCCATCCTTTACGGCGGTTCAGTCAAGCCGGACAATGTAAAAACTCTTCTGGAAAAACCGAATGTGGATGGAGGTCTTGTAGGAGGAGCCAGCCAGAAAGCAGATTCTTTTCTAGCTTTACTGTAATTCTCTTGACCCCAGTCTGATTCAAAAAAATCTGTCAATATGGGTACTTTAACTGGGATTGTTTTATTTATTTTTGCATTTGTATGCATCATTCTGATTTTTCTTGTGCTGATTCAGTCTGGAAAAGGCGGCTCAATGTCTATCATGGGCGGAGCAAGTCAGTCGGTGTTCGGCTCGTCCGGTGCAGATGTAATGACTAAAACAACCAGAATCATCGCACTGGGGTTTGTAGGTTTGGCATTTCTGCTTTCTCTTCTGTTTGCCAGAAAAGAAGAAAAACCGCCTGTTATTCAGGATCCTGTCTTGGAAACTTCAAATACAGGCACATCCACTTCAACAGCTTCGTCGACTGGGACAGCCTCTTCTGCAGGAACGGGGACAGGAACATCAGTTCCGGTCAAGACTGTACCGAATCAGAATCCTCCTGCTCCTGCAAAAAAATAAATTCGTCACACATCTCTCACCTGAGCACTGCGTGTTTTGGGTGAGAAGTTAATATATTCTCTCCAAACCTGATTATAAGAATTCAGATGATTTAATTTGAACTCGAGCAGTTGTATTAGGATAATCACCTTACGCAAAAAAATACAGTACATACGAAATCTGGCAGTTTAAAAGTTTGCGCTGAGCATTCTGAATGCCGGCAGGAAGCTGTTTCCATACATTTCCCGCACCCAATCCACGGCCAACGATGTAAAATTCGCAATAGACCTTCTATGTATTGTGCGGAAAAGGCGGCCCTCAGTATTTATATGAAATACGGAAAACCATTGGAAGACAAAGGGATTACAGAAAAGATCTGAATATTGACTGTCTGAAGAATCATCTGAATTTTCTTGATGAAATAACAGAACTGTATCTTTACACACCCTGGTCTGAATAGTTTTATAAAGGGCCAGGCTGAAATATTTTAGAGAGAACAGATTATAATGGAAACGATGTATAAAGAAATATAATATATCAAAAGGAAGTTTCGGAACATTTTTGCTTCTGATTGCTTATGCAGGCCGCTGTATATGACCTTAATACATTTTGCATTAAGGTCTTATACTTTGCAGAACGGCATACGGTTTAAGAATTTCAGCCTTCCTGCGGAAGCTTTTTCTTAAACCAGGGAAAAAATGCACTCGTTGTTTTCTGGTACAGTGCATACTCTTCAGGTCGTTTTGAAAGGCTCTGTTTCTCCGACATTTTAATTCCTGTGAGCTGAGTCAGAAAATAAAACATTGCTCCTGCAGAAATCAGTCCAAGATACCCGTACCCGTGATTAAATGACAATACAGCATATCCTATCCATATAATCCATTCAAAAAAATAGTTTGGGTGTCTGGAATAGTACCAGAGTCCTGTTTCACAGTTTCTACCCTTATTTCTTTCTTCTGACTTAAAGGAATGAAGCTGTCTGTCTGCGGCCGTTTCTCCTGCAAGACCCGCAAAACAGAGAAAGAACCCGCAATAATCCAGAATACCGAAAGGAACAGGACTGTTCAGTATCAGAAAGAAAGGAACAGACAGAAAAACATCCAAGAATCCCTGAAACATGAATATATTTGTATAGAACTTTCGATGAACAGATTCTCCGTAACTGATTCTGAATTCATTGTATCTTGCATCTTCCCGGTGATCTCCCAGAACTCTGCTGAACAGAAGATAGAACCCAAGCCGAAAGGACCAGGCAGTAACGAAAAGAAAAAGTAAAATATTTCTCTGAGGAACACCTTCTGAAAGTATGAAGTATGCAGTCATGCATATCCAAAGTGAAAATGTCCAGCCTACATCCACTATATTATAATTATTTTTCCTATATCCGTAATACCAGAGTCCGGACATGAAAACTGTTACTGAAACAGCCGCATAAATGAACTCAGTCATTTGATTTCTCCTTGAGTTTTTTTCCCGCTTTTACAAAAATATATTTTACCGGAAAATAGGCAGCAAATGCCGATACAGGACAGATGACTGTCCAGGCAAAGATTCCGTGCAGATTTGCAGTCCAGAAAGTCTGAATTGCAAGAATAATGTCCTGCTGAAGAAGCTTGAAAATTTCCTGCATACTGATAGGAAACGGTTCCGAATTCAGAATGAACTCTCCGACCCTGATAAACGGAATAAACAGAGCAAGCTGAAGAGGATACACCAGATAATTCACTGTCTGGATTGCAGCAAAGTTCAGCCGGAAGACATAGGCAGCCGCTGTACATAAAATCACAGTTGAACCGAGGACAGGAAAGACTCCAAGTATGCACCCGAGAACGGCAGACACTGCAAGCTTTTCAGGAGTGATCCCCTGTTTCAGAAGGTCAAGCAGAGGATCAACCAGTTTTCTTTTAAGGAAAAGTTTCATTTTCTCCTCAAGAGCAGCTCCGAGACTCCCTCACCGTCCTTCAGTTTAAAAATTTCCTTCAGAAC
Source organism: Leptospiraceae bacterium (assembly GCA_035345895.1). GTDB lineage: Bacteria > Spirochaetota > Leptospiria > Leptospirales > Leptospiraceae > DAORDI01. Next base: position 2,872 of record DAORDI010000113.1, read on the forward strand.
ATATGCCGACATTGCCATTGTGCCTGTCGTCAGGATGAGCAGAAGCCAGAGAATGCGCAAAATGACACTCTCCTCCTTGTAAATCACCCAGGCATAAAAGAACAGAAAGGCAAAATACGCATCATACAGTGTCATTACTGCCCAGGGGTCACGGATAAGGACAGGAAGATGACTGAAAAGATTCAGTTCCAGAGAAGCCTTCACCGTGTTCACCAGCATGAAAACAAATACAAATATCATGAATATTTTTAAATATTTCATGATATCAGAGTCCTGTTGTTAGGCCTTGTGTAAACCATCTGCATGACACTGATGTTTCTCATCTCAAAAGCCGCTGCACAGTAGGAAAGATAATATCTCCAGAGTCTTGCAAACCGTTCATCAAATCCAAGGGAATACACCTGAGACAGATTTTCTTCAAAACCCTTAAGCCAGAGACGCAGTGTCTTTGCATAACTCATTCCCATATCAAGAAGACTGTACATATGCATTGTTCCGGTCTTATTCACAGCTTCATTTATCCTGCCTATCGATGGAAGAAGTGAGCCCGGGAAAATATGCTTCTGTATAAAATCAACACCTGTCCTGAATTCTTCATATCTGGAATCGGGAGAAGTGATCACCTGCAGTCCAATGAGACCGTCCGGATTCAGAAGATCGGAACACTTTCTGAAATATGTTTCCAAATGACGGTGTCCTACTGCTTCAAGCATTTCTATCGATACAATCCTGTCAAACCTGCCTTCAATATGCCTGTAGTCCTTCAGTTGAATATCGATCAGCGATGACACTCCCTCCCTTTCAAAAAGTGCTTTCGAATAAGCATACTGTTCATCGGAGATAGTGACTGTAGTGATTCTGCATCCGAATCTCTTTGCCAGATAAAGACTGAACCCGCCCCACCCGCTTCCTATTTCCAGAATATGCATATCCCTGCTGATAAAGAGTCTGTCAGCAAGAGCCTTGTATTTTTCTGCCTGGGCTTCTTCAAGACTCAGATTCTCCCGGTTGAAATATGCAGATGAATATGTCATTGTTCTGTCCAGGAAAAGCCTGTAGAAACTGTTGCCGAGATCATAATGCTCTATAATGTTTTTTCTGCTTCCTCTCACTGTATTGTCTCTTTTCAGATGATACAGTCTGTTCAGGAAATTGAAAAACCTTATATGGGGCCGGAATTTTTTCGTTCCGGAAACGGACGGATTGGTCTCTACATTCAGAAGAAACCAGTTCAGTACATGAATGATATTGTCGGTATCCCAGTCGCCGTCCAGATAACCTTCAGAAAAACCGATATCTCCGAAAAGAACTGCTTTTCTGTAAAAATCCTTACTGTTGACTCTGATCATCCCTGAATGAAATTCAGGATTCTGCGGGCTCTCTGTATTTCCCAAAAAGTAATTTCCGCAGAAAGGATCAATGACTCTGACCGAACCTTTCTGCATTTTGGACAGAGCCTTTATGAACACCGATCTGAACAGTCTGTCTGTCCATCCGAAAGAAACAGGTGCAGAATTTTCTTTTTCTGCACTGACTGATTCAAGAATAGTCTTTTCCAAGGTAAACTCCTTTCTGAAGCTCAAGCTTCTCGTTTTTTCTGTAAAATTTAATTTTCTTTAAATATAGAATCAGGGCCTGCCAGTGAATAAGGGCGATGACTCGGAGTGTCATCAGAGGATGAAGAAGAAATCTTTTCAGGATTTCACTGTCACTGAAGGGTTTTCTTCTGCCTGAGTATGCTGAAGTGAATATTTTTTCATTATTTCTATAGTCATCTATTTTCAGAGAGAATCTGTCTGAGACATCCCTCAGACTGAATTCAAACTCTGTATCAAATTCTTCATAAGGCGATACATAAAAAAATTTAGTTTCCCGGAGAGAAAAAGGGCTTTCACTGTCTGCACTGCGCATTATCAGAAAAGGCTTCATTTCACCGAAAGTATTGTGCACCTCGGCAATCACGCAAACTGAATTTCCGGCGCTGTCAAAACAGTAATAGAAGCATACAGGATTGAAAATATATCCGATTATTCTGAGATGAGTCAATAGACAGATTTTTTCAACATTCTGTATTCCCTTCGTCCTCAGATAAAAGAGAATATTCTCCTTTGCAGATGAAAATCCGAAATCCAGATGGTCTTCTCTGTAAAATGAAAAAAGATTAAATCTTTCTGAGCTGAAAAAAGAAGTTTCTCTGTCCAGAATCTCAATTTCATCCAGATCAATATAAAAAGTGTAAAGATTATATTGAAAAGTATTTTCTTTGGGGCGAATTCTCCTGTGAAATACGGAACAGTCAAACACGGAAGAATTCAGTTCCATACTTTTCTTCCCAGAAGTTTTTCTGCCAGATTCAGTCCGGAAGAAAATGCATCTTCGTGAAATCCGTATCGAAAGTAGCTTCCGCAGAAATTTACTTTTTCGGAATCGTTCAGTTTCGGCAGATCTTTCTGCGCATTCATGGATTCAACAGTGAAGAGAGGATGATAATATTCCTGTTTTTTAATTATTTTTGACGGATTTATATTTCCTGTATCGTTGATGGATACGAAATAGTTCATCTTATCGGAAACGCCCTGAAGAGAGTTCATCCAGTAGATTATATTTGACCCTGACCAGCCTTCTCCTTTTTTTTCCACTCTGTAATTCCAGGAAGACCAGGCCTTTCTGATTTTCGGCATAACCGTTTCATCGGTATGAAGGACTGCAGTATTCTTTTCATATTTAAAATTGGAAAGAAGCTCTTTCTGGAGGGGTGTCGGGCTTTCAAGCATTGCCAGAGCCTCATCTGCATGACAGGCCAGGATGACTCTGTCAAAATCCCTTTTTTCACCGTCTGCAAATTCGACAGAAACAGAGTCTTTTTTTTCAGATACTTTGATTGCACATTTTCCTGTCCTGATTCTGTCCCGGAAGGAGAACGTCAGAATATTCATATAGGATTTTGACCCATTTACGACAGTCTTCCACTGATGCTGAGTATTGAGCCCCAGAAACCCGTGGTTTTTAAAGAAACGGATCAGGGTGACAGCAGGAAATTTCATCATCTTGTCGACTGGAGTCGACCAGACAGCTGAACTCATCGGCACAAGATAGTATTCAAGCAGATCAGGATGGAACCGGTATATTTTTATGTATTCCGCAAGAGTAATATCCTGATGCTCTGGATTGTCAAGCAGACTTACAGATTCATTATTGAATCTGTTTATATTATAGAGCAGCCTATAATAAGACGGATTTAAGAAATTTTTTCTCTGGGCAAAAAGACCGTCTATGCCAGATCCGCAGAATTCCAGTCCAGTAGGAAGATACTGAACACTGAAAGACATCTGTGAATTTTTGACAGGTACATTGAGTTCACTGAAAAGACGGATTAGATTCGGATAGGTAACATCATTGTAAACAATGAAACCGGTATCAATATTGACATCCTTTCCGTTCTCCTGAACAGTCACTGTATTTGTATGTCCGCCTACATAATCATTTTTCTCAAAAATTTCCATATCAAACTCATTACGCAGAAAGTAAGCTGCTCCCATACCTGCAATTCCTGTTCCGATAACTGCAATTTTCTTCTTCATATCAGTATTTCAGTGCTCCATGTTTTGTGAGAGAATAACCCCGTCCGCCGATCATCACCTTTTTGATATTTGTTCTGGACTGTATTCTTCCTCTGAGTTTATCGATTTTGGCAGGGGTCTGAGCAAGGGTCATTGAAAAACTGACCGCCTTATACTGATTCGATCTGTTCAGTTCTCTGATGACATGCTCGATAGGAAGAATTCCCACGAACTTTGCAGCAATTTTTTTGTAACGGAGAAGTGCATAATACATCAGTGCACCGATCTCATGCCTGTCCCCCGGAAATACAGCCACAAGCCAGACAGGTTTTGCAGAGTTTTCCATCCATGAAACAACGCCTCTCAGGTATCCGAAAATCCACCTGGAAAATGAATGCTCATCCGCAGTTGTCAAAAGACCGTCTTCCCAGGCCCTTCCGCAAAGTACAACCAGATTCTTTACTGTCAGATTGATGAAGACTGTAAATTTTTCCCTGGAACGCCTTTCATCCAGATATGATTTGAGTGCGGCAAAATTCTGGGAACTCATCCAGTTGACAAATGTCCTTTCATCTTCTGAATAATCTTTATCATTTCTGGACTGAAGAATTTTGTCCCTTCCGATAGATGCAATTTTTGAAATTCTCATCCCTTCCGAAAGAAGACGCACAATCCTGGAAAGAACTACATAATCATCATTCGAATAGTACCAGTATCCGTTCGAGGCCAAAGTCGGCTGAAAAAACCTGTACCTCTCCTGCCATTTTCGAATAGTAAACCCCTTAATTCCGGTCATCCTGCTTAAGTCTTTTATTAAGTACTGCATCTTACCCCCAAAGTTCTATTGGCAAATGTATAAAGTTGGTTTAAAACTGTCAAACCTCTTTTCAATAAAATCAAAAAAAATTATAATCATTCTAAAAAAAATCTCAGTGAAACTAATAGATTTTATACATTTTTTCTATTATTCAAGCAGTCTAATGCTCACTTTTTACTTTTTTGCAGAAATCATTGCCGAAATACAGAAGAGACTCATTTCTTCGAAAACGGGAGGATTTATATGAATTCTAAAATTACACTTCTTTTCCTTTCCTTATTCACAATTGCTGTCTATTCTCAAAGAGGTGTTCACCCTGGTCTGAACCTGACAGGTCCGGGCGGAAGAGGGAGTTCAAACTGGATTCAGCCTAAAAATAAATCTTTGGAAAAACCGAATGAGCGCAGTTCAGTTCCAAAATCTTCCACTGATCCGGGCGCAAAAAAATTTGAGTGCAGAATCAATGAAAAGGGTCAGGAGGAATGTACAAAGCCGAAACTGGAATCGAATCCGTAAATCAGAAATTCTCAATTTTCTCTCTGTCAGTGAAACTGAAAAAAGTATTAGAAAATTCTAATCCATCAGAAAGAATAGGCTGTACTGCATTTCAAAGGAAATCTGCAGATTTCCCTGAAGAACAGATATAAATAATGAGGTTATCATGAAAAAAATCGTTCTGGCATTTTCTCTTTTCATTCTGATACTCGGATCGGCAGCCGTGTTCATTCTGGCCAATCTTTCAGGAATCATTACACCGAATTTCATAACTTCCAAAATTGAATCTTCCATGAATGTCCGTGCCGATATTTCATCGGTGGAGATCAATCTGCTGAGTCTCTTAAGCAGCTTTGAAGTGAAAGGCATCAGACTTGCTCCAAGAGATAAATTTGCGGATGATGGGGTTGAACTGTCAAAAAGACCTCCTATGAAAACGGCATCGATTTCCGCTGAAGGGGCAAAGCTTTCCTTTTCCCCCCTCGCTCTTCTGAAGGCAAAAATCAGCATTACAGAAATCACTCTGAAATCGGCCGATATCGGCGTGACCATTTACAGTACAGGCGGAAACAATCTGAAATCTCTCTTTCAAAGTCCACATACGGTTGATGGGAAGCCCAACCCCGATCTGAGCATCGAAGCTGTGGAGGAAAGAAAAAAGGAAGAGGCTCTGAAAAAAGACAAACCGTTTACCGCAAAGGATCTTCCTGTTTCTGCAGGCATCGGGAGAATCGCATTGGAAAATTCCAGAGTACGGGTGCATCTTCAGAGAACAGCACAGGACATACTGCTGACTGTCAACGAGTTTGCACTCTCGGATATAAAAGTAAATCCGAATGATCTCACGAAAGAAAATTCAGTCAATTTCAGTTCAAGTCTTTCCCTGAGTGCATCCGGAACATCAGGACAGAAGGGATTGATGCTGATTTCTGAACTGAGCGGAAATATCGTTCCATTTGACAGGAATACAGGATATGTCAATCCTGCTGTCACTCTCTTGGCAGCACTGAAAAAAAACTCTTACATATCAGGATTTGCTGTATTCGATTCATTTGCATCAGGACTGCCTGTGCTTGAAAATATCGGACTGAAGATGGATAAATTCCGTGAAAAAGCAGTCCTCGAAAAAGATGCAAAAGCAAAGATATTTTTTCATGATACTGTCATCAGCTTTGCGGAAGGTGCAGAATTCAGCACAAAATATTTTCAGCTGAACATTGACAAAGGAGCAAGAATTATTCCTGTTCTGAATGAACACAGTTTTTCCGGTTCGGTGCAGCTCTCCGACCCTGATTCCAGGGAAGTCCTCGGCAAATTCGAAAAGACTCTTTCAGAAAGAGCCGGCAAACAGGATATCAGCAGCATAAAAAATGAGATAATAAAGGCGATTACAAAAGAAGGCAGGATTTTCATTCCTTTCCATTCGGAAGGAAGCATAAGTTCACCGTCAGTCAAAATTCTGGTTCCGCTTCCCTCTCTTACGGATCTTCTGAAAGGAGCAGCGGTGGATATGCTGAAAAATCAGCTTAAGGAACAGCTGAATAAAAATCCTGCGGCAGACAAAATTAAAGAAGGCCTCAAGGGTCTCGGATTCTGAGGATTTTCAAATCAGCATTAATTCCATTTCCCGTATTGCAGGCTTGCACCGGCAGGACGGGAAATTGTGAATTTATAAGGATATAAAATAATGAAGAACTTTTTTTTCACAGTATTTATCTCGGCAGTTTTACTGATTTCCTTCTGTGTTTCATTGGCAGGAAAGAAGCATAATGATTCGGAAAAAGAAAGAACACTTACAGGAACTGCACAGGAATCCAAGGCAGGTCTTGTCGTGGACGGTGTAATGATCACTTCTCTGAGTGCTGAAGAAATAAAGAGGTATGCAGGAAAAAAAGTCAGAGTAAAGGGTCTGGTGGGAAGCAAAAATGAGAATATAGACAGATATTCTCAGGGTTATACTATGCCGACTCTCGCCAGACTCGACTGGATCCGGCTGGACGAATAAGGACTCAGGCAGATTTCAATCTGAAATACAGAAAAATTCCTGAACCGAGAGCAGTCACAGAGGAAACGGCAAGTTCAGGATACTTTCCAAATATAAAATACCCGGCTGCACATAGAAGGGAGTAAACAAGAACAAGCGCAGAAATACTGCAGAAAAAAGCAGGCAGAGGTTTCAGAAATGGTTCCTCTTCAATGACTCCGTGCTTCTGTGCCCATTTTTTCCAGAAATAGCCGGGAGGCTTGACTTTCTCATAAAAATGCTTCAGCACCTCAGCATTCACAGGAACAGTAAGAACTGCTGTCAGAACAACTGTCAGACTCACAGAAAGACTTACAAAGACAATGGATAAGGGTGCAGGGATATGAAAAAATAATTTATTTAAAGTATAAAATATCACGGGGGAGACGAAACCGGCAAGCTCAGCCCAGGCATTTATTCGAGGAATAAACCATCTTGCTATAAGCGCAAATCCTACCCCAGCCCCGCATTCCAGAAGAAATTTCCAAATCCCGCTGATCGAATCCACATAAAAAAAAGCAGCAGTAAGCGATGCTGCCATTGAAATAAATTCGACAAGAAGCGAAAACTTCAGATAATGAGAATCTTCCTTTCCTGGATTCAGATAGGGCTTGTAAAGATCACTTGTCAGATAGGATGATCCCCAGTTGAGATGCGTAGCAACGGTGGAAAGATAAGCAGCCAGAAAGGCAGAAAAAAGAAGTCCCAGCAGGCCGGAAGGAAGCACCTCCTTCATTACCATGACAAATCCATTGCCTTTGTCCGCACTGCTCAGATTTGGAAAAAGTACTGTACTGGCAAGTGCCGTCAGTATCCATGGCCAAGGCCGGATAAAATAATGCGCAATGGTAAACCAAAGTGCGGCAAACATCGAAGACTTTTCATCCTTTGATGCCAGTATTCTCTGTGCAATATATCCGCCGCCGCCAGGCTCTGCACCCGGATACCAGCTTGCCCACCAGACGACGGTCACAAAAATGATGAATTCCTGACTGGAAAAGGCAGACACTTTTCCATCTGAAGGAAAGATGGAAAAAAATTCTGAAGGCAGTTTCGCCTGAAGACCTGCTGTCCCTCCGATTCTTTCATCCGCCAATGCAAACCAGGCAAGTACAATGCAGGCCCCGATCGCAAAGAAAAACTGAAATGCATCAGTATAAGAAATTCCGCGCAGTCCAGACAGACCGGTATACAGAAAACCGGCAAAGCAGAAAAAGCTTACAATCGCCCAGGCAGGATAGGAAGGAAAGAGGACTGTACAGATTTTCAGCATCGCCAAATTCACCCAGGTCAGGATGATGATATTCATCAAGAGACCCAAGTATAATGATTTTATAATTCTTAAAATATCAGATCCGGAATCATAGCGGAGTTTTACAAGTTCAATATCTGTACCGACACCGCTCGCCTTCCATAGAGGCGCAAAAAAAAACACAGTGGCAACAGAACTGATTCCCATGTACCACCAGATCCAGTTACCGGCAATTCCGTATTTCGCAACAAGCTCAGTGACTGCAAGAGGAGTGTCGGCTGCAAAAGTGGTAGCCACCATTGCAGTACCGGAAACAAACCAGGAAAGACTTCCGGAAGACCGGAAATGCGAATCCAGAGTCTTTTCCTTTGATGAAAAGAAATAAGCGGCTCCGAAAGTCATCGCCATAAAAACGGCCGTGACAATATAATCCGGAATACCGAAACTCATAGTCTGACAGGAATTCCCATTTCTTTCATGCTTGCCTTTATGTCCCGGATGGAAAATTCTCCATAATGAAAAATTGATGCGGCAAGCACTGCATCTGCTTCACCTCTGATAATTGCTTCAGTAAAATGTTCTGCATTCCCCGCGCCGCCGCTGGCGATGACCGGAATTCTGACATTTTGAGAGATCAGCTTCAGAAGATTGATGTCAAATCCGTCTTTCGTTCCATCTCTGTCCATGGAGGTCAGCAGGATTTCACCAGCACCGAATTCTTCCGCCTGCCTGGCCCAGTCAAGAGCATCTCTTCCTGTTTCTGTCCTTCCGCCGTGCAGATATACTTCATATCTGTTCCTTTCTTGATTGAACCTTGCATCAATCGCACATACAATGCATTGAGATCCAAAGAGTTCACTTGCATTTTTCAGAAGTTCAGGGTTTTGAAAAGCTGCAGTATTGATGGAGACCTTGTCGGCACCTCTGATTAAAACCTCACGAATATCTTCGACAGATCTGATTCCGCCTCCTACTGTAAAAGGAATGAAAATTTTCTCTGCAACTTCTTCCACAAGATGAATCAGAATATTTCTTCTGTCGCTTGATGCAGTAATGTCCAGAAAACAAAGTTCATCAGCAAGGCTTTCCTGGTAGGTCACAGCGCACTCTACTGGATCACCGGCATCTCTTAAATTGACAAACTGAATTCCCTTCACTACCCTTCCGTCTTTGACATCCAGGCAGGGAATCACTCTTTTAGAAAGAGTTTCTTTCATCTGATTTCTCTCGGAAGGGGAATCTTTGTGAATTCCATAGACTGTATCAGTTTCGAAAGGGAAACCATTTTCGGTTCGGAAAAGTGGGGTCCTGTAATCTGAAGTCCAATTGGAAGACCAGATTCCCCTTTTCCCAATGGAACACTGAAAGAAGGAACTCCGCCTAAATTTGCACTTGTAGTCAGAATGTCTGCCTTGTACATCTGAATCGGATCCTTCATTTTTTCCCCAATTTTAAATGCTGCAGTGGGCGAGGTCGGCTGAAAGATAAAATCGGCCTTTTTGAAAAAATCAAGATACGATTTTCTGATCATTGCCCTAGCCTTCTGAGCCTGACCGTAATATGCATCATAATAACCCGAAGAAAGAGAAAATGTTCCGAGCAGAATTCTTCTCTTCACTTCTTTTCCGAACCCCTCGCTTCTGGAATCAATGTAGAGATCTTCCAGTTTCCTGCTGTCTGATCTATGACCGTAACGAATACCGTCAAAACGGGAAAGATTGGAGGAACATTCGGCAGTTGCAAGAATATAGTAAATTGGAATGGAATATTTATGTACTGAAAAATCCAGTTCTACAATCTCAGCTCCCTGAGATTTCACTTCCGAGATCAGTTTATGAAAATTGTTCTGTACATCCTTGTCCCACTCTGCACCTTCATCAGCCATAATTCCGATTCGCAGCCCCTTCCAGGAACTGTAAGGACTTTTATCTTTTTCGGAAGCAGGTACATCGACAGTCGTGCTGTCATTCATATCCAGACCGGAAATCACACTCAGTACATCAATAATTCCTTCCGGATCGTTTGAAAAAGGTCCGATCTGATCAAGGCTGGATGCATAGGCAACAAGACCGTATCTGGATACTCTTCCGTAAGTCGGCTTCATCCCGTATATGCCGCATAGAGAAGCAGGCTGACGGATAGATCCCCCTGTATCAGAACCGAGAGCGACAGGGAACATGGATGCGGCGACACCTGCTGCTGAGCCTCCGCTTGAGCCTCCCGGAATTCTGGAAGTGTCAAAAGGATTGCCTGTAATATGATAAGCAGAGTTCTCGGTGGATGACCCCATTGCAAATTCATCCATATTCAGACCCGGGAAAAGTATAAATCCCTTAGCCAGAAGTTTATCGATAACGGCAGCACTGTAAGGTGAGACAAATTTCTCCAGGATCTTCGACCCGCAGGTTGTTCTTTCCCCTTCAATACAGATATTGTCTTTAATTCCGATCGGAATCCCGTCAAATTCTGACAGATGTTTGCCCGCTTTTCTTCTTTTGTCTGAGGCTTCAGCCTGAGCCAAAACTCTTTCAGGAGAAAAATGGATGAACGCCCTTATTTTGGGTTCTGTTTCTTCTATTCTTTTCAGACAGCTTTTTGCCAGATCAAGCGGAGAAATTGCACCGCTGTTCAGTCCTGCTTTAATTTCAGTATAACTGGAAAAAATCATGTTTCAATTACCTTCGGAACAATTACATATCCATTTTCATATGCAGGAGCGACAGCTGCGATTTTTTCACGATTCAATGACTCACCTGTTTTATCAGGTCTCGTGAAGTTCTTTACATGAAAATAAATGTCTTCTTCCGTGACCGAACTGGTGTCCAGTTCCTTCACATGATCCACATATTCCTGAATGCTGTTGAAATCGCGGAGCATGGAATCCATCTCCCCTTCTTCTATTTTAAGTCTAGCCAGATAGGCAATTTCCTTGAGCTTTTTTCCATCCATATTAGCTAAGGTCTGTACTGGGTACGGGGATGCAAGAGAATTTCAGAGGAAAGAAAATGAGGAGAACTCAGTCTCCTCAAAGTTTACATTAAAGAGCCGCAGCTTTTGCGCAGGAAGCACCTCTTGCAGTAGCAGATTCAATCTGTTTTTTCTGATCTTCAGCAGCACTTGCCTTGATCGAAGAAATATCGGTAGTCAATGCATTGAAAGTGGAAACTTCTTTTGCAAAATCAGCAGCAAGGGTCACTTTTTCCATGGCACCGGCACCTTTCATTTTCTCGGAAAGAGCACAGAATTTAGCAACAAATCCTTCGTATTCTTTTATCTTCTGGGAAAAATCATTAGCGGGTTTTGGAGTTTCTTTAGGCGCCTCTGCTGTCGCAGTAGCTGTTGCGGTAGCTGTTGCAGGCTCAGGCTTTTTTTCTTCGCCGCAGGCAATGACAAAAAACAAAACTGGGAGTAAGGAGATTGAAATTTTTTTCATGCGTAATCCTGAATTTAAAATTGGAAAGATTTTTTGATCTCTCCTGATTCAAATTTGAATCGTTCTTGATCTAAGTCAATACAAAATATTCAATTTCTGCCCGATCTGAATTCTACACTCAGACTCCTTATCCGGATACATAGGAACCGTGAACAACTGAAATAAATGAATTGAACCGAATCAAATAAAAACTGCCCTGATTCGGTACTGGCCGGCCTTGTGTTCATCAGTCTGTATCTAATCCGCCTGTCTGCAGTGAACAGACATTTGACAGATGGTTTTCACTCGAAAACCCTGATTTTACAGGTTCAGGAAAGGATTGTACGCAGAGCTTGCAGAAGAAGACATTTCATTGACCCTTCAGAATTTTTTCTGAACGGCAGTATGTTTTCTGCAGAGATGCGACTGACCTTTATGAAGAATTCATTCAGCAGAAACGGACCGGTCACAAGTAATCATTTTCTATCGATTTATAATGAATTTATCATGCAACCTTGCTGTCTGATGAGACAAAAAGCATAAGACTCCTTACAATCGAAACCTGAACATCAAAATCTCCCGCAGACGGATCCAGTATCCTGTGAAGAAGAATTCCCAGAGTAAAACTCAGAAAAGTGGAAACAAGAGGTTTGTTCATTACCCCAAGCTGATCGGAGATGGAAAACTTGTAAAAATCTGCCATATCCCTGATAATATTGTCCGGATCGGTAGATCCGTTCTGTCTGTAGTAATCTATAATTAGAAAAAGAGTATTTTGAAAGAATTTTTCATTATTCAAAATATACTGAAACATATTTTTCACTTTTTCATCCTTATCCTTGTATTTCCCGATCCGATCAATCAGTATCTGAATCTGCTTTCTGGAAATATAGGACATCGTCTGTTTGAAAATTTCTTCCTTATTCGAAAAGTAATGGTATAAGGTTCCGGTAGAAACATCCATTTCCCGGGCAAGCTCTCTCATCGTAATTTCATAACCTTTTCTTGCAAACAGCTCAAAGGCTTTTTCCAGAAGAGATTCTCTGTAAGATTCGTGATCTACTATTTTGGGCATCTGATATTCCTTATTTATATCGAATGTTCGATATAAGAGTATCTGTCAAGGATTATTTTCTTTTTAATCAGAAAAGCAAAGCTATTAGAGTTGTTGAAAAATTAGTTTCAACAACTCTAATTTCAATTTTTCTAAAA
>DAORDI010000114.1:0-15582 GCA_035345895.1 Leptospiraceae bacterium
GTAAAGAAAAATTTTGAAAATTCTTCCTCTTTATATCTGCAGGAATTCTTATAATCTTTGATTATCCGGAAATGCAATTATTGCCAGTGTGACAGAGGAAGTCACACTGACGCAAACATTTTACCTAAGCGGCAAATAGACAGGATTTGGATCATACTCAGTAAGGATTTTTACCTCTGTTCCTCCTGCCGTCAACTGTGTCTTTAACTCATCACATTTCGCTTTGGTTTCTGCGAGAGAAAAATCGCCGGAATAATACACCTACTCAGCTGCAATAGCTGCTGCATTTTTCGGTTCAGACATTTTTTTATTTTTCAACAGCTCTAATCTTCATTTTGCTCATTTTTTTAGAGTTTTTACTGACTCAATTTCACTTGAAGAAAATTTTTCCATATGGATTTTTGCTGTAAAGGAATTTAAAGTTTTCTATCAGAATATAGTTTCTATTATTTCTGATATTCAGTCTCAAAAGAAATTCTTTTTTGTATTCTCAGAATCCGGTCATCTTCTGTGAAAGTTCCATTTGGAAAGAAGCTGAGGGTTAGACAGAATAAAAATTCATTATTATTACATGATTTTTCTAGGGACAGATGATTCCCGGATCGAGGACGATATTGTATTTCGAAGAAAGATAACATTCCACCAGTATCCGGTTGGCATTGCTCAATGACCCGTCATAATAGATCGCTTCTGAGATCAGTCCGTTAAAGTACTTTGTATTGGCAATAGGAGCCAGTGTATAATCATTCATTCTTCGTCCGACGGCTATATCCATATTTCCCAGATACGATGTGGCAGGGGTTCCCATGGATACGACGGATGTCCCATTCAGATACACATTTCCAGTACTGCTGATCTGATAAGTAAAGCTGTGAATATAAGAAATTCCGGAAGATACTGGATTCGTTGATGCACCGATGGAAATGACATTGCAGACTCCTGCTTGAAGATAATTGGTGATATCGGAAATCATCTGCTCCTTGTCATATCCGCATGTACTGCCTATCGAGAAAATACCCATATCCCCGCCGATAATCGTGGGATTAAAAACACTGAACATACTGAAATTATCTCCGCCCAGACCGACGGCTGCAGCTCTTGTCAGATACTGGGTAGACGCTCGTGCAAAGTTCACTGCCGGTTTGGAATTCATACCCGCAGAAGAATACGTAGGAGATACTCCAGCTGAGATATGGTTCCCGTTTCCGCTGTTGTCATTCCACGTTGTAACGGTCGCGCCGTTGGCTAGACTGCTCAGACTGTCTGCCTGAAAATGAATTTTAAAACTGCTTGTCGCGGGAGTCGCTGTCCATGTGCTGACCTGCATTGGATGATATCCTGCCAATACCAGTATTTCAGAATCAGTCAAGGCCCTATTATACACACGTACATCATCAATGTCCCCTGTAAAAAACTCGTTTGTGGGACTTGATCCTATAAAAGTTCCGACTGTGGGAGTGATCGGAGCTGCAGATGCAAGGGTTCCTATGGGAGCACCGTTCAGTCTCAGATCCCAGTTAGTGCCAGTGGCTCGAAGGGAGATATGGCTCCATACATTCAAAGGAGGCGCAATAGACGAGGCGACATTGGCTACACCTCCTATGATGCCTGTGAGAACATTGCTTGCGGTACCATTTATATATATACCATATCCGTTAAAACTTCCGTTTCCGTTCACTATAATCATATTGACTGCACCGTTGAAGTTGGTCGGTCTGATCCATGCGGTAATCGTAATATTACCTGTATTTGAAACTGTAATCGGTGCTGCTGTTGAAAAGCTGGATGCACCGTTGAACGTATATGCGTTTCCTGCAATTCCGTGTCTGTCTGCTGTCAGAGCAAAAGATCCTGAAGAACTCAGGCTGATCCCGCTTCCGCTGACTTCTGCCGGATTTCCGTTAAAATCATATCTGGCTGCCAGTCCTGAAGGAACCTGAACCGTGATCTGACGGATCTGTGCTGCTGTCAGTGCAGTGTTGTAAATCCGTACTTCATCTATCTTTCCATTAAAGTGCTGAGTCAGACTGCTCTGTGCTCCTATGAAAAGAAAAGAGGAACCGGTATTATACGATTTTGCTCCGGAGGAAAAAAGTTTTCCGTCGATATAAAGACTTGCTGTTGTCCCGTCATATACCCCGCATATATGGGTCCAGGCATTCAAAGGGACTGTATAATTTGCAGACAGATCATCATTGTATCCTGTAATGCCTACCTGATTTGTTCCTGCACTGTTCATCATGGAAAGACCGAAACTCGAGGAGGCAGTTGCAGAACCGTAATTTGCAATGATGAAGGTGCCTGAAACCGCCGGAAAGGATCTTGGATTTGCCCAGGCGCAAATCGTTCTTGGACTGGATCCTGTCGGCAGTCCGGAAGGATTTGTTATGCTCAGATACTGAGAAGATCCGTCAAAATTATATGCACCATTAGTATCACCGTCTTTACCGTTGACTGAGGTCGGTCCGCCGAATGCAGAAAGAGTCAGCGAGGAACCGGAATCTGAAAGAGATGCAGATGTAAAACTGAACTGCACATTTACGGAAGTGAAAACACCGATGGAGACGGCTGTACTTGTGCTTCCGAATGAATTGTAGGCAGTAACTGTATATTTTGTCTGGGACTGCAGAACTGTCGGAGTTCCGCTGATTGTACAGCTCATTCTGTCAATGCTCAATCCAGTCGGAAGTGCCGGATTTGAAGTGCAGTCTGTGACTGAGCCTGTAACTGTCGGTGTTTTTTTTCCTACTGATACATTGACTGTAAAACTGTACGGAGAGTCCGGATAATTCAGCCCTGACGGTGCAGCCCCGGAAGAAGAAATACCTAAAACCCCGGAATATTGAAGGAATTTTCTGTCCATATTAGGCCTGCAGCAGAAGAATATACTGCAGAAGAAAAAGAGACAGATCTGTATCAGTTTTTTCCTCTGATTTTGTCTGAATTTCATAAATTATTTCCTGCCCGCAGTTGACATTATCCGCTTACTTTACTTATGAGAATCCAATTTTGTCAATTGAATATGAGAGATATTCTGACTGTACTGCATAAAATTGAACTGCTCAGCCTGATGTCTTTGCTCTGTCCTCAGCAGTGAAAGGGATAAAAGCTTATACAGTAATTTCTTCATAGAATTTACTGAATCTGCCTCATCTGAAATATGGTTGATTATGCACAATGCACTTTCACAGGTTTCTGTTGTCTGCGGACCTTATACACTGAAGGGATTTTCCATCTCCGGCCTTGCAACTTATGTGCAGGTGCCTGAACTTGATATCTGTTTTGATATGGGCGAATGTCCTGTCTCTGCAGTTCCCATCCGTCATATTCTGCTGACTCATGCACACGGTGATCATGCCAGATGTCTGCTCCGGCACCGGGCACTCAGAGGTATGCTAGGCATACAGGGAGAAGCAGTTTATATTATTCCAGAGCCTATAATCAAAAAGTTCAATGATCTTGCAAAGGCAGATGCACTTTTCGAGGGAGTGACTGAAGAGGAATACATTCCTCCGAATACAGTTTCACTGAATGGAGGAGAGTCACTCTATGAACTTCCCTTCAGGAAGGGAATATTCATAAAATCATTTACTGTAGAACACAGAGGAATTCCCAGTCTGGGATATACTGTCATGAACAGGAGAAAAAAACTCAAGCAGGAATATCTGAATCTTCCGGGTCAGGAAATTGCAAGGCTCAGGAAGGAGGGGATTGAGATCAATGATGAGTCCGATGTTCCTCTGATCACATTTATCGGAGACTGCACGGTCGAATCTCTGTATAAGGAAAAGCATATCTGGAAATCTCCCATTTTAATGATAGAAGCAACATTTGTCGATCCCTCGGACAGGGAACTGGCAGGAAAAAAAGGACATACTCATATAGATGAAATCGGAGAAGTTCTCAGGGAATTTCAGAAGGAAGAACTTCCGGAACATATTGTTCTGAAGCATTTTTCGATGAAGGTATCCAAGGCTGAAATTGCAGCTGCAGTGGAAAGATCCATTCCTGATTCTGCAAAAAGCCGGATCAGGATTTTTCTGGACTGATTATTTTTCCTGAAAGTCCCGAATGACGGACTCTGCTTTTATCCGGAAAATACTGTTTTCTGTCCTTCCGCGAAGATTCGGAAAAAGTCTGACTGAATAACTGAGCTGCGCAAATACGATGTGATGTGGAAACGCAGTAATTTTCAGAAAGCATCAGGGAAATCCAGCAGTTTAACAGCTTGCGATGAATCAGTAAAAAAGCATACTAGATTTTCAGCAGGCTTCAAGGCTCCAAACTGCCGACAGGTGAACTGTTGTATTTAAGGTGAATTCTTAAGTTCAGAATACTTCTTCAAAAGTTTATTGTACTGCCCTTTTGTGAGAAATACTCTCTGCTGATGAGGCAGAGGAAGCTCCTGAGCCAGTCCTTCTTTCTGATCACAGTCCAGCTGAATGATCTTTCCTGTTTTTAAGTCAAGGTCTATGTAATATCTGGTGTTTCTGTCTTCTTTCTTTTTCAAAAGATTCCCTCGACTGATTTTCATCCTTCCTCTGAAAAGCCTGAATCATTTACTGTGAATGACAGGTTCCTGGTGAAGGAAATCATAACATTCTTTATAAAATTCCTCAGAAATGTTCAGACGTTTCAGCCAGTTGCTGAAATAGTCCTCAAGCTCAGCACTTCTTTCATGCTTGCCTTTGTGGAAGATTTCAAAGTCCTTTCTGTTCTGTATCTTGTCCGCAATGAGCATATCATTCACGTCCTTCAGAGGAGAGAGACGGATCTCCTCAATTGAGCTGATTTTCCTTTTGGAGAGATATTCATTTGCGACAGATCTGTATTCCATCATCGCAATGATGGTTTTTGTATCCGAGACATTCTCGGTAAATACAGTCTCATAATTTTCGGGAAGACTGTCATCGTTCTGAACAAGAGGATGCAGAACATAAGCACGTTTTGCAGTATCGGATGCTCCGATTTTTTCCAGAACAAAAAGTCCCTCATCAATATGATTCATCAGATAGACATCGCTTCTGACTGCTTTCCTGTCCTTGTAAAACTCGGAAATCATTTCGTATTCCCTGAAGGGAACCGCTTTTTCCATTTGATAAGGGATTTTATTATTTTTCAGATATTCCTCAATTCCGCATTCAGCAGTTGTCAGAATCGTCTCTTTTACGTTTTTACTGTAAAGTCCCCTGCCTCTGAACTGTTTCAGAAGGTAGATGGACTGAAAAAATTTCCCTTTTTTAGAGAAAAAGGCAGATATTCCCCAATCGTAAGTTTCGAGCCTTTCAAATCGGTAGAAGTATTTCAGGAACTGCTTGGAACGGATGTACATATATTCCGAGGCAAGCTCCACTGTCTCTGCATCATGGTTGAATCTGTATTCTTTCATATTTTAAAAAAGTCCACCTGATCGTTCAGGGATTTTGTCTGTTCGAGAATTTTCTGACTTGTATCTGCCACCTCATCCGCTCCTTTCGCTACGAAGTCAGTCAGATCAGCAACGTGGCTGACGTTGGATGTAAGCTCTTGACTGCTCTTCGCCTGAACATCTGTTGCTCTGTGAATGGATTCTGCCATTTCCATTACCTCTTTTACATCCGTAAGAACTGCCTCACTTGATTCAGTCTGAATTCTGGATGCTTCTGTGATCATCTCAATGATGCTGTTGTTCTTTTCAATGCTCTCTATGATATGAGAAAGAGCTTTTGCCGTCTGGTCTACATATTCCTTGCCGTAGGCAACTTCCTTCAGACCTTCTTCAATGTATTCCCTGATGCTTTTGGCACTGTTTGAAGTCTTGGAAGCAAGTTTGCTTATCTCGTCAGCAACTACTGTAAAGCCGCGTCCGAATTCCCCGGCCCTTGCTGCCTCTATTGCGGCATTCAGTGCAAGCAGATTGACCTGCTTTGAAATATCGCTGATCAGACCTACGATTTCTGCAATTTTCTTTGTGCTCGAATCAATGTTTTCCATTCCGCGAATTGCATTTTTCATGAGCTCATTTCCTTTCTGAGCTTCCTTGCTTGAAATGAGTGCGATAGCCTTTGCCTGATGAGAATGCTCCTGCACTTCCTTCACCTTGATCAGAAGATCTTCCATGGAAGAGAATGTATGCTTTGAGGAATGAAATGCGAGTTTGGAATTCTCTGCCACCTTTTCCACGGAACCTGAAATTTCCTGAAGGAACTGTGCTGACTCATTCAATGACTTGGACTGTTTCTGAGTTGTTGCAGCCATACTTACTGTTGTTCTGGACAGAACTTCTGAAGTGGATTCAAGTTTCTCCGATGAGGACTGGATGACAGAAACTGTGTCTCTGAGCACATTCAGAAGAGAATGAAGATAGCGGATGATTTCTCCGAATTCATCGGGCACAAAGTCCTTAGGCCTGACGGAAAGATCTCCTTTGGATATTTTCTCGAATATCTGAATTGTATCTCTGATCGGAACAGTAAAATTATTTGTAATTCCTCTTATTATCAATGTAAGGAAAACTGTGAAGAGTATAATGAAAAATGATATCTGGAGAAGGGTAATGTTCAGTTTTACATAAAACTCATTTTTCGGTATGAGGATCAGGAGTCTGCTGTTGAATTTTGGAAGAGGCACTGTCATTCCTTTCATTCTGACACCCTCAAATACAATATCATGAAACTGTCTGTTGTATCTGTCCACTCCTTCAAAGTTTTCTCCGATAAGACTCTCAAAACCTGAATAACTTTCTCCGGAAAAATCCTTCTTGAAGTTTTTGTTCAGATTTGCATAATTTTTATGATAAATTACCGTGCCTTCATCAGAAAACATAATGAAATCATACTTTCCGTGATCTGAGGCATTCAGCAGAGCCTGTCCAATCGTTTCAATGGCGAAGGTCATTCCGAAATTTCCGATCAGATCCTTCTTCAGAAGAATGGGTACGGCACAGACTACGATATCGCTGCTGTCATCGGCACTTTTTACCGGATTGGAAAATGCAAACTTTCTGTTCTTCTGTATGGACTGAAAAATCTTTCCTGCCTTCACATTGAACTTGAACCCCAGGCTGTTTACAGTATCACCGTCCATATTGCTGACAAAGAAACTCTTCACAAAGGGCTCCTTGTCTTCCTGCAGATCCTTGAGGTAATCTCTGATTCTCTGCAGATTCATATCCCGGACCGTTTCACTCTTTGCATAGGAATCCACCTGCAGAAGAAGTTTTTCCAGTGTAGTATTCAGATAGAGTGCGGCTTCCTCGAGATTCAGACTCATGATCTGTCTCATAAAGTCTTCATTCCTGGTCACGCCGATTTTATAAATCCCGGCTGTACTCATCAGAAGAAGCAGCATAATGGAAGACATTGTGGGAATCAGTATCTTGTGATACAGTCTGATCGGTTCATAATCAGTGTATTTAATAATAGGATAGATTTCTTTCTTCGCGAAATAGTAGAATACAGTGGAAGAGATGACTGCCGTAGCCAGATCGCTTATCCAGAAAAAGAAGGACTGCTCCCAGGAAAACACAAAACCTCTGAACAGGCCGATGATCTGAGCAATTGTAGGAATGGCCACATTGGTAATTCCAATCAGCATGGAAATGCGGAAAGGGTAACTGTTGATGAGATTTTTTTCTTTTCCGTTCCCTGATCCGGAAACATTTCTAAGGCTTTTCTTCAGACTGACTGTCTGTATGTAAAAATAGACTACAGCCGCAACCAGCAGGGGCGGAAGGGCAGCCAGGCTGAAAATCGCAGGCTGGATCTGTCTTTCTCCTTCCTGTGTAAACTTCAGAAGATGAGAAAATACAGGCACTGTACACATAATTCCCAGAAACCAAATCCAGAGTCGGGTTGTAATTTTGGGAATATTCAGATCCATTTATACGACGATTTCTCTCAGTTCAGGCAGTGCGCCTTGTTATTATTTTCGGGGAATTCCCCCTAGAACTCTAGCGGTTAATTCCAGACTGCATTTTCTGTTTAAGTGCAGAGAATCTTCGAATTCCAGACAGTCAAAGTCTTCCTTCGAAAGATTCAGCCATTGTACATTAGACGAAACTCCTGCACTCAGATATCTCTGAACGAAAACTGTTTCCTTTTTTTTTCCGTGAAGTTTCTGCTTCAACACAGGTGAAACCGGGGGAGAATATACCAGAATTGGAATATTTCTTTCCGCCGAAACAGTCAAAATCTTCCGATAGAAATTCAGCTGGGAAATATTCGGGTAAGGATTTCTTTCATTCTGCAGAAGCATCTGAAGTTTAAGATCAGAATCTCTTTCAAGTTCCATTTCAGTCATTGGTTTCTCTGCAAATGTTTCAAAAATTCCGCCATTCCGTTCCCTGTTTGCTTTCTGGAAGAGCAGAACGGACTGTTCTGTCAGTTCCGGATTTCTTTTTTCCTTCAGCACACCGAAGTCAACGGGGTTTTTCAGTACCGCAAAAAGACTGTACTCGAAAAAATGCAGACAGTCAAAAAAAGTAAATCCTGAATTTGAAACTGCAGGACTGTGTTTAAGGATAAAATCGAAAGTATGAAAAAAACGGAAAGGATAATTCAGTGAGTCCTGAAGGAATGAAAATTCGTCTGCTTCAAGAAGAATCGAGTCCACTCGAATCCCCTTTTCCAGAAACATTTCAAGCACGGAATAAAAATAGGAAGGACCGGGAAAAGGTATGCTGAAATTATAAATTACTGTATTATCCAGTTTTTCCTGCATCTGTCTTGCATTCATTGCAGCCGATCTGGAGGAGCCCAGGATGAGAATGAGCCTGGTTCCCTTTTTTACTTTTTCCAGGTCTTCTGAAAGGAACTGACTGAACAGATGATGTCTTGTACTGTATGAAATTCTTTCAAAACGTTTCCAGTGCACAAGTCTTGCCAGAACAGTTTCAGAGATAAATATTTTATCCAGGCAGAAAATCAGCAGAAATACTGAAATGACAAAACTCCAGTGAAACCGATGTTCTGATTTTTCCTCTGCAGAAGACGTCTTTCTAAGTTTTCTAAAGAATCGGGACCGGCCAGTCAATTAGCTCTTTTCTCTCCGGAATATCGCAGATCAGCGAAGCTGCAGCACTTTCAAAAACAGTGAGCTTTCTTGCGCATTTGTTCACATCTTCCTTTTTATAAAAACTTTCATCCTTGATTCCGGCAAAAACCGGCCCAAGTACATCGTTCGGAACTTTCACAGTTCCGCTGATCAGAATTGAACCGAGGGCAGACGCGCTGATCAGTTTTTTCTTCACATCCTTTCCTTTCATGGTATCAGGATATGAAGTTCCTGTTTCATTCATCAGTCGGCAGCTGATTAATAATGATAATATCATTAAGATGCGCATATTTTTCAGTTCCAGTCGAGAGTCAGTCCAAGATCCACTGTGACTTTTTTTACCAGGTCGAGTTCTTCCCCGCCCATTTTTTTTGCGGCACCGAGATAGTCCTGAAATACTTTTCCGCCGATTCCTACAAGTATGCCGATATATTTTTTCAGTTCTTCAAATGGGATATACTTTATGATGGCCAGCACATCGTCGCAGAGTCCGAGACTGCTCCCTGTCTGAAGCAGACTTCTGATTCTGTCATCTGAAAATGCCCTGATTACTGGAATCAGTCTTTCCTTTTCATTGGAAAAACTTCCGGTCCTGATCAGTGTTTCATCAGAATTGATTTCCTTGGAAATCATAATGACTTTTTCAGCAGGCATATAGTCCACAAAATTGCCCATTGTATACCAGCCTTTTCTTTTCTCAAACTCATGAATGATTTTTTTGATCCTGTCGACGGGAAAATCTCGGATCAGGGGCTCCAGTTTTGCAGGATTCAGATGCTCAATGACATCGCACATAAAAGATACATTGAAGTGAGAAGAGATGCTGATTGCCTCGCTGACAGGGATAAAATAAGTCAGGCTGGCAGTGATGCTGGGTCCTAAAATATCCTGAGAAACTCTTGCATTGAGGAAATTCGGCATAAATTTGGCAACTCCGGCAAGTTTCTCCCAGGTCGCAGCGTGTTCATTCTGCATTGCAGCCGAAAATTTATTTCTCAAAGCAAAGAGTTCGTGCGGAGAGAGCCTTTCAAGAAAATCAAGTCCGTCTGCACCTCCCAAAAGCACATGGAGCCTTTGAGTTTCCGTCTTTTTGCTGATATGTTCTTCCTGCATGTTTCCCCTCTTTCCTTTCTTAGCGGACAGGTTTCAACGGAATAGAAAACATTTTTTTTTACAAGAAAAATTCTTTAATCCGAAAAAGATTCACAACTTGTTTGCAAAGAAATACAGATAATAAAATCTGTATATTGAATGATGACCGTTTTTGCCTGCCTTCTGATTCTTCTGAACAGAATACTTTTTATGCTTTCTGTTTCAAATCCAGGCAGTGTTTTCATTACCTGTTTTTCTGCACTGTTCCTGGCCGCTGCCCTCTTTTTACTGAGAAACGGAAATCATTACAGAGCCTTTCATATCATTTCTCTTGAATCAGTTATTTATTCCTTTCTGCTGGCAGGATTCGGCGATCTGAAGCTGAAGGCCCTTGCCTTCGTATGGTTTCTGCTTGGAATTTTTTTTCACAGAGAGTTTCATTTTCGGAGAAAAGGCATCTCAGCACTCATCAGTTTTCTCTGTTTTGCAGTAATTTCAGCTGCCGGTGAAACCGGACAGCTTCCTGTGCTGTTTTCTGCAGATATGGGACTTCTTCTTTTTCTGAGTGCATTTCCTGTGCTGTTTCTTTTTGAAATCCGGCTGGGCAGTCCTATTCAGTATGATTTTTCCTCTCTCGAAACCATATTGGACTCTATGCCGATCAATATTTTCATCAAGGATATGGAAGGGAAATTCATATTTGTAAATGCACATTCAGAAAAGACGCTTGGGAAATCAAGAAACGAGATATTGGGCAAGACCGATTATCATTTTTTTCCAAAAGAGACAGCGGATGAAATTGTGCAGTACGACAGAGAGGCAGTGAAAAAAAAGGGAGAGACTGTCAGCAGAACAGAAGAGCTTTTTCCGGGAAGATTTTATCTCGCAGGGAAAAGGCTAGTCACTCTTCCCGATGAAGGGCAGGGGATTCTGGGCTTTTCCATTGACATATCCCAGACTGTCAAGGCAGAAGAAGAGCTGGTCCATCAGAAAATACTTTTTACGAATCTGATGAACACAAATCCCAGTCTGATCTTTGTGAAAGACATCCAGGGCAGATTCCTTCTTCTGAACAAGGCAGTAGAGGAACTTTTCGAAAAACCTGCAGAAGAGATTTTATTCAGAAATAATTATGAAATACACGATTTTGTACCGGAAGTCGATGCCTATACAAGAATAGACCGTCAGGTCATTGAAACCGGGGAAGTGATTACAGTAGTGGAATCTCATACTTCTGTGAGCGGAAAAAAGCGCTGGTTCAGGACAATCAAGGCACCGATTGCAATGAATGACGGAAGCATGAATGTGCTTGGAGTGAGCACAGACATTACTGAAATCGTTCAGAAGGAAGAAGAACTGATTCGTGCAAAGGATGCAGCTGAAAAATCTGCGAGAATAAAATCTGAATTTCTTTCCACAATGAGTCATGAAATCAGAACGCCACTGAATGCAGTCGTAGGAATAACAAATATCCTTCTTTCGGAAGAACATCTTCCCGCACAGACTGAAAACCTGAAAACTCTCGGATTTTCTGCGGAACACCTTCTGACTCTTGTGAATGACATACTTGATTACAACAAAATTGAAGCAGGAAAGGTTGTGCTCGAATCCATTGAGCTGAATCTTCCGATGCTCGTATCAAACATCAGACAGTCGATGACTGCAAGAGCAAATGAGCTTTCCAATGAACTGACTCTTATACTTGATGAGAACATACCTGAAACGATTGTAGGAGATCCGTTCAGACTTTCTCAAATACTGACCAATCTTATATCCAATGCAGTTAAATTTACTTCCGGGGGCAGGGTTGATCTGCGAGTGGGTGTTTCAGAAATAATGAAAAATAAGGCAAGAATATTTTTTTCTGTGGAAGATACCGGGATAGGAATCCCGAAGGAGAAAATAGAGTCTATTTTCCTTGGATTCACTCAGGCAGATTCCTCCACTGCCAGAAAGTTCGGAGGTACCGGACTGGGTCTTGCCATTACAAAAAAACTTCTGGAACTTTTCAAAAGTGAAATTCATCTGGAAAGTGAACCGGGAAAAGGAACTAAAGTTTTTTTTGAAATTCTTTTTGAAACCAGGACAAAAAACAAAGAAAGAACACAGAACAAGGATCAGGGGACAACTATGGAATTCTCGGATAAAAAAATTCTGATTATAGATGATTATATAGTCAATTTAAATATCGCAAAGAAATTCCTGGCAAAAATCGGAATAGAGCCGGATCTTGCAGCAGCGGGACCGGATGCTCTGGAAATGCTGAAAGAGAAGGACTATGATCTGATTTTTCTTGATCTGCAGATGCCTGAAATGGACGGATTTGAGGTATGCAGAAGAATTCGAAAACTGAATGAAAGGTATGCAGAAATCCCGATCATTGCACTGACTGCTGCATTTGTCTCTGAGGTTCAGGACAGGATCATTGAGGCAGGCATGAATGATATTCTGGCGAAACCTTTCAAGCCGGAAGAACTGCACAGTATCGTTTTTAAATGGACAGGGAAATCATCCTGACATCAGTTTTTTCATTGCTCTGGATATTCCGTCTACACTCAGAAAAAACATAGGGACATTGTCCCAGATGGCTTCGCAGGTAGTTGATGTCCAGTATCTTTCATCATCCGGATTTACCCAGACAGATGAGTCATAAAAATCCAGAAGAAATTTCAGTGCCTCAATGCCTGTTCTCGGCTTGACTTTCTCTTCCTCTTTTCCTGAATGAAAATAGGAATAATAAGATGCAGAACTTCCGAAAAGTTCATAAGGATTCATGCTTGCATCCCCCACAAAAACGACCTTTGTATCTGAAGCGATTTTTTTGGTGAGTCTGTTCAGACTGATTTTTTTCTGAAAATAAGCATCCTGATATACATAATCATAGATAATATTGTGAAAATAATAATAATGAAATTCCTTAAAATGATTGAGCTGATGAGCTGCAGAGAAAAGTCTGCTCACTTTTTCTGCATATGGGGTCATGCTTCCTCCCACATCCATCAGAAGCATCAGTTTCAGTCTGTTCTTTCGGGAAGGAGCAAAAACAAGATCCAGATCCCCGCCGTTTTCCACTGTCCTGTCTATTGTCTTCTGAATGGAAAATTCCTTTCGGCCTTCCTTTCTCAGATCCTTCAGTTTCTTAAGTGCAACCTTGATCTGTCTCACATTGAGAGATGCGTCTGTTCTGTATTCCTTGTATTTTCTTTCCTCAATGACTCCGATTGCAGACCGACCTCCGGATTCACCGTTAATCCGTATCCCAAATTCATTATAACCGCTGTGCCCGTAAGGAGAGACTCCTTTTGTGCCAATCCATTTGTTTCCGCCGTCATGTCTTTCTTTCTGCTCTTCCATCCTTTTCTTCAGTTCATTCATCAGCTCTTCTTCATTGAAAAGAGGAGCATTTTTTTTGTTCTCTTCACTGAACTCTTTATCAGAAGCCTTGTCCAGCCACTGTTTCAGAAGATTACGGAAGGCCTCATCCGAATAGTTCAGGCCCCCGAATACCTGCGCAAAGACAATATCAAAGTCATCATAAAAGCGGATGTCTTTTGCCAGACAGCTTCTTGCGACTGAATAAAATCGGCTCACTGTCCAGTTCTCAGTGATCTGAGGAAGACTTTTCAGTGCATTGATCATATCCAGATACTCAGTAGTGGAAACGGGTACTTTTTTAGCCCTAAGCCGGTAGAAGAATTCAGCGAACATAATTGAATAGTTTATCCGGGGGCAAAGGGAAGTCAAGGGGAATAGCGGATAGCGAAGCCGGGAATAGGTTGTCACTTTTTTATGCTGCCTGATGGCGTCTGAAGATTTCTTTCAGATCTGAAAAAACAAGGTCAAGTGCAAATTCTTCCTTCATGATTCCGTTCACCGTTTCCGTAACTGCGTGCAAGACAGCAAAGCAGGTGTTCATCGCCTGGATAATTGGCAAATATGCTTTTATGCATCATCTTAAGAGAAACCGCGAAGCTGCAGATCTAAAGAAGAAGTAACTCGATTGCCAGGGCATCTTCAGAATAAAAACTATCCCTATGAATAAAATTCAAAAAATCGTATATTCCTTTATGATCCTCTTCGGAATACTGACAGTCTTTTCAGGAGGAAAACATCTTCTCCTCTGGAACGAACTTCAGTCAGAAGGCAAAAATTTTCATCTCTGGATTCTGATATTCAATTTCATTGCAGGTTTTTTTTACATCCTCGTGGGAATCGGCCTGCTCCGGGAAAAACACTGGAGCCGAATCCTTGTCTACGGCATTGCCTCAGCAACAGCAGTATTCTATGCAGTATTTATTATCCTAGTCCTCAACGGTTCTCCTTACGAAAAACAGACATTGTACGCAATGGGATTCAGAACAATATTCTGGATCGGTGCCGCAGTGATGGTGAGGTGGAGAGGGATTCCTGCGTAATTTTTTATTGGTAAAATAAAAAATCTTTACAGGTTGGCCATTTTGTCCTAAAGCGAGTTAGAATCAATATTTATAGAAGAAGTTTATAAAATCACGAGAGACGACATATTGAATGTTATGCTTCAGGAAAATATTAACATTAAACTGAATGATAAAGTCTGGAATATTCTAGAGACTAGAATTTCAGAGTCTATTGATTGGTATAATATCATTCTCTCGGTATTAAATTCGGTTGCAGAAAATGAATTGTGCTAAGAAGAATATATGAATTATGCTGATACGGAAAAACTCGCAGCAGAGCTTAAGAAATACCGTTCAAAGAAAAAGACGGATGACTACGGCTGGAACAATACAGCACTGAATGTAATTGACTGCATACTTTCATTAAACAGAAAATATTTTGCATTCTGCAAACCTCGAGTAGAAGAATTCAGAAGAAATCATCCTGATGTCCGGACAGTTCTGCAGCTTCAGAAAATGCTGAATTTGGACACTCCGGATCTTTTTCTGAAAAAAGAACTGAGATACAGTCATGTAAAGCGGGCCGAGATGTTATACGGCCTTGTGAACTGTCTTTCTGATTTTTTTCGAGAATCTTCAAAGAAAGTATCCCCTGACATCGATGACAGATCTTTTTTCAAAGACTGGGCAGAAAAAACTGATTACTCTGATTATAAAAATTACAAAATATCCGGCTTTGGAATTGCGGGTTTCCAATATCTGCGTATGCTCTTCGGAGCAAATACGACAAAACCGGACATTCATATTGTCCGGTTCGTTTCGGGTGTCCTTAAACAAAATGTGAGTCAGGAAGAAACAGTTGTTTTAATGGAGCAGGCAGCAAGAATAGCAGGGGTTCATCTGAGAACAGCAGACGGAGAGATTTGGAATTCCCTTGCCGATAAATAAAAAGGGATGCATTCAGTGTCCTTGGAGAAATGAAAATGGAAATACAAGGCAGTGTTTTAGTGGATATTCTGAAGGAACTGTATTCAGCTGACAACAACCTGCAGCTGTCTAAAAAGATTGGTGTGAGTGCAGT
>DAORDI010000115.1:0-15529 GCA_035345895.1 Leptospiraceae bacterium
AATATAAGAAAGAAGTCCGTTCTGAATACTCCTGGGTTCCTGAGGAGACTTACAGAAAAGAAAGAGCAAATGTAATGAAATATTTCTTAAAAAGAGACAGGATATATTTCACAGAAATGATGCATCAGAAATTTGATGCTCAGGCAAGAAAAAATCTGAAACAGGAAATTGAAGAACTTGAAAAATAACAGAAAACTGCAGAATATGCTCGTCACGGGTGGAGCCGGTTTTATCGGAGCCAACTTCATTCAGTATGCTGCAAAGAAAGGACATCGGGGCAGAATCGTCAATCTGGATGCACTGACTTATGCTGCTGATTCTGCTCATCTGAATGGAATTGAGTCTAAGCTGAATTATACATTCATTCACGGGAACATACTCGACAGGAATCTTCTGAAAAGGATATTTTCTGAATATGACATCGATACTGTTGTTCATTTTGCAGCTGAGAGTCATGTAGACAATTCCATTGAAAGTCCTGATATTTTCATTAAGACAAATGTCAACGGTACATTCGAGCTTCTTTCTGCTGCGAGAGAATACTGGAAGGACAGAAAGAATGTTCTGTTTCATCATATCTCAACTGATGAGGTTTACGGTTCACTCGGGCAGACAGGATATTTTACAGAGACAACACCCTATGATCCCTCCTCTCCCTATTCAGCCAGCAAGGCCGGTTCGGATCATCTTGTGATGGCCTGGCACAGAACCTACGGACTGGAAGTGACGATGTCCAACTGTTCCAATAACTACGGACCCTTTCAGAACAGAGAAAAACTGATTCCGCTGATGATCACAAATGCACTGACAGGAAAAAAACTTCCAGTATACGGTGATGGAAAAAATGTGAGAGACTGGCTTTATGTAGAAGATCACTGTGATGCTGTCTGGACAATCCTCGAAAAAGGCGAGAACGGAAGGACATACAATGTAGGCGGGAACAATGAATGGGAAAATATCCGCATCGTAAAACATATCTGCCAGGTGATCGGGGAACTGACGGATAAGCCAGTTTCGCATTATGAGGCACTGATTGAATATGTAAAGGACAGACCGGGACATGACAGACGTTATGCAATTGATGCAGCCAGGATCCGTGAAGAACTCGGTTGGACTCCGAAGGAAACATTCGAAACCGGCATTGTAAAAACGGTAAAATATTATCTTTCAAAATGAAGAATGTTTTTTGCAAACGGTTCATTTTTCCAGAGACGATTTCTTCTGTAGACGGGTCTGAGACCCGTCTCTACGATGGATTCGGAGGCATATGTGCATAATGATAAAATAATGAAAACTTTCTGTTTTATTGCGATTTTCTTTTTTTCCGCCTGCACATCTTCCCTGAAGGTGACTGAAATCAAATCCGGGATGAGGCTGGAATCTGCAGCGGAAAAGGATGTTGATTTTTTCTTTCAATGCAGGATGAAAAACAGGATCAAGAAGATTCTGGGATACAACTGGGAGATTCTTTACAAGGACGGACGTTTTGTGTATTTCGGTTATCCGGAAAGTATGTTTTCCAGTGAAATGAAAGTGCAGAATCTGTATAAGGTGAAAATGGAGGAACTTCAGAAAGATTTTCCTTCTTTTGAAACAGTCGAAGGACATCATATTCAGAGGGCCATTTCAGAAGCAATTCATAAAGATGTGAAAATAGAGAGCAGAATA
This sequence comes from Leptospiraceae bacterium, assembly GCA_035345895.1. Lineage (GTDB taxonomy): Bacteria > Spirochaetota > Leptospiria > Leptospirales > Leptospiraceae > DAORDI01. The sequence continues at coordinate 1,669 of DAORDI010000115.1, forward strand.
CTGATCCAGAATATTGACTGGAAGCCTTCCCTGCAGAAGGGTTTTATCCATATAGATGCTGTATGGAAATATCAGGCAGACTCAAATCCTGAAGTCACGAAGAAATATCAGATGCAATTGGATATGAAGTCATTGAAAGTAATTTCGAAGAAGGAGATCTGAGACTGAATAAACCGGCATATGCAGATGTTATATGCTCCCTTGACACTGTAATTTTGATAAATTATCATAAAAATCCAGCAGCTTAACGGTTTGCAATGAATCAGTAAAAAACCTCTTTTTCTTACTTCCTGTATATTTAGGCGGCTTTCTGACTGGCATATTCATAATGCTTGATGCAGGAGACGTCAAATTCTAGTTTTCAAGAGTCTTTCGTATTTCATTTTTCAAGACTTAGCAAAAAAGCTTCCATTCGGAAAGGTAGAATGTTTTACGAAAATTGCATAGAAGATTCAAGGTTTACGAAACACCGGAAGGCTCCCGGCCAGAAACAGTGCAATTATTTATGAGAGTTAGTATAATATAAATTAAAGATATTATATAATATATTGACTTACTATAATGCAATAAAAAAGATGGCTTGTGAATTTTTATCTCCTGGAACCTCGTTTTGAAATTTATTCCCTTTCCCACAATCTCGCAATTGCTATTATTTTTCTTGGATGCATCTCTCTTTATTTCTTCAGAAAAAAACTTTCTGAAACTCCGAAGGCTGATCTTTTGTTCCGAGGTCTGCTCACTGCTGTTCTGATCGGGGGCGAGATCATTCTTCAGTACTGGTATGTTTCCACAAATCAGTGGAAAAAGGAATACAGTCTTCCTCTGCAGCTCTGTGATTTCAGCATATTTGCCAGTGCGCTGCTTCTTGTGACTGGAAACCGAAAAATTTTTGAAATTGTCTATTTTACCGGGATTGGTGGCGGTCTGATTGCAGTTCTGTCTCCGGAACTTTGGCTGGGATTTCCTCATTTTCGCTACTATCATTTTTTCGGTGTCCATGCTGCTCTTCTTTGGACAGGGATATATTTTATCGCGGTCAGAAATTATACCCCTTCGCTCAAGTCACTTATCAGATACATTGTATTTCTGAATCTGTTCGGGGCTTTCGTGTTCTGTATGAATATAATTCTGGATGCAAATTATATGTTTATTTCTAAACCTACCTACAATGATACTGTCCTGAATCATCTGGGACACTATCCCTGGTCTCTGCTGTCAATGGAAGGCCTAGCTCTTTTGACGGGATTTATCCTCTGTCTTCCGTTTCTAGATACTAAAGTTTCTTGAAAGTAAATGACTTTACTGTTTTCTTTTTTGTTTCTTCAGGATGACTCGAGATAATTTTTGCTGAGCTCTTTCCTGTAAAATCATCAAAGGATACATCTGACAGGGTCTTTGCGGAAAGTGTTCTCAGTCCATAGTATCTGTCCAGAATTTCCGAGAGATACAATCCCAGAAGTGCCGGGTCTGTAATTCCGTACAGACTTCCTCCGGTAACCTCAGAGACAGACTTGATTTTTTTTGCGTCAGGAATGGAATCACCGCACAAAAATATCTGCGTAAAATCTATCCTGAGTTTCTTGAGTTTATATCCCGTCATTATTGTCTCATCCAGATCAGCTGGCAGTCCATCTGTAATTATAACTGCATGAAGAGGGACATCCTTTCTTTTGAGATGGAGTATTCGTTTTAAGAATGGCGTAAATACTCTTCTTTCCTTCAGGATTTCCCGTCCAGTAAATGGAATGTGAATCTCACTGCAGGATTCGGAAAAGGCATAAAAGCTGAAATTGGTCCTTCTGTACAAACCGGTAAAACTGCGGCAGAAATTCTCGACAGATTTATAAATTTCTTTATCATTTACTGCAGATGCAGATGAAAAGTCAAGGCCTATGACCAGATCGTGGACTGAGTCATCAGGAGTTCTAATCTGTCTGTAGGCCTTTCCTGAAATAACATCACTGAAACTTGGAATATAATTTTCATTATCAAATATTCCCGGAAGTGAGGAGCCGATGATTCTTTTTTCCAGTGAAGCGTACTGATCACGGATGAGCAGTTCAGGATCAATGAATGTATTTATCAGTCTTTGCGATGAGGATTTCAGTCTGCCTTTTTCAATCAGTGCGTAAATTTCCCGAAAATAGTTTTCTCTGAATTTTTGAAATGATTTCAGTCTGGAAGGGAGCTCTGAGAAGGCTTCAGACATTTTCTTTGAGCTTTCATTTTTTTTGGGAACTGCGGCAAGGATTTCTTTATCCGGTTTGAAATGGTATTTTCTGGAAAGCTCATTCAAAAGAGAGACTGTGACTGCGGGGTAGTTCGATAGCTCCAAAGGAAGACCGCCGCTTACTGAAATCCCTCCAAGTACAATCATACCCGGTTCAAGATTTTTCCAGTAGATTTTCTTTACCTGTGACAGAGCCGGAATGAATAACATTCAGTCTTTCAGTATGGGGATTTCAGATTTGTACGCTTTTTCGTATTCTTTCACTAATCTGTCGAATTTATCTTTTGAATCAATTCCATATTTGTTCAGTATTTCTTCTTCCAGAGAATAGTAATAAATTTCACCGGCTACTTTGTTTGCCATCAGATTTGCAAGATATACTATCTCTGCATGGGTCCTGTATTCTTCCGGAGCCATATAGGGCTGCTGATGAAACTCAATGCAGGCAGACAGATCTTCCGGAAAATTCCATTTCTTTGCAAGCATTGCTCCCAGTTTGGAATGACTGACTCCGATTGTAGACTCTTCAAGAACTTTTGTATTTTCAGTGGCGCGGTTCTTGGTCAGAAGCAGAATCTCCGACATAAGTTCAGAATCAACTGAGAGCAGGAGAATTTTTCCAATATCGTGAAGAAGAGAACCGACGACTACCGAATCCAGAAGTTTGGCATAATTAAAGTCTTTGGCGAGTTTGCCTGCAAAAAAACTTGTCCTGCCTGCGTGGTCCCATTCTGCTTCCATCTTCCCATATCTCCCATTCAGGATTTTAAGAGAACTGATTGCATAGAGCATTTTTAGGACACCATTGGAGCCGATTTTTCGGACAGCCAAGGAAAGATTGTTCGGTTTTGCCCTGCTGATGAAACCGGCTGAATTTGCAAGCTTCAGTACATCAGCACTGACCGCAGGATTTTTCTCAATCTCATCCACAAGCTTTTTCATATCCATATTCGGAGATCGACAAATATCCATAATCTTTGTCAAAGCCTGCGGGAGTGATGGAAGAATCTCCACTTCCTTAATGATCCTCTCCTGCATTTTGGTACTGATTTCGAGTGGAATGATTTCGCTGGGGAAACTGATAACGAATTTAGTTTCCTCTTTACCTTCATGAAGCTCAAAATGTGAACTGTCCAAACCTACACCGTTCAGAAGTTTTAGAATCATAATAATTCCAAGACCGGCACTTTCCTGGGAGTCAGAAATATCTTTATAAGCCTCCATAATATTTCTATATTTATCAGCAGCCTGAATCCTGGACTGAATCCTGGATTTTTCCACCGGATGAAGAGAGCAGTTGTCCATTATTTCAAAGATCATTCCGTCCTCATTAAGGCTGATCTTGAGACTGACAAAGTACAGAGAATCTTCCATGATTGTTCTGGCATTATTCGGCCAGTTTTTCAGAATGTATTCTCTAAATTCGTACATCCCTTTATCATAATGAGAGTTCAGATTATAATTGCGCTGAAGGAAAAATTCTCTTTTTACGATTGCTCTGTTTGCATTGATGAGCAGTTCCCTAAGGATAATCATAATGGTTTCTGCAAGATACAGTTTGTCCCATTGATTCAGGAGAGTCTGCAGAATAGAGGAAATTTCCATAAACTCCGGGTCTGATAGAATTTTCCATTTTATGCACAAAGGTTCACTCAGTGATATTTCTCTTTTCCCTGCCTCTGTGCCGGTCAGCCCGTTCATACAGACAAAGTAAAAATCTTTTAAAACAATTGCAAGCTGATAAATACAGAATTAAACGCCGTACAGTAAGATTTTTTTCAAAAAGATACAGACAGCATTAAAAACTTTTTAAGATTATAGATTAGTTATGGAAATGTCGAGACAGGGAACGCAGAGTCTCTTTTTATGGAGCTCAGTACATATGCAGAACAGAACATTGTAAATCATATGCCCTTTGCAGTAAGATTCAGCCGCTGCCGTTGTATATTTAAACATAAATCGGTAATTTTTTTGAAAATAAATGTATTTTTAATAGTCTCTCAATTTAAATTTGGACAGAATGACCGGTCAGTCAGTCGTTATATACAGAAGAGAAGATCTTAAATTTGGACGGTTTTTCGGTTTTTCTCTTGACAGACATTAAAAACATTTGAAGTTACATTGAGTACAAATAAATGGTAACCATCCAGAATGACAATCTGAACAATCCTTTTATAGGTGAGGACAACTGCGTTCCTCATTTTCAGCCAATTGTCAGTGTAGAGTCCAGAAAAATTGTCGGATATGAAGTTTTGGGAAGACTTTTTTCTCCCGAAAAATCTCAGTATTTTTCCTTAGGCGCATTTTTTCATAATCGAAATACCAGTTTTTCTGAACGGGTACGCATAGACAGAATTATTCGGGAAAAGGCAATACGATACTGGAAGGAAACAGGCATTCAGGGGGTGAATCTGTTTTTCAATCTGATGCCGAACATCCTTTCGAGTCTGCACCAGGAAGATCTTCTGGATATCAACCGGTTTCATCTTGCTCAGCTTATCAATAAATATGAAATAAATAAAAGTGATGTAGTAATAGAAATTACAGAAGATGAGTTCAACGGAAAGCAGGAAAGGCTTATCAGTATGATTGAACTCTACAAAGCAAACGGATTCAGGATTGCGGTGGACGACGTAGGCACAGGCTTTTCAAATCTGGAACGCATCGGCTACATTCATCCTGATATCATTAAAGTTGATATCAAAATAATGAGAGAATCATTAAATAAAAATTCCTTCCGTCAGGTGCTTCTGGCAGTATCTGAAATGGCATCAAAGCTTGGTTCAGAGCTTCTTTTCGAAGGTGTTGAAACAGAAAAGGAACTGAATCTTGCATTTTCCATGGGTGCGAGTCTCATTCAGGGATTTTATTTTTCTGCCTCGTGCCCTGAGTTCATCAACAGAGAGACATTTTCTGCCAAACTTCAGGATTCCATTGAAAAATACAGCGGACTTCATTTTATGGAAGTAGTAGAAAAAAATATGAAATCAGCTCAGCTGATTGAAAGCATACTTCAGGCAGTCAACGAGTCTTCATTTTCCCATTCTTCTGTTACCGAAAGGCCGGACGAAATACTCACTGCTCTTCCTGCCACTGTCTACAAAGCATTCCTTCTGGATTTAAACGGCAATCAGATCAGTCCTACATATTTCCGGAGCGGGGAGGAAAACTGGAGTACTTCCTACAAAGATATTGGCAATAACTTAAGCTGGAAACCTTATTTTATCCGGCATAAGGCAAAGAATTATCTGGAAAAAACGAAGTGGACGGTAACAAGACCTCAGTTTGATATAGTTCTTCAGAAGAACTATCTGATTCTTTACTATAATTTAAATGAAAAGGTGCTTTTGAATCTTTTTATAGATTACGATTCTTGATTCTTTTGAATGCCGATGGTCGGAATCGAACCGACACGAGGTTGCCCTCGGTGGATTTTGAATCCACTGCGTCTACCAATTTCACCACATCGGCTTAATTTGACGATTTCAGAAAGTGCGATTATTTTCCAAGCAAAATTTAATCTCCCGCTTCGAGGTATTTTCCTTTTCCGCGAGCCACAATTTTTCCTATTTCATTTTCTATTTCAGCTCTGTTCTCAATCACTTTTTTGTTCTTTTTGACAAACCAGCCTCTTAAATGAAGAGGTTCATTGACGAATGCAGGCTGAAGATAACGAATTGTCAGTTCTCCTGTAGACGTTTCAAAATTCATCGCCTCATTTATCTTGACCATGATTTCATCTAAGATGGCTGCCAAAATACCGGGATGAATCATATCAGGCTGTCCCTGAAACTTGGCTGGGCAGGTATAATCACCGTAAGCGGTCTTTGTATCCTCGTCAAACGTGATTTTCAGTTGAAGACCGTCAGGATTGTCAGGACTGGAGCCGAAACTAAGATTCTTCTTGATTACCTGCTTCATTAGGTAATTAGATTTTGGGAAAGGGTTATTTTGTCAATTAAAAAATTGAACATTTTCGCACAACCTAAAATCCGAAAGAATTTTTCTCCAAAATGTCCAGCCTTTTTAGACCGTTTATGAGTCCTGCATTTTTTGGATCCCTCCCGAGAAGAATTTCCAAGTATTTTCTGGAAATAGAATACTCTCCCATTTCATAGTATATTTTTCCCATCAGAGTCAGTATCTTATTATGCGACTGAATCTCATCCGAGGAAAGCAGAACTGCAGAAGCGGCATCTTTCAGTCTTCCCATTTTCATCAAAACGGAAGCTTTGCAGTAGACAAGGGACAGATCATCAAAGTTTTCATTGCAGACAAGATCATAAGCTTCCTGATATTTTTTTTCTCTCATCAAAGCCGCAGACTTTCTGACCAGATCACTGATGATTTTTTTACTCCACCCCATATCGTCCTCTGAGCTGAATGTCAGTTTCAGGATGGAAATATCATCAGTGAGATTTCCTTTGCTTTCGAGTATTCTCAAAATCTCGTTCAGCTGGCCTGAGGCTTCGGTTATTATGCTGAATATCCTGAACTCGTCCTCATTTATTTTTTCAGGATCTTCTTCATCAAAGTATTTGACATCATCCTTTCCGTCGGAACCGCAGAATATAACATCATTATTTCTCATCTGGAAACTCAGAATCGACGGAGTGTTTTCCATCATTCCGAACTTATGTGCAGAAATGTTCTGCTCTATAAAGGCAGTTGTCCCGTCGCGGTACAGGATGGAAAAAGGATGTTCCGCGTTGATGTAATAAATTTTTCCTTTTTCATTTTCAGCCAGTCCGAAAATTCCGGAAACAAGCATTGATCCGTCAAACGCTTCCATTACTTTCTGAATTTCAAAAAAAGAATCTGTCAGCCATTGCACAGGCGTTGTATTCTGCATCTTTCTGTCAGTCACTGATCTGGCAAGAATTGAATTGAGCATACTTCCCATTACCAGAGCTCCACCCGCTCCCTGCATCGATTTGCCCATTGCATCTCCGTTGAAATACATTGTATATTTTTTTCCTGAAAGAGTCAGGTCTCCTGAAATGCATATGTCCCCGCCCAGATGGTGGTTTTTGTTTCTGAAGCTGAACTGCTTTTTCTGCTTCATCAGAAATTCGATCTTAATAAATCGGCTTCTGCTCCGATTCTGCATCAGAGGATTCATCAGAAGTGTCGTCAGAAAATAGTCTCCATCCTGCTGATTTTTCAAAAGCTGGACCTTATCAAGAGTTGCACTCAGTTCTGATGTTCTGATTGCCACCTTTTCCTCAAGTTTTTCATTATAATCCTTGATCTGCCGAAAGGAGCTTTTCAGGTTTTCTGCCATATAATTGAACGATTTCCCCAGACTGCCAATCTCATCCTTCCTGTCGATGTCGATCTTGTAGTCCAGGTTTCCATGAGCCAGTTCTTCTGAACCCTGGTTTAATCTCAGTATGGGTCTGATGATCAGTCTATGTATCAGAAATCTCATCAGGAGCGATACCAGAAGACCTGCACTGACAACAGAAAGCAGGAGAATAACCGCTTTCCTCTGCATACTGATTATATAAGACAGATCATAATCTGCACCTATGACTGCAATGATCTCTCCATCTTTTATCAGAGGTCTGTATACCGACTTGAATGTTCCCCACTTATCCGTATATGGATCAGCCTCAATCATCGTTCTGGATGAATACGATTTTTCCACTTCCTTAGGTGCATCTGAATATACTGTGAAGTAGTTGTCATCATCCAGCTGACCGAAAGGACGCGCTCTTCTTTCTTCCTTGACATCAGGATAAAATTCTAGACGGTATTTTCCTTTTTCTGTCTCCGTTGCCTTTACGTCAGGATCATCCTGGGTGTCATATATAAAACGGAATCCGTCAGAATCCTTTCGCAGAATATAGAGATATCTGAGCTGATAGGTTTCCTGAAGATATTTCAGCCTGCGCCAGACAGTGCCATACTCCTGTGATCTGAAACTTTCCGGCTTCATTGCAGAAATATCGGCTTTTTCAATGCAGATCTCAGCTGTCTGAACGGAGTATCTCAGAACATCAACAACGGACTTCATCATATACTTTGAATACATATAGTAAAATGGTATACCAACTGCCGAAATCACCAGGAGCATACTTATAATAAAAATAGAGTTTATCTTAAAACTGATTCCATGAATTTTTCTGATCATAATTTATAGATTTTTACAGGCTGAGTCCTGCCTTTTACTGTAATTTCACCCAAATCTGATCCTTCTTTGTGTTTCAGATCCATCCATACATCCTCTGAAAAAAGAATTTCGGAACCGTACTGCTTGTTCAGCTGTTCAATCCTGGATGCAAGATTGACCGCGTCACCGATTACAGTATATTCCTTTCTTTCCTCACTTCCGATACTTCCAGTGACAACATTGCCGGAATGAATTCCTATTCCGATTTTTACGGGCGGAACTTTTCCAAGACTGATTTCTTTTTTTAACTGTCTGCAGATTTCCTTTGCGGCTTTCAGTGCTTTCTCTGATGGATTTCCGATATCAACCGGAGCCCCGAAGACCGCCATAAAACCGTCACCCAGATATTTATTTATTATTCCTTCATTTTCGGTTATCTTATTCACCATAAAACTGAAAAGAGTGTTTAAGAACTGAACCACATCTTCAGGGGATTTGTCTTCCGAAAAACCTGTAAAATTGCGGATATCCAGAAAAAGAATTGCAGTTCTTCTTGTTTCACTTGTAAACTCACCGTCTGAATTCTTTAACTTTTCCGCCACTTTGGGAGAGACATGCTCTCCGAAAATTTTTTCAATTCTTTCCTTTTCCTGAGTCAGCTGAAATGCATTGAATACCTTCTCTTCAATCTGGGATGTGACATAGCCTGACAGAAACCCTGAGATTACAATAAATCCCCCTTTGATGAGATGAGGCTGATAAAGCAGAAGTATCGGTTCCTGTCCTGACTCAAGAGACTTTGGATCATAAAAATACAGTGCAAGTCCTATATAGAGCATTCCTCCCCAGATTCCAGTGAAGATGGATACGTATTTATTCAGACGCAGTGTAGACAGAATGACAAAGATAAAAAATACAAAGGAAGGGGGTGTGTACAATGCATGAATGGGATGCTCTCTGAATTTTGAAAAAAATACAATAAAGACTGCCGGCAGTGCTGTTTCCAGGCACCCATTGAAATAAAGGAAAAACATCGGAATATTCTTTTTTTCATTCAGTCTTTTTTCTATCATCTTTCGGCAGATGAAGCCGTACAAGGAAAAAAGAATCATGACTCCCGGGATTGCATAACCCAGGTTTGACCCTTTATAGATGATAGAGAATTCTTTTGCCAGTATTTGAGGAAGTATCGCCAGCAGCAAGGCTGCAGGAAGAAATATTCCCGAAAGGAACCTCAGTCTCTGAATTTCTCCTTTGATTGCTTCTTCTGAAAGTGCAGTTCTGAAAAATTGAATATTGGCTTTCGATAGCATTACAATTCCTTCGGAAGAAAATTTCTGTTCTTTGAACCTCGATTACAATAATTATGCAATCCTATGATGCAAGAAAAATTTATGACGGCTTGTACTGTGAGAAACTTTCGATCATTTCAGTTTTTAGGAATATTTTACTTTAAATTTTTCAGGTTTGATCCGTTTCTATGAGTAAGGCCAGCCGCAAGTCTGCGTCTGCATATGCTCAATTCAGATGCTTTTATCCGGAAGCAGAAAGATTGGATCATAAAGTTTCTCAAATTGTAAAAATTTTTGAGAGCTTAGATAAAAAAATGGAATGCAATTGTTGGATTTAATTGTATATTACTCTCGTTTTTTCCTTTTATTAAAAACGAGTCGGTATACAATGACAAGAAATTTGAGGGCAGAGGGATTACAGTAAATGAACAAGAAAAAAAACAGCTCCAGCAAGAAAAAGAACATCCCGCCTTTACTCACTACAACCAAGATTCAGATTGAAGATACAGACGATTCAATAGAAGCACTGGAAGAGACAAAGGAGTCCTCTGTTTCTTCAGGCCCAGCAAAGCCTCCAATGTCCACTTTTACAAAGGGTCTTATCCTGATTCTGGTTTCTTCTCTGGTTATTTCGTTTCAGAATATTGTCACTAGGGTAATCCTGAGCAAGAAGATGGTTCTCGGGATTTGGGAGATTGGCGGTTTTGTCAAGCCGAGTATGGCGAATTCCATACTCATACTCATACTGAGAATGGCTATCGTTGTACCCATAATGGCCTTTCTTGTTGCACCCAGAATATACAACAATACCTGGATTGATATACGGGGACTCTTCAAAGCAGAAAACAAAAACAAAAGATTTATTGTGATCGGAAGCGGTGTTCTTCTGTTTATGTCATTCTTCTGTATGTATCTCGCTCTTGGAACCGTTCCCACCGGAGTGGCCACTACAATATTTTTTATATATCCGACAATTACAATCCTTCTGGCATGGGCAATTTTTAAGGATAAGCCGAATCTTTCTCTTGTATTTGCGATGATTTCCATTTACATTGGAGGCTTTTTGACTGTTCCGGAAAGTGCTTTCTCCGCCAAGGGTGAGTCAAATATGCTTCTGGGTGCAATTGCAGCTGCTCTTTCGGGGATTACATTTGCCGGTTATGTGACTACAATTAAGCTCGCTAAAATGCATCCTGCACCTTTTTCAATCGCTGTATTCACAATTATACTTGTACTCGGCTGTGTGACATATCCTCTTTTTCCCGATTTTATGAATGTTGACATCAGTAACTGGGATGAACTGCTTATAGGATGCGTTCTTCTGGCAGCGACTACTCTGATTGGTTATCTTCTAAACAACTATGGAGTCCCTATCATTGGCCCTTCACTTGCTTCAGTCATCAGTGCCAGCGGTCCTGCAGTCACTGCAATGATGGCACTGGGGATAATCGATGAAAAACTCAATAAGTATCAGGTTCTAGGCGTATTTCTGGTGACTCTCTGGGTTTTAGGAATCAGTCTTGAGAATATGAGAAAGCAGAAAGAAGCGGCTGCAGCTGCACAGAAATAGAATTAAATTTTTATAAAGACTGCCCTTCGACCTCAGGGCAGTTTAAAGAACTTTCTTACTTTCGGATCTTTCATAAAACTGTAGTCGTAAGCCGGTCCGTAATCAACGTACAGTTCTTCTCCGCTTTTAATGTCCCGTAATGATATAATATTTACAAATGGCGGTTCACAGACTTTCATAAATTTCACATTCTGAAATTTGGCAGGGGCATAATTAATCCGACTGGTCAGATTTCCAAACCTTCCGTCAATCAGAGCATATCCTCCGGCATTTTCTCTCGCACATTCCAGAAGGCCCATTACATAATGCCATTCATTCTTCTCAGCAAGAGCTATATGTTCCTGTTCAGTGATGAATTTTCCTGTATACTGACCGATTACAGTATTTTTAGGGATATCTGATAATGCGAAAACTCCTTTTCCTGCACCAGGGATCAATGATTCACGGATTTCCATCACATTTTTTTTAGGAGAACTGCACTGGAAAAAAAGAGGGATAATGATCAAAAGAACTGACATTCGATTTTTCAAATCAGGGATTCTTCCAAAAAATTCATTATAATATACGGCTCCAGTATTAAAAACTCTGTCCCAGATCATTGTATAAAAGCCGAAATTGTGATCTGGATCGGAATGGTGAAATGAATGAAAACTGCTTGTGGTAAAAATTTTCATAAAAAGGCCTCCTTTCATTTTATCAGGGAGCGGCTCAACACCCAGATGCCCCAGAGTGCCGAACAGAAGGTTCAGAGTCAGAAAAGCGGTAATGCTTATCCAGCAGGTAGGATATACGGTAAGGGTACAAAGCCAGAGCAGTCCGAAGCTCAGATTTTCCAGCGGATTCAGAACAAAAAGAGAAACCGGCTTTACCTCTTTGTAATTATGATGTGTTTTATGGAGAAGAGGATAAAAAAATCGGATATGTGCAATCCGATGAAGGATATACATAAAAAAATCCAAGGAAAAGAAAAGTACGAGTATGTCGAGAAAAGACTGAATGTCCACAGAAGATTTTATTTTAATGATATCCAGTTTCCAAAGATACCATCCTGCCAGGGTGACTGCTGAGTTTAAAATTACAGTCGAAACACAGTAGACAGATTCTTTTAAAGAGACTGGTTCCGGAGTCCTGCAAACTCTTCTGTCAGCAAAATATCGCAGCATCTGACTGCCCATAAACACCGAAGAAAAGAAGATAAAAATATTCAGAACTAAAAAGGAGAAAAATGCTTTCAAGGGTGAAAATTCAAAAATCACCCTGGCAGTCATTTCTGTAAACTTTTCCATCATCAGAATAATGTCAGTCAAGTAAGAGATTAATTTTGACCGCCGCTGTCTGTGTTCTGATTATGCAGAATCGGCTGTACAGAGGGCGGCGGAGGGGGAGGCTGAGGTCCTACAGGAGCACCGGTTCCAGTGTTTGTACCTGTTGCAGTTCCAGTAGCTGTTCCCGCAGATGCACTTGAGCTTCTATTCAGCAGGATAAAGAGACTCCATGCACGATTCTGAACCTGCGGTTCATTGGAGGTTTCACAATGACTGAAAACGGTGAGTGTCAGACCGAAGATTAAGAAAAAAATCAGTTTATTCATTCTTCTTTTTGACTATATACAGCAAAGATATCAAGCAGAAAATTTGCCCTCCCTCTGTTCTGATGCGGTTTTCCATATAAAGTAAATCATTCCGCAGAGGCACGATATCTGAATGAAGGAAATTCCAATTGCGAAAACACTGACAGGTTTGATGAATTCGGAGAAGAATCTGAACAGAAGGTATGAGAAAAGGAAGATTCTGAACTTCATTCCATTCTTCAGAATCCCATTCTGCCAAAACAGGGACAGGAGTGAAAATCCTGACGGATCTTTGAGCGATTCGTTTGAGGGTTTTTCCTTGTACTTCAAGCCCGAAGATTCAAGTCCTTTCAGGAAAATAAACAGCAGAATCAGAAAAACAATCTCATAAATCTGCACTGGATGTCTTCTGATTCCGTCGCCAAAGTCAATCGCCCAGAAGGCTGAAGAAGGAAGTCCGTGAGTTCCGTCATTTATTCCGGAAAGAAAACATCCCACTCTTCCAATCGCAATTCCTGTAATGATCGGATATGTCATCATATCCCCGGAAGAATATTTTATATTTAATATTTTCTTGATAATCTCGGTAAAAAGCAGCCCTCCAAGAAGACCGCCGACAATCGTTTTCTGTCCATAGTAAAACGCGAGAGGTGTATCCTTTCCTATCTGATCCAAATGCTCCATTACGGCAATGAACCTGGAAAAAATCAATGCACCTGTAATGACAGAAATCAGTATCCAGTATCTTTCCTTTTCCGTCAGAAGGTCCTTTTCCTTTTTCCGAAGATGGAGATAGTACTGAAATCCAATCAGGAAACCTGCTGTTTCAAAAATCAGATGGAAGATGACTGAAGTTTCTGGAGAGAACATATTCACAATGATATTCTGGCTCGGCAAGAAAAAAAACGGCAAGCATAAAATCAGACTTGGGGTCAGCTGAATTCTTTCTGGCTGCATCCGAAACCTAAGCACAGGATAGCGTTGAGGCTGCTGGAATCTCCAATTACTGCCTGAAATGCACCTTTGTCATTATACTCATTTTCATAAATAATTGCGCCTTTTCCGGCTGACAGACTTGATTTTA
>DAORDI010000116.1:0-15509 GCA_035345895.1 Leptospiraceae bacterium
ATTTTCAGAATCAGTCCATGAAATCTGTTTCCCGGATTTTTCATCGTACATTTTTGAGGAACCGTTTGTATCAGGGGATACGATTACGCAGACCGGCCTCCCAGATTGGAAGTATTTCAGTTCATAGTTTCCGCTCTGGTCTGTCCTTCCCTCTGAGAGTAAAATTGTTTTTGCACACTTCCCGTCGTTTCCCAGAGGATGTACCCTGACGGAAGCAGAACTCAATGTTCCCTTGACTGCCTTCCCTGAAATGACTATGGTTCCTGTCCTTAAAAAAGAAAGGTTCAGAATCTGCTTCTTGTCCGAAGAAACATCCCCAATATTTGTGCAATGAATAATTGAAAAGAAAACTGCAGCTGTGATCAGTCTCATTACTCCCCCTTGTGAACAGATTCAGGATAACAGGTTTCGATGTCGGCATCGTCCCTGCTTGCAAGGAAGGACTGTTTTTTCTAAAAAAAAGTCAGTCCTGCTTCTGCTGCCTGTATTCTGCCGGAGTGAGGCCTGTGAACTGTTTGAATGCCTTATTGAAAGCGGACTTGGACTGAAATCCGGAATCGAGTGCAATTCTGAGAATTGTATACTCTGAATATTCCGGATTTGTCAGCAGTCTTTCTGCTTCCTTTACTCTGTAGAAACTGATGAACTGGAAAAAATTCATATTCAGTTCTGAATTCACTGTCATTGAAAAATGGTGTTTCGGAATTCCAATTGATTCTGAAAGATCAGAAAGAGAAATCTCATCATCCAGATAAGGTTTTTCCTTTTCCATAAAAATCCGGATTCTGCTGATATAATTTTTTCTGTCTTCCTCGGATACTGCCTGCTTGGAATATTTTTTTTCTGTTTTTGGTGCAGGGACTGCTTCCGGCTCTTCTTTTTCTATGATTGCAAATACTTTCGGATTAAAAATCATATAGTAAAGAATCAGATAAATCAGAAGCATATTGAGCACTCCTTCCAGAGGAGACACAGGAATTCTGCTCAGTCCCAGATGCAGAAGTCCTGCCAGAAGGAGATACATAATAATCATTCCGACATTAAAGACCATAAAAATCTTGAGCCAGAACAGGCTGGAGAGCTCATCGCTTGAGTAGTTTTCTTCGAACTCAGATCTGTATCTCTCTGTTTCTTTATGTGCCTTTCTCAGGAAATAGGAGCAGTGAACGATTCCAGTGCAGATAAAGCTGATGGAAAAAATTTCCACTGCTCCTTTCTGGTTTACTACAGCCTTTACATCCCGAAATTCTGGAAAATAAAAAAGCAGTCCTGCAAAAATCATTTCTGCCAGAAGAGGTAAAATCAGAAGTTTTCGGATTTCAGAATATTCAACCGATCTCCCGAAAAGGCTTGCACGGAAATAGAAATAGACTGCCGGTCCGAAGAGGAAGATGAACGGCAGAAAAAAAAGAGGGAGGTACGGACACAGGAAAGACTCTGTCAGAACAAGGTATCTGCATAGAAATGCAATCGAATAGGCAGTCAGGATGAATCCTAAAATTCTGGACGGAATCTGCTGTTCTTTTCGGTGAAACAGTGCAAGCGAAAGAAAAACGGATATACCGAAACTGACGATTGCAATATTTTCAGAAAGCCCTGTCATTGAAATTCCTGTATTCTTTCACTGCTGGGGCACTGAACCTTGGAATTTGGAAAGATCATAACCCGGTCTCTATTGTAAACTGCATAAAAGCAGGCCCTGAAAAAATTCTTTGCAGAATCTGCACAATGAAAAATGGATATAATATATCCAGTCCGGAAATCCTCTTCCACAGTGCCCCAGAAAGACACTCATTTGAACATATTTTCTATTTCTTTTGAGTATTTGTCTGCTACTACATTTCTCTTTATTTTCAATGTCTGCGTAAGTTCATCATCCACAGTGAATTCTTTTCCCAGCAGATGAAATGCTGTCACTTTTTCGAAAGACTTGAAACCCATCTCACTTGAGTTGAATTTCTTAACCTCTTCCTTGAACAGGGCAGTGACCTCAGGAATCTTGTTCCATTCAGTCATATCTGCGCTTAGAGTAATGTTTTTTTCTTTCATGGCTGTAATGACGGCATCTTTGTCCGGCAGAATGAGTGCTCCGAGTGTTTTCTGATCCTGGCCGACGACAACACACTGAGCGACAAATGCACTCTGTTTGATTGAATCTTCAATCGGCAGAGGTTCTATGTTTTCACCTCCCAGAAGGACAATTGTATCCTTTGCCCGTCCTGCAAATTTCAGCTGACCTCCTGCAGTCCAGACGAGAATGTCTCCTGAATTCAGCCATCCGTCTTCAGTCAGAACCTGCTTGGTCTTTTCAGGTTCCTTGTAATATTCCTTCATGATATGAGGCCCTCTGTGATAGGCAACACCTTTGACGTTGGGCTGGGTAACTGTATTCCCCTGACTGTCTACAAGTTTTATCTCAACTCCTTCAATCGGAGAACCGACAGTGCCGACAACTGTGCCGGGCATTTTTCTGCGCACGCTCACACCGACTGTTTCTGTCATTCCGTATGTTTCGATGATAGGAACTCCTATGGAGTAGAAAAGTCTGTCGATGTATTCCGGCAGTGCTCCTGCACCAGAGATGGCAAACTTGATTCTGTTTCCGAGTGCACCCTTCACTTTTTTCAATATTGCCTGTGCGAGAATGTTCGGAATGAAAAGCAGTATGCATCCGATCAATGCTCCGATTTTTTTTGCACCTGAAACAATAATTGAATCCGGTTCAAGTGAATATTTCAGTCCAAGAAGAATGTCTTTCAGCGTGCTGAACTTCAGTGCTGTCCAGTTGGCAAAATTGAAAAGGGCTTTTGCGACCGGAGATGCCTTTGCTACGCTTCCCATCATCTTATTGTAAAAACTTTCCCAGACTCTGGGCACGGACAGCAGAAATGTAGGATTGACTGCCTGAAGATCCTTCGCAAGTGAAGGTACAGAGGTGAATGCAACTGCACTTACTATACGTATACATGCCATTTCAATGAGTCTTTCTGCAATATGCCAGGGAGGAAGAAACCCCATTGTCACACCAAGGGGAGGTACATCCATCCCTTTCAGCGAGTAATAGACTTCCCAGGTCAGACTTTTCTGAGTATGCACGACTCCTTTGGGAGCGCCTGTTGTACCGGATGTATAGATGATTGTTGCAGTATCAGGTTCACTGACTGCTTCGGCGAGTTTATGATATTCCCCATCTCCGTTTTTCAGAAGCGCTTCCCCTTTGTTCATGAGCTCGGAAAGAGTCATTGCCTGAACCGAGGAAGGAATTTTCAGAGAGCTGAAATCTTCGAAGAATACAATGTATTTCAGATTCTTGAACTGACTGAGGATAGATTCAATTTTTTTATATACCTTCACTGTTTCCAGGAAAATAATCCTGCAGTCGGCGTGCTGGAAAATATAGGAGAGATCGCCCTGTGTAGCGTCTGTTCCTCGCGGAACATCTACTCCGCCTATGGTTGTGATCCCCATACTTACAGGCATCCATCTGTGACCTACGTCAGCAATCAGACCGACGTTTTCCCCTTTTTTCATTCCGAGGGAATTCAATGCCAGACTGATTTTTTTAATCTCAGTGAACATTTCAGAGAATGTTTTTGATCTGAAATCACTTGTGCTGCTTTCTCTGTACATCTGGGCGGGAGCATTCGGATGGCTGTCTGCAGCTGATTTGATCAGCTGATATAAGGTAAATTTCGGCGGCATTGAATCCAGTTGAATCATCTCGGTTCTCTCGTTAAAGTGATTTGGGAATTTTCTGTTCAGAAAAATCTTTCTATTGATAAGGAATTATTTTATTGGTTTTTGTAAAGAAAAAACTGAATCTGCGTCTCTTTACAGGCGATCGGTGCCGAATATTTCTGAGACTGCAGGAAGATCACAGATTGCGAATGGGAAAAGCTGTAATTTCTTTCTGGACAGTCTTCTTCATTTATGCAATCTGTATTTCTTGAACGGATCGGAGGCAGATATGGGAGCATGGGGTGTAGGTTCAGATGAAAATGATGATACATTTAATTTTTTAGGTGATTTCTATCTTCCGCAGGCGGACAGAGGTTCAAAGAATCCGGCTGAAATCTATGATGTTCCCGCAATATACAAGTTTCTTAAAGAAACAGAACTGCTTTATGAATACATATCCGATGTGGGTATGGTCGTGTACTTTGCAAAAAATAAAAAAGCATTTCCTGATCTTCCAAAAAAAGCAGTCAAGACAATCTTAGGGTTTATAGATCAGGAGCTGGCCGAGCTTACTTCAGATCCATTGCTCACAACGAGAACCTGGGATACTGCAGATTATCCTGAAAGAATTTCCAAACTGAAAAAAGAGAAGAAAATTCTGGAGAATTATCTGAAACCCAAGGACACAGAAAAGAAAAAATGATTCATACAGAATATCCGGTATGGAGTATTGTTTTTTACAGGGGATATATGAAATGAACATTCAACTCAAGGACAGCCTGAAAGACATCTGTCTTGCGCAGAACCTTTCCCATTCGGAAATTCCTGATTTTATTAATCTTGATTATCTAACTGCTGACAATCAAAAATATATGAATATGTACGACTGGATGTCACGGGGATATGATATTGTCGAGACAGTTGTCGGGAGACTGAGGTATGGAAATCAGATAAATCAGATGCGGAGAGCCATAATGGAAAAGCTGGAATGGGAGAACGGCATCTCTGTGCTTTATGTTTCCATCGGAACAGGGAAGGATCTGGAATTCATTCCGTCAGGCATTGACAGAAAAAGTATTTCCATTTTCGGGGCAGATATTTCTGCCGGGATGCTGAAAAAATGCAGGAATAAATATGAAGGAAAACTCAATATTTCTCTTGTCCAGTGCTGTGCAGAAGACCTGCCTTTTAAGGATAATATGTTTGATATAGTATTTCATGTCGGCGGCATAAACTTTTTTAATGATAAGCAGAAGGCTGTAAATGAAATGATCAGAACCGCCAAGAACGGTTCGAAACTCCTGATTGCCGATGAAACAAATGATCTGATTGAAAATCAGTACAGAAAAAGCAGTTTTTCAAAAAAATATTTCAAGAATGCAAGTGTTGATTTAAGCGAGATCGAGAACCTGGTGCCTGAAAAAATGACGGAAAAGAAAACAGAAATTCTATGGAATGGAAAATTTTACTGCATGACCTTCAGGAAAAACGAGGTATAGCTGCTGCTGACTTATACCTCTGCCTGAGGAAACTTTCTGCAAACCTCTCCGTATTCCCTGATCATATCCCCTATAATTTTTTCTGTGGGAACTACTTCAAGAATATCGGATACTCCGTGGCCTGCAGACCAGATATCCTTCCACTGTCTTTTTTCGTCTGACAGACTTATGCCGGCCTTGTTCTTTTGAACATTTTCAATACTTTTTTTCAGCCAGTTGGAAGGGATTCCGCTGATTTCAGATGTATACACAATTTCTTCCGGAAGGGAATCTATAAGCATCTGTTTATATTCATCAGATACAGCTGCTTCAGGGGATGCAATGAATCTGGTTCCAATATACACCGCATCTGCCCCAAGCGCAAAAGCTGCAGCCATCTGTTTTCCGGTGCTTATCGCACCGGCGGCAATGACTGGAAGGCCCGTCTCTTTTTTAATATAAGGAATCAGACTGAACGGACTGATATTTCCTGCATGTCCGCCTGCTCCCTGTGCAACTGCAATGACTGCATCTGCTCCCGCCTTTGCGACAATTCTTGCATGTTTCAGAGTGGTCACATCACAGAAGATTTTTGCACCTGAGGACTTTGCCTCCTGAACGATGCTTCTAGGAGTTCCGAGACTTGTGATGAGAAGCTCAGCCTTGAATTCCATACAGACTTCAAACTGTTCCGGCCAATTAGGATTGTGCATCTTGTGCATAATCAGATTTACGCCTATCGGTTTTTCCGTGAGTGTTCTGATTCTGGAAAATCCTGATCTCAGATCTTCTTTTGTTCTGTAGTTCAGTGCAGGAAAACATCCTATTCCGCCTGCGTTTGATACGGCAGCCACAAGTTCGGGATAGGAGACCAGAAACATAGGTGCACCTATTATAGGCAGATCAATTCGAAGCATTTCCGAGATCGGTGTCTTTATTTTCATAATCTTATCCTGTATGCAATGTTTTTCGGCTTATAAAAAATATATGCTCAGAAATTCAGACTCATTAAGTTTATACGGCTAAAATTCCTTAACAGTGGTTTTTCGGTCAAGGCTTAATTTTTTCTGCAGATGAATTTTATCTAATTCAGGCTGCTCAGATTTCTGATGAAGTCGGATGCAGTTAGTCAATCAGTTCCTCCATAGCCGTTTTGAATTCTGATCGACCTTGAGCAGGCCGGCGTGGATCCCAGCTTTCGCCGAACTGCCGAAAACTCTATTTACTGCGACTTGACAAAGTCGCATTAGTTTTATCACAGGCCATATTCGACGGATAGGTTCAACCTTGTTTCGCTGTTCCAAATCTGGGAACTTAGACTTGCAAAATAAAATACAGCATATTTTTTTGCAGTAGGGTAAATTCAGAGCGGGAAAGAAAAGCCTATGACAGATCCTTATGAAAATTTTTATAGAGTCTTAAATGCTTTTTCAGGAATTTCTTTTCCTGAATTTGAAAGAGTGAAGCATTTGTTTCATAAGCGGAAAATTCCCAAAGATGCTTTTTTTATCCGCTCCGGTGAAAAACCTGTTTCTTTCGCATTTGTCTCTTCCGGACTTTTCAGAAGTTTTTACTGCACTGATGCCGGTGAAGAATATACAAAGAATTTTGTAAAGCTTGGTGAAATCATTGCTGCTTACAGTTCTTATCTGGCCGGAACTGATTCCAGCATCAATATTGAGGCACTGAAAGACTCGTTGATTTTGGACTGTAAGTTTAAGGAATTTACTGTGCTTACGGAGTCCAGTCTTCCATGGGAAAGATTTCGCAGAAAACTTTCTGATCTGCTTTTCATCCAAAGGGAGATCAGAGAATTCGAACTCCTCACACTTGATGCAGCAGATCGATACAGGAAATTCCTGGAAAAATTCAGCGAAATCGAGAACGAAATTACTGATTACAATATTGCCTCATATTTAGGAATTACCCCGGTTTCATTCAGTCGAATTAGAAAAAAAATAAGAAATAATGACAAGTCAAATTAGCTTATTTCAGGTTCCTGGCGAAGTCCTGAAGCCGCCGGAGGGCACTGCAAAAAAAGCGGCTGCGAAGATACTGGACTGAACAGTCACCCTTTTTTTAAAAATTCACGGATCACAGGAATTGCCTGTTCTGTATCAGTAGTAATGAAGTTATGTCCTGTATGATTCAGCAGAATATGCTGAGTATTCTTTGGAAAATATTTTCTATGAAAGGTTTCCTGATAGTCGTATCCAATGAAACTGCATTCGCTGCTCAGCAAAAGAATCTTTCCCTTAAATTTTTCAAGTCCGACAGTTAAATCTGCAGTGAATAATTCCGGGCTGTTCATAATCGGTCGGATGGTTGAATTGAATACGTTGAAGCCTCCCCGAACAAATGCAGTTTTGGGAAGGGATATTCCTTCGCATTGATAAGGCTGCCCTGATCCGCTTTCTAAAAGTTTTGTCATTACATAATCATACCGTTCATGCCCGTCCTCTGTTTTTACGAATATTGATTTTAACAAGGGAGGGACAATGCTGAATAAAGAAAAAATCGAAGTTCTGCTTTTGAATCTCTCAATGAATTCAAAAGCAGATTCTCTGTTTAGAATGCCTGGTTCAATAATGACTGCACTGGCAACAGACTCTGAGTGTCTTGCCGTATATCCTGCTGCAAGCATTCCTCCGTATGAGTGACCGATCAAAATAACTTTCTGATGAGCGGAAAATGTTTTTATAATTCTGTCGAGATCTTCAATATCCTGCTCAATGCCTGGTTTCTTTTCACTCTCTCTTTGGGAAAGCCCGGTCATTCTCTGATCATAAAACAATATATGAAATTCATCAGCAAGTTTTTCAAGAGGAAGGAGATACTGAAAATCTCCGCCTGGTCCGCCATGAATGACTACAATCGGTTTTTTGTCCTTATTTCCTGACGTTCTGATATGAAATTTGTAATCTTCAATTTCCATATTTTTCAAGTCAGGATTATGGTTTGTAGTTTTTGGAATATGTATGCACTCTGTCAGATGCATAAGGGCCGCTGCAATAATAAAAATTTTCATAAATTTCTCCTAAAAGACCTGTCAGGGTACAATTTGACAAACCCGAATCTTCGGATATCTGCCAAAACCCGGAAAAGTTTTACAATTTCAATGTCTTCTTCTCATTGATTATTCAAGAGTATAAATGATGCTGAAAAAACTTCATTATCATTTGATAACAGTGCTGAAAAAATATCTTTATCCAGCGAGCTTAAAGAATCAGCAAAGGGGCTGCTTAAGCCCCTGAGCGGCTTCCATACTTGCGACGCTCTGCTGTCGGAAATCCGGGAGACAATACTTTTCTTGACAATTTATACAATTTATTTATTCATAGAATCACTATGAATAAAAGCTGGCTGATATTTATTGCGTTATTACTTTTTGGCGGATGTGCTTCCTCGGCTCCCAAAGACAGTCTGGAGGGTTTTAAAAATGATCTGCGCAGTCTGAAGATCAGGACAGTTCCTGTAACAAAGGAATGCAGTCTTCCAGACAGTGAGTCTGTAAAACTGATCAAGGAATCAGCCGCAAGGTTCAAGTCGGACAATCCTGAGCATACTCCGGCTTTTGCTGAACAGTATTCTGCAGGGTTTATATGCGGGTACTATAATGTGCATCCATCCTGCGAAAAGACCTGCGTGGAAGGGCTGATGAAGCAGATGGCCAAATAATTCAGAATGCAAGGTTTGCCTCAAGAAGTATTCTTCTCGGTTCCCTCAGATAGTCGAAAGCGTAATAATTATTTTTAATTAAGTTCTGTCTTGAGTTTAATGAATTGATCACTGTGATATGAACACTTTTCATCTCATCAAACATATATCCGAACCTCAGCGTCAGATTTGACCAGGCATCGACAGACTTGGGTCTATAGTAAAAAGTGCCTGCAGGTTCCAGCTGAGGCACTGCAGAGGGATAGCCGGTATAAGGATCTATCGGACCATAGTCGCTCGTCCGCCTTTTTACTTTTCCCTGGTGCTGAACAGAAAATGCGTACTGAATTTTTTCATAAGTTCCGCTGATTCCGAAGTTTGCATTTGAAGCAGGCACCCAGGTTACAGAATGCCGGTCGATGGATACAGTTTTATCCAGAATCCTTTCATCGATTCTCCAGTTTCTGGAATAATTTACAAACCCTTTAACATTTCTGCTGAATGCATACAGAAGTTCTGCTTCCACTCCTCTCGTGGTCAGAGAATACACATTGGCCAGAGCGTTGCCGGACGCAGCATATGTGATCATATTTTCAAAAAGTGTATGAAATCCGTTCACTCTCAGGTTAAGACTCTTTGTAATGAACCAGTCTGCACCCAGCTCATACGTTCTGATTTTTTCAGGTTTAAGTCCTCTTGGATTGGATGCAAGAGAGAATGTATTTGCTCCAAACTGTTCGGATGGTGCCGGTTCTCTGAAAGCGGTTCCGGCCATCGCCTTTACAGTAAGGGTCTTGGTCGGAAAAAAAACAAATCCAAGTCTGGGGTTTGTGGAACTGAAGGTTCTTTTTTCATTAGGAATTAATGATGAGAGCACCGGATCTGTCATTGCCGGCTTGTCCGCAGCACTGAATCTCTGAGAAATTCCGAAATAGTCCAGGGTTCTGTTTGTATCACTGAACGGTCTGTCAATGCCTCTGAAATTCTGGCTTGTAAAGTCGTTTCTGATTCCGAGAGTGATTTCCATAAAATTGTTCAGTATTTTTCCTGATACCAGCTGAGCAAAAACTGCTCTTTTCCGGATCGGCTTGCTCTTTATCCATTCAAACCAGGGACCCAGTTTTCTGATTTCCCCGTTGACCGTGGGCGGAAATCCGTTTGCAGCATCACTCAGTTCTGCATTGCTCCAGTGCTCCTTGTCTCCCTTGTAACTGAAGTAGTCACCTTCCAGTCCTCCCAGCAGTCCCGCACCGTTTCCTGCAAGACTGTAATTATATTGTATCCTTCCGAAAAAATCCTGAGTATTTGTTTTCAGATATTCGAATACTCCGCCGGGATAATATCCCGCATAGGAGCCGTTTTCTGCATAACGGGTAAGCCAGTCATTGTCATGTCTCTGATACCGTATCACATATTCCTGACTGAGTTTTGAAGTGATCTGGTTTGCGTATTTCAATGTGACAAACTGTCTTTCTTCCTGCTGATTTTCTCTGAAATCAGGCACTCTGAAAAGCCAGCCCAGCCCTGTCTGATAATTCCATTTCTGCTTGTGATACTGGACGGAGAAACCTTTCAGGAAATCTTCGCCTTCCAGTTTCAGGAAGAGATAGTCATTCTTTCGTTCGTCATTTATCTTGAACTGCTGAAGAAGGTTGAAACCCATCCCTGTATCCCATCCTCTGCCGGAGGCATCGTAACTTTTATAGTTGTTTCCGTCTGTCTGGTATGAAGAGTAGGATGTGAAATAGGAAAACAGCTTTCCTTTGTTTCCGGTGGAAATATCCAGTATCTGGGTTCCCTGCGACCCTGCTCTTGCCCTGGTCTGAATTTTGCCCATAAAGTCTTCGCCGGAGTATGTATTCAGCGTAATGACCCCGTTTGTGGCATTTGATCCGTACAGGGCTGAACCGGGACCTCGGATGACTTCCAGTGATTTTATCATATTCAATGGAGTCACTTCCCACGTGTATGCAGTTCCGTACTGATTATCATTAAACTGTACACCATCCATCAGGAACATATAGTGGTTGTTGTTCCAGTTTTCAAAGGTTCCTCTCGACGAGACTGTTCTCCGGTCGTAATCCTGTGAAGGAGCAAACCCAGGAAGCTGATACAGCACATCGTTGATGCTGATTCTTCCGTAATCGATAATTTCCTTTCCGGAGACGGTGCTTACAATATTGGGAACATCTCTGGTGTTTTTTGCAGTTTTAGTGGAAGAAACAGTCGTCTGATTCAGAAGATCAAATACGCTTTCCGCAGCTGCTGCGGCTTCTTCTCTGTCTGCAGCAAATCGGATGTCCTTTCCGATGGAAGACTGGAAAATATATTCGTCAATCCTCTCATTCTCAGATTTTCCGTTCGGATTGATGCTGGCACTCAGTGCCATTTTTTCAGAGAATTTTTTAATGACGGTACTGTCTGATTCTTTCATTTCATCTTCCGGAAGCCTGATTCCCAGTTTGGAAATGTCTTCATGAGTCAGGTTGAATGCAGATACAATTCTGCCTGTCTTTGTATTGTAAACCTGACCGTACAGGGCAAGATTTTCCTTTCCTTCCTTTCTGTAATAGCCGGCAATATAAAGATGAGGTTCTTCCGATTTCAGCGATTCGGCAGTCTGAATATGATTTTCCCCTTCCGCAGCCTGAACATCCATATTTTTTGACTGCAGGGACTCTGTGAGCATTTTTTGAATTTCTTTCTCAGTCTCAGGCTTCTTTTCCGTTTTGTAAGGAACAAAGGATCCAATGTATACTTTTCTGTTGTATTTCTGCTTTTCCTGAGAGAACAGGCTGAAAGGAAAAAATGAAAGAAAAGAGCAGCAGATAATGCATTTCAGCAGGGCAGAACAGTCAGGAAATTGTTTCATTTCAATGACGGCCGGAAAATGAAAATTGCGGTAGTTTTCAAGTTTTTTACTTAAATCTGGATGAATTTTCATGAACTGTCCTTGTACTTTGCAATCGGTCTAATTTTCATCAGATAAAGCTTCTGTCAATCGGAATAAATTTTTCAGAAGTATATGCTCATATTCAAAAGTATTTGCGAATTTCAATCTTGCTGAGCCTGTAAAATCAAGGTTTTCTGACGAAAAAGCACAATTACTTTCGGCAATCAGCATAACTTGCAGATATGTCAGTATTCTATAAAATAATTTATTATTTATCCATATTTCCGATGATTAGATTATGTCTCTTATGGAAAATTATTTTCGGAAAAATTACCGTAAAGCAGGCATTAGTACTGATTTCAGATGCTCATTTTATAGGGTCAGACGGGAAATGCTGTTTTCGAATCTGTAAAAAGTGATCTGAACTGTGCTGTATTTCCTCCGTCAGCTTTCCTCTGAGACTGCCCTGCAGTCCAAAACAGGAGAGCATAGTCGGTACTGCCTCTTGAGCGGATCAGATCTCAGGTTCTGCTTACCCGGACTTCAGCAGAACCAAGCCGATACGTTTTTGCTGCTGTCGCAGAGAATATACAATGTCGACTGATTATTTTTCATCAATGAAGAGATATTTCATTATAAAGAATTATTTTCATAAAAAAATTATAAAGTATTTAAATTATAAGAAAGTTTAAAGAAATCCCGGATCTGGTCCGATGTTTTTTTAAATGATCGATTGTCTCAATTTCAGTATGGAATATTTTCAACCCCCTTTGATTTTTTCATCATTTCTGCACGACACCTGTCCGAATTTTTTGTACATCCTTGTAAAGCTGCATTAATTGCATTTGCAGTCATTTACTCAATTCAGAAGTCCAAAACAGGCAGATAAAGGAAAATTCCTGTTTTTTAAACAAATATCATTATTTTAAAAAAGTACAGTCCTTTTAAAATTCCCCTTCAGCAAAAAAAAAGTGCAGGATATTTTTTTTTGTTGAATTATTCCACGGCTCTTACTGTCATTTTACTAAACGCATATCCGACTGGAGTATGGAATGAGAAAAATTGTAAAAAGTATAATTTGGGTTATGCTCTTTT
This sequence comes from Leptospiraceae bacterium, assembly GCA_035345895.1. Lineage (GTDB taxonomy): Bacteria > Spirochaetota > Leptospiria > Leptospirales > Leptospiraceae > DAORDI01. The sequence goes on from DAORDI010000116.1 coordinate 12,802, forward strand.
CTTTCTCAGCCTGTGTGAATCCTTCTATGCAGGATAAACTTCGGAATTCGTCTGCAATTCTGCTTTTACTGAAAAAATACCCTGTTCCGGAAATTTCCTATTCGAGTAAGTCTTTTGCATTCTTCAAAGGCTCTGCAGTGTCTGCTGTTCCGACAGTCAAAGGAAAAGTTAAAAACTGTAATATTTTTCCCAGTCTTCCTGCCGGTATGAATTTTGACAAAGGGACATGTACTGTTTCCGGCACACCGCAGAGTCTGCAGTCTGAAATCCAGTATACGGTAACCGCTTCCGAAGTTTCCGGGAAAACATTTGGAACTCAGATTGGGATATCTGTCAACCCTATTCCCATTAAACTGAATTATCCAGATTCTCCCTATTCTTTTTTCAAAAACGGTCCAGTGACAGCTGTTTCTCCAGTTCTGACCGGCACCGCAGTGTCTTATTCAATATCACCCTCTCTGCCTGCCGGAATGGTCTTCGACACGCAGACCGGTCAGATTTCGGGAACTCCGACTGTCTATTCCCCCGCCGCAGATTATACAGTCACAGTGACAGGAGAAAAGGAAACGCAGACATCTGTGATTTCCTTAAAAGTGGATTTTATGCGGCCCTGGCCGGTGCTTCAGCCGATTCTTATGGCGCAGGCAGGTTTAGGCGTAAGTGCAGCAGAAACAGCCTCTACGATTGGAACTCTGGCTGGGCCTGGAACCAATTGGTATGGAGGAGTGCTTGCTCCGAATGGAATAATTTACGGTATTCCCAGACTGCATACAAGTGTTTTGCGAATTGATCCTAGTTCAAATACAGTCTCTACTTTTGGAACCTTTGCCGGCGGTGTTCAAAAATGGTGGGGAGGAGTGCTGGCACCGAATGGAAAAATTTATGGTATTCCGAACAGTGCAACGAACATTTTACAGATCGATCCTGATACAGATACAGCCGGCACCTTTGGCTCTGCAGCCGGTGGATGGGCTGGAGGGGTGCTTGCACCAAATGGAAAAATTTACAGTATACCGAATAATGCCACAAATGTTTTGGTCATTGATCCGAAAACGGATACGACATATACCTTCGGTTCTCTTCCGGGAACTGCCGCTAAATGGGTAGGCGGTGTATTAGCGCCAAATGGAAAGATTTACGGTATACCGAATAATGCCACAAATGTTCTGGTCATTGACCCGGATACGGATACAGTCTCTACTTTTGGAGCAATGCCTGGGGGAGGTGCCTGGCGCGGCGGAGTGCTTGCTCCCAACGGAAAAATCTATGGAATGCCTTCATCTTCTACAAGTGTTCTGGTCATAGATCCGTCCAACAATACAACGTACACATTTGGCGCTTTAGGCACAACTTCACCAGTCAATCAGAAATGGCAGGGAGGAGTTTTGGCTCCGAACGGGAAAATTTACGGAATTGCCTGTTCTTCTCCAGTCACTTTGGTCATTGACCCGACTGCAGATACTGCCACAACTTTCGGAGCCTTGGGCGGATCCGGAGGTTACAAATGGACAGGCGGAGTTCTTGCACCTAATGGGAAAATTTACGGTATGTCGGCAAACAACGGAAATGTACTGGTCATTGATCCTAAATCAAATGGGGTCTGGCCTGCAGATGCGTATCTGTCTCCTTATTTAGATAAACTGTGAAGGTGATAATATCTCACCTTGCGCAGAGAGGATATACTGTAATTTTTCAGAATTATCAGAGAGATCAAATGAACCGACTGAAGCGGGATTTCAGGCAGCTTCATTTTTACGAAATCAGCTTCCCGAACAGCGAGTTATATATTTTTTTACAATAATGAGGTATCTGGAAATCAGATGAGTGATAAGATTCAAATAAAGAAATTACCGGAATACATATATCAGCTTTTAAACAAAAATTTTATCCCTCTGAATTTTAAACTGACTTCAGTTAATTCTCTCATTATGATTGCGGCAATGAGTCTGATGATTTTTATTGCTACTCAGTATTTTAAAAAGGACAGTGAACTCCGTATTCGGGAAAACAATGTGATGATCACCGATGCCATCGGAGCAAGAGTAAATGCAGAGCTGGCATCCATACTGCAGACAGTCCGATTTACCGTTGCAGATATGGAAGAGCGGTATTCGGCAAAGACACTGGATCAGTATGACAGTCATATTATCTCAATCGGCATATATCAGTCAACCGGGTATGCACTTCGTCCTATTAGAACAGTTTACAGTCGAAAAATACTGGCTGAAGCAGAGCTGACAGAGCCGGATATAGAAAATCAGATTCAGATCTATACCAAACATCTGGAAAAGGCTTTGGAATCGGATTCCAGTCTTCAGAATTTCAGTCCCGGACTTAAGTTTCCCGCATTTGCTGTTTCCATTCCGTACAGAAAAGACAGAAATCAGATTGTAATCGCCTGTATTGATTACAAAAAGATCAGGAATTCCTTTGAAACAAAGGGAAGCATTTCGGAAACACTGCTTGTCAATGCTTCAGGAAATGTCATCGGACATCCCGATCAGGAACTGATTATCAAGGGTGAAAATCTGTACGATCTGCCGGTTGTGAGAGAGATGTTTGCATCCAATGCGGGCAGCGGACAGATTATTTATGCCAGGAATGGAGAAAATTTCATCGGCTCTTATAAAAAAGTCGGATTTGCGAATGCAGGAGTTGTATCCATCATATCGAAGGACAGGGCTCTCGAAGAAGTATATAATATTCAG